>JAFGHH010000336.1 GCA_016930215.1 Deltaproteobacteria bacterium
GACACAGCTCATCGATCAGGTCGCGCACGCGCGGCGCGGCGTCGCTTGATTCGGCGGCCGTCCCGGTCGCTTCCCGCGGGGCGTCGGCGCCGACGGGTCGTTGTGTCAAGTTCATGGGACGGCAGGCTAGCACGGGGTGCCGGCGCCGTGCGACCCGGACGGACGCGACGGAGTTGCGCCGCGTCGTACTAGTCGATGCAGATCGTGGGGGCGCGTCCCGAGAGGCCGGGTCTGCGGCAGTCGAAGCGGGGCTCGCTGCCGACGACGCTCACGCAGCCGAAGATCTTCGTCCGTTCGCTGCAGCGGCCGTGCGCGACGAGGCGCTGTTCGCCGTCGGCGCAGGTTGGGGCGGCGGCGGCGAGCGGGTCGTCTTCGTCGAGCGGCGCCCAGCCGTCGAACATGCAGCGGCCCTCGCACTCGGCGTCGGAGGTGCAGGCGCGGCCGGCGTCGCGGGTGGTGCAGTCGCAGCCCTCGACGCCGGCGATGCCCCAGCCGCTCCAGGTGCCGTCGCAAGCGCGGCATGCCGCCTGGGCCGCCTCGAGCGCCGGGTTCCGCACGACGACGGCAGCCGGCGTCGCGGCGATCGGGAACCCGTCCGGCGTCCGCGCCCGGGCCCGCAGCTCGTAGGTGCCGGCGGTGATCCAGCCCAACGAATGTTCGAACCGCCCGCCGGGCGCCAGCGTTGCCCGGTCCGGCGCCGGCGTGATCTCCACCATCGTGCGGTCCTCCCCGCCCAACTCGAGGCGCAGCAGCTCGACGGTTTCGCCCGAGCAGTTCCGGACGACGAAGGGCACGGTGGCCGTGCAGTTGTGCGACACGTAGTCGCCGCACTGCGCGTCGGCCGTCACCGGCACGGCGAACAGGCCGGTCGCGCCGTCCTCGCAGGCGCCGGGTCGCGGACGGGGCTCGTCGTCGGGGAGGCGCACCTTGTCGCGGGCGACCCAGGCGTGGTCGAGCGCGCCGCAGCGGTCGTTCTCGGTCAGGCCGGGGACCTCGCTCAGACGGACCCATTCCTCGCCCCCGACGGCACGGACCTCGAGCTGTTCGCCGTCGAGGACCGTGGCCCACGGTCCCGCACCCTGCTCGGCGTAGACGACCGCCCCGGCGGCCACGTCGGCGGGTCCGCAGTAGACGGTGGGGCCGCTGCAGCTTCCGTGGCCCAGGCACCGGCCCTCGCCGCCGCCGCTCGGGCCGCCGAACCCCATGTGAACGGTGCCGGCGACGAAGGCGCTGCGGCGGGCCCACCCGGAGATGCTCGCGCCGCCGTGCCACTCGAGCGACACCAGCACGCGGTCGCCCTGGGAATCCCGCTCGACGAGCGGGAGGTAGTCCCGCCGGTGTCCTCGCTGCACTTCGTCCGAGACCTCGACGACGACCGTCGGTTCCGCGGTGGGGCCGTCGGCGAGCCGCAGCGGGAGCCTCTTCGGGAACAGCACGGCACTGTCGTGCGGGGTCGCCGGCGAGGCCCACGAGACGCGCCCCGGGAAGTCGATGCCGAGGCCCGAGCAGGGGAGCCGTACGTTGCGCACGGTGACCTGTCTTCCGATGGAGACGTCGGCGAGCAGTCCGTCGGCGTCGGCGGTGGCGCGCAGGATGCTGGAGTCGGGGGAGACGGTGACGTTGGCCCCGGTCACCAGGCCGCCCGCCGCTCGCAGCGGCAGGTCGGGCGCCGAGGCGACGAACTCGAGCCGTCCCTTCACATGCACGCCCGGCGTGGCGTCGCCGTCGAGGCCCGCCGTCACCGCCACGTCCTCGGCCCACAGGACGAACGGGCCCATCCCCGCGGGCGTGACGACCAATCCCTGGAGCCGAGCCACCCGTTCGTCGGTGATCCGGCAGACGGCGGTCTTGGGGTCGGCGACGCCCTCGGGCGGGGAAGCGGGGGGCGCGTCGGCGGTTCGTTCGGTCGCCGGCGTTTCGGCAGCCGGGAGGCCGTCGGCGGTTGCGGAGGTCGTCGCCAGCAGGACCGCCGGCAGAAGCAACGGAAGGACTTCGCAAATTCGTCGCATCGGTCGTCCGCTCCTTTCGGCGCCGCCTTGGTGTCCCTTCGGTTGCGGAAGTTCCCGGACTCAGAGCCATCCGCGGCCGGTCAGCTCCTCGAGCAGTTCCATGCTGCGCGGGCAGTCGAGCAGGCGGTCGTTGAGGCACGGCAGCCGGTCGCCGAACGTGCGGTGCAGGAAGGCCCGGAGGCGGGGGTCGTGGCGCCAGCCGACCCAGACGATGCGTCGGCGCGACAGCTCGTCGTAGCCGCTCGACTCGGTGTGGATCCCGAGGCCGGCCAGCGCGTAGTCCGCGCGTCCGGCCGTACCGTCGGCGGCGCCGTCGAGCAGCTCGGCGAGCGAAACGTCGCGGAGCCGGACGTCCTGGAACAGCGGCAGCTCGGCCAGCCAGCGGGCCGGGCCGTTCGCGGCGAACGCCCGGGCGTCGGGGAAGCCGCGGGCCACCGAGCGGAGGACGGCGGCGGCCCAGCTCCTGGGGAAGTCGGAGCGGCCGAGCGGGCGTTGCGCGAGCTGCTCGCCGAGGCGGTGGTAGACCCGGGGCAGGGCGGCGTGCACCGCCGCGACCAGCTCGGCATGGGCCGCGTCGCGGACCACGTCGCCCTCGGAGACGTCGAGCTTGAGTCGGGCCGAGCCATCGACGACGGCCGTCAGCTCGCGGGGCCAGTCGTCCAGCTCGTGCCGGGCGGCGACCACGCCGTCGACGACCCAGGCGACCTCCTGGCTCCGGGTGCGGGTGGGGCACAGGCCGACGAGGCCGCGGAAGCCCGGTCCGTCGAGCTCCACGGCACCCCAGGCCGGTTCCGCGAAGGCGTTCCGGGAGACGACCTTGCCGTTCACCGAGATCGGGAGCGTCGCGAAGGCGCAGCGGGACTCGAGCAGCTCCGCGAGGCGGCCGCGACGGCCGCCGAGGGCGGCGAGGAGGCCGGACTTGACGTGGATCGTCGTTCCGTCCGTCCGCTCCTCCGTCGGCCCGTACCGGTCGGGCTCGCCCGGGGTGAGGGTGAAGCTCGCCGCGTCCGGCCCGCCGCCGGAGAGGATGCGCACGAACTTCGGCTTGACGGCCTCGACGGTGGTCACCGCCAGCGCCAGCTGCCGGCGGGCGCGCAGATCGGCGTCCTCGCCGCCGACGAACAGCGCCCCGTACAGCTCCTCGAAGTCGGCGAGCGCGAACGGGCGGCCGTCGAAGGCAAGCCGCAGGTCGTCGGCGTCGAGCGTGACATCGATCCGGGAGGCGCCCTTGAGCACGGCGGCGCGGATCAGGGCCAGGACGTACTGCTCGGGGTCGCGCAGGCGGAAGCGGGCAAGCTTGGCGCGCGCGGCGTCGCGGTCCAGCGTGAACGAGCCGGTGGATTCGACCCGGCCGCCCGCCGACAGCTCGGCGACGAGCGCGTCGACTCCCGACGGCGGCGCCGCTCCGTCGTCGGTCGGCGGGGGCGCGGCGACCGGAGGCCTCGGCGGCGCGGAGGGTGCGGCGGGACGCTCCGCCGTCGGCTCGATCCACTCCGTCGGCAGCGGATACGCCTCGCCCGGTCCGGAGTGCCGGAGGTACTCGTCGAGTGCCGGGTCGACCGCGAGGGCGGACTCGACGGCGCGCACGACGCCGCCGGCCTTGCGCAGCATCGCGTCGAGCACCCCGGGGTCATCGATGAAGCCGCGCAGCACGAAGCCGACGCGGGCCGCGCTCACGCGTCCCTCCTGTTCCGTCGGGACGAAATCCACGATCGCGCGCCGGGCCCCGTCGCGGGCGAACAGCAGCCGCGTCGCCGCCTCGTCCGAGGCCTGGATGCGCAGCGTCTCGTCGGCGTCGGCGTGCCCGACCTGGATGTCCTGTCCGCCGAAGGCGATCGCGAAGCCGGCGCCCAGCCCCTCGGCGGTGACGTTCAGCCCGTCCGGCATCGGCAGCGAGAAGAACGCGCTGGCCTTGGTCACGGTGTAGCGCGTCTTTCCCGCGCTGCGCGTCTCCTCGTCCAGCGCGACCACCGTGCGGTCGAAGACGCCGAACAGTCGGCAGGTCGAGCCCGGGCGCGGCTGGAGCCCGCGGCTTCGCGCGTACGCGCCCCAACGGTCCCGCCGGGCCCGCTTCACCAGGTGGTTGATGGCCAGGGCGATCCCGACCGCCCCGAGCGCGACGAGCACCGTGACAGCTTCCATCGCCCCGTCTCTTCCCTTCCGGCGCGGCGGAGCCGCGACCGCCGGCGGAACCGGTCCGGTGCGGCGCCGACGGCGGACCGAGCATCCCGCGAGGCCGGGGCAGCGGTCAATCCGGAGCCCCGCCGGCCGGGAGTGCGCGCTTGCAGGTCCGGCCCGGGTGGTGCAACGTTCCCCCGCGGGCGGGAGGTGCGATGCGCGGCGGGCGGATCCGGCGGGTGGCGGCGCTTTGCGGCGTGCTGGCAATGGGCAGCGGCTTGCTCGGGCCGTCCGTCGCCGCCGCGAACGTCGGGCGCGACTGGTTCCCGGGAGACGCGGCCGGCGAGCCGCTGGCCGGACCGGCGCTGCCGCCGGTCGAGCGCGAGGCGCTGCTGCTCGACCTCCGCCCGCTGGCCTTCGGCCGTCCGGTCCGTGTCGTCGCCGCGTACCGGTTCCGCGTCGACGAGGAGCTGCCGGAGCTGCGGCTGGTGTTCGTCTCGCCCGGTGTCGTCGCCGGCTCGGTGCTGCTCGACGGTGTGCCGGTGCCGTCGTCGCCGCTCGAGAAGCCCGCGTTGCCGCCCGCATGGCGGGCTCCGGTGCCGCTCCGGGGCGTCGGCGGCGAGCCGGTGCATTTCGAGGCCGACGAGGCGAGGATCGGCGGCCTGGCGTTCACCACCGCGCTCGCCCCCGGCACGCACGTGCTGTCGGTGGAGTCCGAGGTGCGCCCGGGCGAGTACCACGGGCGACGGTCGCCCTGCCGCGAGTACCTCGTCGCCTACCTGCTGGCGCCGGCGCGGGACTGGGCCTCGCTGGGCGAGCTGGAGCTGACGGTGGAGCTGCCGCCGGCATGGGACTACACTGCGTCGCTCGAACTGGATCGCTTCGGCGACCGCCTGGTCGGACGCTGGATGGGTCTGCCGGCCGATGCGATCGGTCTGGCGGTGCGGCCGCCGGGCGAGGCGACGGTCCTGACGACGGCGGCGCCGTGGGTCGGGGCCGGCCTGGGCGCGGTGCTCGGCTGGCTCGTCGGGTTGTGGTGGGGCCGCCGTTCGGCGCGCCGCGGCGAGCGTACCGGCCGGCGCTGGCTCAAGGCGGTCGGGCTGGCCTATCTCGCGGCCCTCCTCGTGGCGGCGACCACGGCGGCGACCGCCGTCGGCGGCGCCGCGCTGCTCGACGAGATGCACCGCTCGGTCGGATGGGGCACGGCCTACCTGTACGAGTCGCTGTTCGCCGGAGTCGCCGGGCTGGCCGCGGCCGTGCTCGGGTTCTTCGCGGTCTTCGTCTGGGTGCACCGCGCCGTGCGGCAGGCGGCGAACGTCGTGCTGGACGAGGCGCGACGGAAGGAGCGGACGTGACGGGGACATCGCGGTCGGTGCCGCCGGTTCCGCCGGCGAGATCCGGGTGGCGACGCGCCGCGCCGTGGGTGCTCGCGTCGGTCTGCGCCGCGGCCGCGGCGGTGGCCTGGTGGACGAGGCCCGCCGTCGTCACCGGCGGGGACCCGGCGGAGCCGGGCGGGGAGGGCGCCGACCCGGACTCGGCCGAGGTGCGCGTCGAGCCCGCGCCCGGCCTGGCGCGCGATAGCGCGGCCCTCAAGCGCTGCGTCGTGCGCCTCGAGGCGGCCCGCGCGCTGCTCGAGCGGTGCGAGAACGACGCCGCCGCGGCGGTCGCGCCGGCCGAGCCGCCGGCGCCCGAGCTGCCGGCGCTGCAAGCCGATTGCCTGGCGGAGCCGGAGGTGCGCGCGGAGCTCGAGCGGCGGGTGCGGGAGGAGGTCGAGCGGACGATGCAGCTCGAGGCGACGCGGCGCGAGGAGGCGCGGGCCGCGCGCGACGACACCGCCCGCCGGATGCTCGAGCAGAGCCTCGGCTTGAACACCGTCGAGTCGGCCTGGGTCCGCGACTTCGTCTGCGCCGCGCGCGGGCAGCGGCACACGGCCGTGGAGGAGGTGATCGCCGGGCGCGAGGCGCCGCTCGAGGCGTGGCGCAAGCTCCGCCGCGAGCGGCAGGAGGTCCTGCAGGACCTCGCCGCGTATCTCGGCCGTGACCGCGTGGCCAAGCTCCGACAGCTCGGCGGCATCGGCCTCGTCGCCGACTCGATCCAGTGCGAGGAGGAGCCCCGCTAGTCGACGGAGGCGCCGAAGCGGTCGCCGGGGTCGCGGCCGCGCAGCTCCAGCGCCGGCGCGGTCGAGGGCGGGTCGCCGCCGAGGTACAGATACGCCGCGCCGACCTCGGCGCCGGCGCCCGGCGCGCCGACCAGCAGGTCGTCGAAGCCGTCGCCGTTCACGTCCGGAGCCCCCGCGACCGCGGCGCCGAACCCGGCCGGGGCGCCGACCGGCGCGTCGAGCACCAGCTCCACGTACGACTCGAGGGTGCCGGTGCCGAGGTAGAGGTGTACGCGGCCGAAGCCGCCTTCGCGCGGGGCGCCGACCGCCAGGTCGACGTGTCCGTCGCGATTGACGTCTCCCGCTCCCGCCAGCGCCTCGGCGAACCCGGTGTCGTATTCCGCGGCCCGGCCCACCGCGGCCGGCTCGGAGATCCCGGGCCAGCCGGGCGGCAACGGGCCGAAGTAGACCAGCGCCCGGGCCGTCAGGCCGTACGCCGGGTAGTCGCCGTCGCCGACCAGGATGTCGTCGAACCCGTCCTCGTTGACGTCGCCGACGGCGTCGAGCGTCTGGCCGAACCGGTCGTGGCATTCCAGCCAGTCGGCGCTGATCTCGAAACCGCTCGAACCGACGTCGGAGGACGCCGCGGCTCCGTCGAACAGTGCCACCGAGCCGCGCGGGCATTCCGGCTCCCACACGTCGGACAGCCCGAGCGCGATCGTGGCGTAGCCGTTCCCGAGCTGGTCGCCGACGCCGGCGACCGCGAGCTCGGCCGGATGATCGTACGTGCGATCGAACCGCCAGACGTCGGTTCCCGGCCGTGTTCCGCCGCGCAGCACGATCAGACCGCCGTCGGCGGCCGCGGCGGATCGCGCGGCGACGGCCGCGTCGGCGAAGCCGTCGCCGTCGAAGTCGCCGGCGGCGGCAGGCCCGGCGGCGTACCTCGCGCCGCGCACCGGGTAGTCGAGGATCGGTTCGGGCGATCCGCTCGCCGCCCCGCGGAACAGCTGCACGGAGTGCGTGCCCGGGACCGCCACCCCGAAGTCGGCGAACCCGTCGGCGTCGAGGTCTCGCAGCCAGGCCGCCGTCGCGCCGAACCGGTCGCCGTCGTTCGCGCCGGTCAGCACGTGGTCGGCACCTGCGTCCGGCGCGGGTCCGCCCAGGAACAGGTAGACCGAGCCGGGCGGAGTGCCGGCCGCGTCGGTGCGGGGCGCGCCGACGAGCAGGTCGCCGTAGCCGTCGCCGTCGAGGTCGTTCGGCTGCCGGCCGACCTCGATGTAGCGCGGCCGGTTCCACTCGGTGCAGCAGTTCCCCGGGCAGCAGCCGCGCAGGCGCCAGGCGTAGCGCGTGCCGACGGGGACGCGGTTCGACACGGGAAGGTCGTGCGTCGAGGTCCACCGCGTGTGCGCGATGTCGTAGACCTGGAGCTCGGGGCTGGGGAAGGCGCAGTCCGCCACCGCGTCGGGGCGGCACGAGTCGTCCAGCTCGAGGTCGAAGATCGGGTTGTCGCAGCCGCCGCCGATCGTGCCCCACGACAGCGTGGGGCGTCGCCGGGAGACCGGGGCGGGGCCCGCGGCCGTGGGCAGGGCGTAGGCGCCGTTCTCCGCGTACGTGTAGCGGGGGAAACCGGGAAGCGGGCAGTAGCCGTCGGGTCGCTCGAACCGCCCGTCGAACGGCGGCTCGTAGTCCGGGTCGCCGTCCGGGTCGCGGACGTCGTCGCGGCGCGCGTCGGCATCCCCGACGTCGGTGTCGGGCGCGTCGGCGTCGGCTCCGTCGGGCCGGGGCGACTCGCCGGCGTCGTACGGTCCGAGCAGGCGGACGCCGTGGTCGCAGCCGAGGAGCGCGAGGAGTGCGAGCAGGCCGGCGGTTGCGGCGATCGCGGTCTTCGTCCGCACAGTCCGCCCGGAGTCGTCCCGCCGCAAGGCGCTTCCCTGTCGCATCGCCGCGCGTCCTCCCGGGCGACAGGATAGCACGGCCGCCGCCGCATGGCGGACCCCGTGCGGATTGACTCCGCCGCCGGACCGGGGCACCTTCAACGGCGGAGGGTCGAACATGCGTAGTCGCCTCGTGCCCGAGCCCGCCGAACACCCCGCAGATCGCATCCCGGACGACTCCCGGCTGCTCCCGGCGCTGCTCGTGCTGGCGGCGGTCGCGCTCGCTCCGGCCTGCGGCGACGACTCGTCCGCCGCCTCGGGCGAGGTCTACCGTCGGCTGGTGCCGGAGCTGTCGGTGTCCGGCGTTTCGATCTTCCAGTCGGTGGAGGTGCCGCTGTGGGTCGCCGGCGAGGAACGCGCGGACCTCAACGCGGTGGTCGTCGCGGGCAAGGCGGCGACCGTCGTCGTCTTCCTCGACCCGGCGCCGGAGTTCGACGGCCGGGAGGTCACGATCGCGCTGGCGCTGGACCGCGGGGCGGGTCCGGCGTGGCAGCACACGACGTTCGTCCCCTCCGGCCCGTCGTCGCTCGAGCGCCCGGAGTCGGTCGTCGAGTTCGAGCTGTCGGCCGACGAGGTCTCGGGCGAGCTGTCGCTGGCCGTGGCGGTGGTCGATCCGCTGGCGCCCGTCGTTCCCGTGGGCACGTCGCACGCCGCGCGCTACCCGGCCGACGGCTCGCTGCGCCCGGTGCAGTTGGGGAGCGTGCCCGATCCGGTGCGTCTGGTGCTGATCCCGGTGCGCTACGCCCGCGAGGGCACCGAGTACGTCCCGGACACCAGCCCGGAGCAGCTCGAGCTGTATCGCAGGACGCTGACCGCGACCTACCCGGCGGTGGCCTGGGACATCGTGCTCCACGAGGAGTTGTACTGGGACCAGCCGCCGACCTGGTCCGGGTTCAACTTCGGCGCGCTCAACGCCCACGTCTCCGACCTCAAGGCGTCCGAGGGCGAGATCCCCCAGAGCCACTACTACTCGCTCGTGGCTCCGGACGCGACGTTCGCGGCCTACTGCACGCCGATGTGCGTCGCCGGCGAGAGCTACCTGGTGACCGACGCCCGGATGTCGGACCTGCGGGTCGGCTCCGGCCTCGGGTTCACCGGGGCGGCGTCGGCCTGGACGATGGTCCACGAGCTGGGCCACGAGTTCGGGCGCGGCCACTCGGGGTGCAGCGTCCCGCGGGACGACCGCGACTACCCGTACGACGGGGGGCTGATCGGCGTCTGGGGCCGCGACCCGCGCGACGGCCGGTACCTCCCGCCCTCGACCGCCGACTTCATGGGCTACTGCAGCCCGGTCTGGGTCTCCGACTTCACCTGGAACCGGCTGTTCGAGCGGCTCGAGGCCCTGGCCGGGCTCGGCGCCAAGCGCCTCTCCGACCGCTTCCGGATCCTGCACGTCGACCTCGACGCCGGCGTCTCGAGCTGGGGCGCCGAGACGGTCTTCGACCGGCAGGCACCGTCGGAGACCGTCGCGGCGCGCTTCGCCGGCGACGACGCGGGCTCGACGACCGAGCTGCCGATCGTCTGGCAGAGCGGCCTTCGCCACGCCGCCGTCCTCGTGCCGCTCGATTTCGCTCCGCGTCTCCTCGACCTGCCCGGCCTGGTGCCCGCGCCCGTACCGTAGAACGCCCGCCGCTCAGAAGTGGTCCGGGTGGACGAACGGGCGGCCGCCGACGTCGACCGTGTTGGGCGTCTCGGCGGTGAGCACCACGTCGTCGAGCCAGAAGTCACCGGTGGAGTCGCCCTGGATCCAGGCGCCGCCGTTCCAGTAGTCGCCGATGCCCCACGACTGCACGACGTAGCCGTCCGGCACCGCGCCGGCGCCGGGACACTCGCCCAGAAACTCGTCGTCGGACCAGACGCGGATCCAGGCCGAGCCGTCGGTCGCCACGTGCCACGCCATCTGCAGTGCGAACCAGCGGTCGCGCGGGAACGTGTAGGTCTCCTCCATGAGTCGGCAGTAGGCGTCGCCGAGCCCGTCGTGGTTCACGTACAGCCCCGTGCCGTAGAACTCCGGGTCGCCGTGGTCGACCTTGAACGGGCTGCGCGGCTGTACGTACATCCGCGGGCTGCCGTGGCCGGGCCGGGCCATCACGAGGAACTTGTTCCAGCCGAACCCGTCCCCGGACGTGTCGCCGTAGGACAGCGACAGCGTGGCCGGCAGGAACAGCCGGACCCGGTACCAGACCGTCTCGCCCGGAGCCACCGGCCGGGGCAGGTCGCGATAGCCGCCGTACCCGTTCGCGCCGTGCCGGAAGGAGACGCGGATCGAGGTGCCGCCCGAGCGGAAGCGCTCGGTGTCGTAGGCCATCGGGCCGCCCGTGGTGGCGGGCCAGCCTGCATCCTGCTCGTCCGTCCCCTCCTCGAAGTCCTCCACCACCAGCGGCGTGTAGGTCGGCGCCGGGACCGCCCCGTCCCCGTGCCCATCATCGACCGTCTCCGCCTCGGCTTCGGCCGGGACGTCGGTGTCGGCCTCGACCGCCACGTCGGCCTCGGGCGCCGCATCGGCCTCGGGCGCCGAATCGACCGGGACGTCGGTGAGCCCGCCGTCGTCGGAGACAGTCGAGTCGTCGCCGCATCCGCCGACCACCGGCCCGGCGGCTGCGAGCAGCGCGATCCACCCCGTTGCCGTTCGCATCATTTCGTCCCTCCTGCCGTCCCCGGTCCCGGCGTCGCTCCGTTCGCCGCGGGGCCGTTCTGCCGAGGATAGCGGCCGGCAGGCGGATTCGTCCAGGATGCGTCGGTCCAGGGCGCGTCTTGCGGGGATCCCGGGAACTTCCGTTCCACGAGCGCCTCTGAGCCGGGAGTCGCGGGGCCGGTCGACCCGAAGCGGGGAGGGACGCCGGTCGAGGGAGGCGGAAGATGCCGAAAGCCTTGGTATTACTGGCACTCTCCGTGTTGCTGGGCGGCTGCCCCGTCGGCACCACTCCTCCGCCCCCGCCGCGAGAATCGCCGTACTTCCACGACTGGTTGACCGACGCGGTATTCGCGGCACCGCCCGCCCGCAGCATTGCCGCGACCGGCGACGAGCCGGCACCCGAGGGAGGACTCCGGGCAGCCGCGCCGCCCGCCGACCCGGGCGCAATCGATGTCCTGCTCGGGTCGGCCGGCGACGGGCGCGCACTGACCGCCGATCTGGAGCGGCTGGCCGAGCGTGGGGACGACAAGCACCGCGAGTGGGAGCTGGACCTGGCCCGCTGGACGATCCGGCGCGCGGGCGTGGTCGAGCGCGTGCCGTCTTCGTGGCCGCGAAGCCGCCCGCGACCGGCCGACGTCGTGCAACTCGTGATCGACAGCCCGTACCAGAGCTGGGCCGACCTCGGCAGCTACGCCCACCTCGTCGCCTTCGGCCCCGGCTGGGAGCCGGCCGCCGGCGCCGACGTCTACCTCGACGGCAAGCGGATCGGGCGCACCGACGAGCACGGCACGTTCGTCTTCCGACGCCGGCCCGACCCCGAGCGCACGGAGGAGGAGGGACGCATCACGGTGGTCGCCGGCCGCCGGGCCCGCTCCTTCGAGTATCATTCGTTCCGGCGCACCCAGTCGTTCGCCTTCCCCGTGCTGTACCTGCAGACGGACCGCGGAACGTACCTGCCGGGCGACACCGTGCACGTGCGGGGGCTCGGCTGGCAGCTTCGCGGCGACTACGCCCCGCTCGCCGATGCGCAGGCGGAGCTGGACCTGCTGTCTCCCGAGGGGCGGCTGGTCGGGGGTGGAGCCGTCCGCACCGACTCCTGGGGCGTCGCCACGCTCGACCTCCCGATCCCCGCGCACAGCCCGCAGGGCTACTACCGCCTGGAGGCGCGCTACGGCGAGGAGCAGGCGGAGGCGAGCCTGCGCATCACCGACTTCGTGCCGCCGGAGCTGGAGATCCGGCACGACCTGGGCCACTACCTGACGCCGGACACGACCGAGGTGCCGTTCGAGGTGCGACTCGGGTACTTCGGCGGCGGGACGTTCCGCGAGGGGACGATCCGCGTGGCGGTGGTGCCGGGCGACGGGGAGCCGACGGAGGTGCACGAGGAGGAGCGGGCGGTGCAGGGCCCCGGTCCGCACCGCTTCATCCTGCCGGCCTCCGTCGTGAAGGTGCTGGCGGAACGCTTCGCCTCCTGGCAGGGCTGGCGGTCGCCCTACGCCGACGTGGCGATCGAGGTCGTCGACTCGTGGGGCCGGTCCGACACGGTCCGCCGGCAGCTCGCCTGGGTCGTCAACCCGTACTCGGCGACGATCGAGCTGGACCGCGAGCAGTACGCGCCGGGCCAGCCGGTCAACGCGATGGTGCGGGTCGTCGACCTGGCGGACGAGCCGCAGCGGGGGCTCGAGGTCCGGCTCGAGCGGCCGGAGTTCGGCGAGCCGCTCGCGGCGCGGACGGACGAGGGCGGCGTGGCGGCGTTCCGCTTCCCGGCGCCGGAAGCTCCGTCGGCCGAACCGGACGCGTCCGAGCCCGAGCAGCCGGAGGACGCGGGCGAAGAGCAGGACGAGGACTTCGATCCGTGGGAGATCCTCGACGCGGTGGCCGAGCAGGACACCTGGAACGAGCCGCAGTACCTCGAGCTGCGGGCCTACCTGCCGAACGTGCGGGAGGCGGCCGCCGAGGCCTCGTTCGAGGTGTCCCCGCCGCTGCCGCTGCGCTCCGCCGTTCCGGACACCAACGTCGTCGAGCGGCACGACGTGGCCCTCGAGGTGCTGTTCCCGGGCGACGTGGAGCCGGCCGAGGCGGTCGTCCACGCCGACCTCACCGACAGCTCCGGGTCGCTCGTCCACTCGTTCCTGATCCCGGTGACGCGCGAGGGCGGGAAGCCGGTGGCTCGCGGGACGTTCCAGGTGCCCTCCTGGGGCTCCGCGCTACTGTCGCTGTTCTGCCTCGGACGGCAGGGGGCCGAGGTCGGCCTCTTGACCGACGGCCAGAACCTCGTGGTGCGGGCGCAACGCGAGCTGACCGTGACCCTGCACGGCCTCCCCGAACGGGCGGAGCCCGGCGGACGGCTCGACGTGGACGTGGAGGTGACCGGCCCCGAGGGCGAGACGCGCGACGCCATCGCCGGCGTATCCGTCGTCGACGACGCCGTGCTGTCGCTCGGCGACCCGCTGGAACGCTCGCCCGTGGATCGGTTCTACAACCCCGACCTGCGCGTGCTGGCCACCACCGGGGCGCAGACGCTGACCTGGCCCGTCGTGCAGCGCACCTGGGGGCCCGATACCTACGACATCGGCTGGCCGCCCGTCTTCGGCTGGCACTCGGGCGGCCCGTCGTCGGACGCGCTGTTCCAGGCCATCGCCGAGCTGCCGCAGATGGAAGGTCGGGCGATGGGTCACGGCCTCGGCTCCGGCTCCGGCTCCGGCTTCGGCAGGGGTAGCGGGAGTCTGCGCGCGCGGCTCGTGCTGCGCACGAAGTTCGAGCCGACCTCGTTGTGGCTCCCGCGGCTCGAGCTGCCCGGCGGTCGCGGGTCGTTCTCCGCCGAGCTGTCCGACGCGATCACCGTGCAGAACGTCAGCGTCGTCGCCAGCGAC
>JAFGHH010000337.1 GCA_016930215.1 Deltaproteobacteria bacterium
AGCGCTTCGTAGAGAACGAGATCCGGCGGCGTTCCTGGTGGCGGTCTCACATCGTCCACATGCCGCAGGTGCGTCGAACGCGGCCCGAGCCTTGAAGCCACGGGGCCGACCGTCGTCGTCCGAGCCAACGAACCTCGCGCTGGGGTTGATGGAACGGTGTTCAGCCCGCGCAGCGGGCACGGGAGGGAGGAACCGATGAGGCACAGACTGCTGACCGTGGTCGTCGGGCTGTTGTTCGTGCAGGCGGCGGGTTGCCGGGAGTTCCGGTGGCCGGACGGCAGACTCCCCTTCGAGGGCGGCTGGCCGCAGCAGGGCATGTTCGTCGACCGGATCGTCGACTGGATCCTCCCTTCGGATGTTCATGGCGAGGGGCACTGGAGCCTGAAGGAACCGGCCGAACGGGTGACGCAGCCGTGGGTTGCCGACCGGCTCGAGCAGTTCCTGGACGACGTCATTCGTGTCCGGGTGGACATCAAGAACGCCTCGTTCCAGGTGTACCTCGACGGCCGGGACGTCCTTGCCTCGTCCGGGGAGGGAAACACCCTGGCTCGGCAGGAACGGACCGACCTGCGGACGCCGCTCTTCGAGGCGACCTTCGCCGAGGTGCGCGAAGCCTACGGCCAAATGTGCGACCCGGATCCCCTTCGCGACGCCGCGGGCGACCCCGACACGGATCCCGACAATGACTGTCTGGTCGGCTCTCTGCTCGGCACGTGCCCGCTGCCCATCATCCCAGGAAACGCGGACCCATCCGATCCGATGGAAGGGTTGTCGGCAAGCGTATCGCAGCTCAGCGCCGCCTCGATCGAGTTCGCTTCGGATGTGCGCGTGCGGTGGTCCGAGCCCTCGTTTCCGACCGGGGTCCCGCAGCTCTCGATCCAGCTTCGCGGAGCCGGCACATGGGATGTTCCGTGGTGGCTCGAGCTGCCGGTCTGGCTCTGCACGAGCGGCGACTGGACATTCGTCGACGTCGAGTTGATGGCGGATGTACGGATCGGGGAAGGACGCTGCCCGCTCGGTGGTTCCACGCTCTGCGGCAACGGACGCGTCGATCCCGGCGAGGCGTGCGACGACGGAGGGGCCGCGGGCCTGCTCAGCACGTGCCCGGACGACTGCGCCGCCTGGACCTGGTGGGGCTTCCACGGAATCGACGGTGACTTCGTGGAGCCCAGTGATCCCCGTTGGGAGACATCCTGGATCCTCGACACGGCGAACCTGGTCGGGACCCCCAAGAACCTCGATTTCTCCTGGTCCGGTCGGACGGCAGACAGCGACTACTCGCTGCAAGTGGACGCCGGCTTCTGGTGTTGGCTGGTGGCCGGCCTGGTCCTGACGCCGATCGGCGCACCGATCATTCTCGGAAACCTGGGCGAGAGCCTCGATGCGGCGCGGAAGATGGTGTTCGGTCTCGGGTCACGGTTGGGAAGGCTGTTGTCCGCGTTCCTCAACTTCGGGGCCGAACTGGATGAGGGACTGCACTTCGCCCACTTGCGCACCTTGCCGGGGGTAAGTCCGGCGCTCATTCGGATGCTGGAGAGCAGCGCCGGCGCGACGGCAGCCTGGTGGAGGATGTTCTCCGGTATCCTCCAACAGGGGGATCAGCTGGTGGGGAGCGGGGTGACGGAGTTCACCGAGGTCACCGACGCCGGTTTCGTCGAAGGTTCCCGCGAAACCAGGTTCCGCTTCGACGCGGACCAGGACTGCGACGGGGTGCCGGACTCGGAAGACAACTGTCTGGTCGTGGCGAACCCCGAGCAGGTCTTCGAGCCGGACCAGGCGGATCGGGACGGCGACGGCTTCGGGGACGCCTGCGACCTGTGCCCCGACACGGCATCGCCAAGCAATGCGGACCTCGATGAGGATGGCCTCGGCGACGCATGCGACGGCGACCTGGACGGTGACGGCTGCATCAACGAATGGGACGAGCGTCCGGGAACGCCGAATCCCCCTTGCGACTACGCTCCCGAGTACTGCGACAGGGACGGGGACGGGCTCCCCAACGATTGCGACCCGGACGAGGACGGCGACACGGTGCCGAACGACACGGACAACTGCAGGCGCACCCCCAACCCCGACCAACT
The DNA here is from genome assembly GCA_016930215.1 of Deltaproteobacteria bacterium. Lineage (GTDB taxonomy): Bacteria > Myxococcota_A > Polyangia > DRWM01 > JAAZOP01 > JAAZOP01. The sequence goes on from JAFGHH010000337.1 coordinate 2,082, forward strand.
CGACAGCGATGGCGACGGTCGGGGGGACGCCTGCGACTCCGACGACGACGGGGACGGCATTCCCGACTCCTGCGAACGCTTCCCGGACGAGTGTCCGTTCGACGGACTCGACGAGCCCGAATGGGGGCCGGAGGCGAGCGGGACGGATCTGCTCGGCGGCTGTCTGTTCGACATCCGCACGTGCGATTCTCTGACGGTGCTGGGACCCCGGTGTCCGCCGAACGTCGCGTGCTGCGAGACGTGCGACGATTCGTGGGTGCACGTGTATGATGCGCGGGAGGGGAGCGTCGTCTGGTCGACCGGCGCGCGGGACCTCGGCGTCGCGCGCTCCGGCTCGCGGCGGATGAGCGGCAGCCTGATCGGCGCCTGGGACGGCGTCGACGGTCAACATATCGCCGTCGGGTTTCCCGAGGCGCGGCTGGTCGCGCCGATCAAGCTGTCGTCCCTCGGGCCCGACGCGTCGTCGGGCCGCGCCGCCCTGCGGCCTTCGAGATCCGTGGGCAAGGTCGTCGTGCTCGGCGTGGACGGCCGCGTGCAGGACGAGCTCGTCGGCGCGCAAAGCGGGGCCGCCTTCGGGTCGGCGGTGGCACCCATCGCGGACCTGCTGGCCGTCGGCGCCCCGGGCACCGACTTCGGCGGGTGGACCGACGCCGGCGCCGTCCTCTTGATGCGCAGGGGAGAGGTCGTGGCGACGATCCGCGGCCGTCGCGACGGAGAACGGTTCGGGCAAACCCTGAATGCCGGGCCGGACCTCGACGGCGACGGCGTGGCGGAACTGCTGGTCGGCGCCCCCGGAGGCCCCGGCCTTGCGGGCTCGCCACGCGCGTACGTCGTGAGTCTCGCGGGGCACGTCGCCTCGGTGATCGACACGCCCAAGATCGACGGCGGCTTCGCGGGTGCCGGGTTGGCCTGGATCCAGGTGCCGGCTGCCACGTCGATCCTTGTCGGCGCACCGAACGACGGAACCTGGCGCGGCCAGGAATGGGGCACGCTCCACGCCTTCACGGCCGACGGCAGCCCCTTGTGGGACATCGCGGGCGATGCACCCTGGCAGCACTTCGGATGGGCGGCGGCGTTCGGGACGGATCTGGATCACGACGGCAGAAGGGAGATGATCGGAGGCGGACCCGGCGACTGGACGGGCCAGAGCTTCATCGGGCGGGTCTACGTGCGGAACGTCGGGCAGCCGGCCGCATGGTCGGACGTGCCCGCTCGAGGAGCGGCCTACGAGATCCTCGGACCGGGGGCGTTCCTCTTCGGCTACTCGGTGGCGTCCGTGGGTGACGTTACCGGTGATGGCTTCGACGACCTCGGCATCAGCATGCCGCTGATGCCGGCGAGCACTGCCGGGCACCGAGGCCATTGGCTTGTGCTGACGAAACTGGGAGCGACCAAGCCACCGAACCAGTGGAGCGACCGATGGCTCGTATCGACCGTCCCGTCCGCGTGGCGCTGATCGCGACCTGCGCCGCGATCGACGTGTTGATCCTCGGTTGCGGGTCGGACGTGGGCGGCCACGCATCCGACACTTCCGCCGGCGATTCCGACTCGTCGGCCCCGGACGGTGCTTCGTCCGACGGGGGTGACGATCTCGCCGGGAGCGAAGCAGTCGACAGCGGCGAATCGTCCGCTGGACGGTGCGGCGACGGTCACGTCGATCCGGGCGAGGACTGCGACGGTGTGTCCGTCACAGCCTGCATGACGACGTGCGGCACCATCGGGAGCGGCCGATGCGGCTCGGACTGCCGATGGGCGGGCTGCGTGCCGCCCGGCGAATCGTGCAACTTCATCGACGACGACTGCGATACCCTCGTTGACGAGACACTGGGCGTTCTCGGCGGCGAGGTCCGGCTCCCCGAGGGAACCGGGTACTCGGGCGACCCGTCCCTGGCGTGGAACGGGAGCGAACTGGCCGTGGCGTACTCGGACTCCCGCGACGGCTTCGACCGGCTGGAAATCTACCTGACTCGGGTGTCGGCGGATGGCGTTCCCCTGCGTCCCGACGTATCCGTGTCGTCGCACGACCCGACGTACTTCGCCGCGTACTGGCCGTCGCTCGCGCCCACCGGTGATGGCTTCGGACTGTCGTGGGTGGACACTCGTGGTACCGGCGGGATCTACGGTGCAGTACTGGATGCGGCGGGGCTCGCAACGCAACCGGACACGTACGTTGCGGGCAGCTCGGCTACCACGTCCGAAGCACCGGCGCTCGTGTGGAACGGGGAGGGGTACGGAATCGCGTGGCTGGAGTGCCCGTTGACCTCCCAATGTCGCCCATCGTTCGCCCGCTTCGACGGTGCTCTTGGACGCATCAGCCCGGTCGTTTCGCTTGCGCCGGCACCGTCGGTCGCGACGGCGCCATCGCTGGTGTGGAACGGATCGGAGTACGGCCTGCTCTGGTCCTCGAACCAGGACTCGCCCGGTACCTTCCCGCAAGAGACGTTCTTCGCGCGGATTGGCGCCGACGGAACCGTCGTGCAGGACGCGACTTCGCTGGGGCCGGCGACCGGCCGCTGGCGCACCGTCTCCCTCGCGCCGATGGGAGACGGCTATGGAGCTCTATGGGTACACCCCGCCACGGATGGCTCTTCTGGGGACGGCTTGGACTTCGTTCTTCTCGATGCCGCGGGCGAACCGATGGGTCCGGGGGAGCCGCTGCGGCGCGGACACGACGCCTCGACTCCGTGGCTGGCGTGGGCAGGTGACCACTTCGCCCTCGTCTGGGCGGAGCTCGCGGCGGGATCCGTCGACAACACCGAGGTCCTTTTCCAGCGCCTGGAGGTCGACGGGACTCCGGTGGAACCGGTTGTGCGGGTGTCCGCCGGACTTGGCGCCTCGGCGCACCCCCAAGTCGTCCAGGCGTCCGAGGACTACGCGGTTGCCTGGACCGACTCTCGCACACGGGCCGACGGAGAGGTCTACTTCGCACTTCTGGGGTGCTCGGCGGGGCCGTGAATCGCACAACGGTCGCCCACGTACTGCCGCCGGCCGGGGCTCACGACTTGAGCGAGGGGTCGGCGATGAAGCCCGCGAACAGCGGCGCTCCGGACCACGCCTCCCGCACGAAGAAGTAGAACGGCTCGTCG
>JAFGHH010000338.1 GCA_016930215.1 Deltaproteobacteria bacterium
GCCAGCTCGTGCAGGCCGGCGGCGGTCCCACCGAGTCGTACCCCGCCGACGACCCGCCGCACCCTCCCGACCGGGAAGGCGGGAACTCCGGGGTGCCGCAATGAAGGTCGCCGTCGCCCTGTTCGGCATCCCACGGGGCTACCAGATCACCATCCCGCCGATCCGGAAGTTCATCGCCTCCCTGGAACTCTCCTGCAGCGTACACGTGCGCTACCACCTGAATCGCGTGGCGCGCGTGGATAACCCCCTCTCGCACGAACACTACCTTCTGCCCGAGACGGCCTTCGATTGGTGCGCCGAGTTCCAGGGCGAGATCGAACCCCAACCCCCCGTCCCCCCCGAGTTCGACTGGAACCTCGTGCTGTCGCGCCCCGACCCCAACCGCGACGGCTACAAGTCGGCGCGCAACCTGCTGCACCAGCTCCACTCGCTGGGCCGCGTGACCGCGATGGTCGAGGAGGTCCAACCCGACGCAGTCCTGTTCCTGCGCGCCGACCTCCTGTACCACTCGTTCCCCGAACCGCCCCTGCTCGAGATCCTGGCCGCCCGCCCCCGGTTGTGCATCGTGCCGGAGTGGCAGTGGTGGTACGGGATCAACGACCGGTTCGCCTTCTGCGGCCGGGAGATCTACTCCGCCTGGGGACGCCGCGGCGAGCTCGTCCCCAGGTTCCTCCAGCGCCGGCGCGGCGGCCTGCACGGCGAACGGCTGCTCGGCGATGCGCTGCGCGCCGCCGGCGCCCGCATCCGGACGACCCCGATCCGGGCGACCCGCATCCGCGACCAAGACCGGCAGCACGAAGAGAACTTCGACCCCCGGGCGACACGCGGCGCCCGACCGCTGCAACGGCTCCGGCACTTCCTTGCCCTGCACCTGCCGCTGTGACCGTTGCCGAACCGACCGCGCACCGCGAACCGCTCTCAGCCGTCCTTCCGCGACCAGTCGTAGGCGATCACGTCGTTGCGGTGCGGGTCCAGGCGGTACTCGTCGGGTTGCGCGTAGTTGTAGACCTCGGTCGGGATGTTGAACACCAGCGACTCCCGCTCGCCGATGCTCTTCCAGCCGTGGTAACACAGCCGCGGCACCACCACGAGCTGCAGGTTGTGCTCCCCGATGAACAGCTCGTCGATCTGCCGGTACGTGGGCGACTCGCTCCGGTTGTCGAAGATCACCAGCTTGATCATCCCGGCGACACAGCAGAAACAGTCGTCCTGCAGCTTGTGGTAGTGCCACGCCTTCACCACGCCGGGGTAGGTCGTGCTCAGGTACGCCTGCCCGAACTTGCGGAACATCGCGTCGTCCGAACGCAGGATCTCCATCAGCCGGCCCCGCTCGTCCGGGATCACACGCAGTGCCTTGGTCACCACTCCCTGGATCCGCTTCATCGCTGCCCTCCCGACATCATCAGCTCGTTGGCCCGCGCGAGCGACTCGAACGTCCCGGCGTCGGTCCACCAGCCGTCGAGCACGTCGAAGGCCGCCTCGCCGCGACCGATGTACGCGCTGTTGACGTCGCTGATCTCCAGCTCGCCCCGCTGCGACGGCCGCAACGTCGCGATGAAGTCGAAGACCTGCTCGTCGTAGAAGTAGATGCCCGTCACGGCGTAACGGCTCTTCGGCCGCGCCGGCTTCTCCTCGATGGACACGATCCGCCCGTCCCGGACCTCCGCGACGCCGAAACGCTCGGGGTCATCGACCTCCTTGAGCAGCAGCCGCGCCCCGCGCTCCTGTCGCGCGAACCGCTCGACGTACGGCCCCAACTCGTCCTCGAAAATGTTGTCCCCCAGCACGACGATCAGCCGCTGGCCACGCGCGAACTCGCCCCCAAGGCCCAGCGCCTGCGCGATCCCACCGGGACGGTCCTGGACGCGGTACGTGAACTCGCAGCCGAAATCGCCCCCGCTGCCCAACAACCCGACCACGTCGCCCATGTGCTCCGTGCCCGTCACCACCAGGATGTCGCGGATCCCGACGCGCACGAGCTTCCGGATCGGATGCAGAATCATCGGCTCGCGACCGACGGGCAACAGGTGCTTGTTCGTCACCTTGGTCAACGGCATCAGGCGGGACCCCGTGCCCCCGGCCAACACGATTGCCTTCATCACGCTCTCTCCCCTTCGGGCAAGACGCCCGGAACACCCGAACGCTCCTCCTCGAGGTACCCCCGCAGCGCCTCCCGCCACGACGGCATCGGCGGCAACCCGTGCAGACGCAACATCCGGTCGTCCAACAGCGAACAGCGCGGACGCCGCGCGGCCAACCGTAGACCCGCGGTCGAGGCGGCCCGGATGTCGCCCGGGATCCCCAGCCCGTCCGCCGCCGCCCGCGCGAAGTCGAACCACGTCGCCTCCCCCTCGCACCCCGCGTGCCAGATGCCTCCCCGGCCCGTCGCCGCAATCGCCAGCGCCGCCTCCGCCACCCGCCGGGCCCACGTCGGCGCCACCCGCCGCTCCCGATCGGCCCGGATCGTCTCGCCGCGCCGCAGCCGCGCCACCACGGTGGACCCGAAGTTCCGCCCACAACGGCCGTACAGGTAGGCCGTGCGGACCACCGCCGACCTCGGCCACGCCCGCAACACCAGCTCCTCACCGGCTCGCTTGGACCTGCCGTACACACTCAGCGGCGCCGGGTCGTCGAACTCGTCGTACGGACGCCCCGCCTCGCCGTCGAAAACGAAGTCCGTGGAGAAATGTACCAGCGGCAACGCAAGGCCGGCCGCCGCCAAGGCGACGTTCTCCGCCCCAATCGCGTTGATCGCAAACGCCTCGTCGCTGCGCGTCTCCGCCGCGTCCACGTCGGTGAACGCCGCGGCGTTGCACACCAGCGCCGGCGCCGCCTCGCGGATCCAGCGCCCGACCGCCGCCGGCTCGCGGATGTCGCACTCGGGAAGGTCGACGCCGATCGCTTCCACACCGCTGCCGGCCGCGGCGGCAACCAGCTCCGTCCCCAGCAGGCCTCGAGCTCCGAAGATCAGCACGCCCCTAGACATCACCGCACAGCCGGCTCCCGTACTGCCGGTCGTAGTACTCCAGGTACGCCCCCGAACGTACGGCCTCCCACCACGCCCGGTGGTCGATGTACCAGCGCACCGTGTCCGCCAGCGCCTCCTCGAACCGCATCTCGGGCCGCCAGCCCAGCTCCTCGCCGATCCGCCGCGCGTCCATCGCGTAGCGCCGGTCGTGCCCCGGACGATCCTCGACGAACCGAATCAGCGACTCCGACTTCCCCAGGACGCGCAACACGGTCCGCACCAGCTCCAGATTCGTCGATTCGCCGCGGGCGCCGATGTTGTAGACGACACCCAGCCGCCCCTTCTCCCGCACGGACTCGATGCCGCGGCAGTGGTCGTGTACGTGGATCCAGTCGCGGACCTGGAGCCCGTCGCCGTAGACCGGGACCGGCCGGTCCTCGAGGGCGTTGCTGATCAGCAGCGGGATCAGCTTCTCCGGAAACTGGTACGGACCGAAGTTGTTCCCGCAGCGCGTCACCACCACCGGAAAACCATAGGTGTGGTGGTAGGCCAGGGCGAGGTGGTCGGCGGCGGCCTTCGAGGCGCTGTACGGGTTGCGCGGCCGCAGCGGACTCTCCTCCGTGAACGGCGGGTCGTCCGGCCCGAGCGCCCCGTACACCTCGTCGGTGGATACCTGCACGAAACGCCGCACCCCGATCCGCCGGGCCGCCTCGAGCAGCGTGGCCGTGCCCAGGACGTTCGTGCGCACGAAGGCGGCCGGTCCGAGGATCGCACGGTCGACGTGACTCTCCGCCGCGAAGTGCACGATCTCGTCGATCCCGTGCTCCACCAGCACGCGCTCCACGACGGCCGCATCGGCCACGTCGCCGCGCACGAACGTGTACCCCGGCTCGTCGCGCAGCTCCGCGACGTTCTCGAGGTTGCCGGCGTAGGTCAGGAGATCGAGATTCACCAGCGCCGCTTCCGGCCGCAGCCGACGCACCCGCCGCACGTAGTTCGACCCGATGAAACCGCAGCCGCCCGTCACCAGTAGCGCCACCGACGGACCTCCAAGACAACCCCGCGGACGACGGCTCGGACGAACAACCAACGGCCGCGTCGCCGCCTTCCCCGGGTCCGGACGCCGCGCCACCATCGGCCGATGACCCATCACCGGCGCCCCGAACTGCGGCGCATCCTGCGGCGCACACGGCGGATTGTCAAATCCGTCCCGCCGACAGCGCACACGACCCTTCGCACGTCCTCCGGCAATCCATGGGCACCGCAGGTCGCCGTGTGCTACCCTCCGTCGGGTCGACAAGGCCCGGAGGCGCGACCGGAATGGAGAACGACTCGAACCCCGCGGAACAAATCGCCGACTGGTTCCGCGAGGTCCTTCAACTGCCGAAGTCCGCCCGCGTCACCGTCGAACACGCGCCCGCCGTCCCCCCGCCCCCGGACCACAACGCCAGGCCGGAATCCCGTGCCGCGCACCCCGTCGCGACGTCGCACACCACCGTCACCGTCCGCGCCCGCGGCCGGGCCGCGACCTTCCTCGTCCCCAAACCGATGCCCGAGGTCCGCCGCGAAGACGTCGAGGCGATGCAGGACGAAATCCGACGAGGCGTGCTCGGCAGACACCCGATCCTCGGTCGCCTCTTCCTCTTCGGCGGCTGGTGGTTCGCCTTCACCGGCCTGTACGCCATGAGCGCCGTCTGCCCGTTCTGCGGCAGCCCCGCCTGCGTCGTCGGCGTCGCCAGCGCCGGGATCTTCGGCCTCGCCTGCGCCGGCGGCGTCTCCCTCTGGCACCGGATCACCGCCGCCGCTCGCCGCGCCGCCCACGCCGTCCGCTCCCGGTTCCAGACCCACGCCCCGGAGTAGCCTTCCCGTTCCGCACCACCCCGCCCGCTACACCGCCACGCCCCCCTACGGCTCCCGCACCTCCCACACCGCCGCCCCCAACACGTAGCCGCGACCCGTGGACGGGTCGACCACACCGGGACCCCCACCGAACGCCCGCGGCTCCTCGCACGCCGTCGTCCGCGCCCAGGCCACCGAACCCCCTCCGAACGTCGCCGCGAATACCTCCACCCCGTACGCCTCCGGCGACACCACCACGTACCCCGACGGCAGCTCCAACCCCGCCAGCCCCGCCGATGGCACCGTCGGCATCACCCCCGTGAACGACAACGACGCCACCGACCCGCTCGTCGGCGAAACGCGGTACCCGTCGGTCAGGTTCTCCGTCGTGTACGGGTCGCCCGGAGCCGGGTGCCGCACCCCGAACAACACGTACAACTCCCCACCCTCGAGCCGCAGCAGCGGCGAACTGCGCCCGACCGGCAGCGTCCCCACCACCCGCCAGGTCATCGTCCCCAGGTCCAGCGCCGCGACGTCGGCCAGGTCCCGCACCGTCGTCCCACCCTCGAGCCGGTAGCCGCCGACGACGTACATCGTCCGCAGCGCCCCGTCGCAGATCGCCGCGTGCCCCGTCCGCGGCTCCGGCGCCGCTCCGGACGTCGCCGCCTCGACCCACGCCGGAACCGCCGCCGCGCGGTCCAGCACCCGGACCGCCCCCGACTCGCCGGAGTAGCCCTCTGCACCGCCGTAGAGCACCACCCGGTCGCCCGCCGCGTCGTACACGATGCTGTGCCCCGGCAGCGTCACCGCGGGCCAGGCGGGCGCACCGTCCGCGTCGCGCCACACCGGCGCCCCGCTCCGCACGTCCAGCTCCGCCAGACCCGCCTCGGCGCCGCCGAGCACCACCCCGCGCGTCGTGTCGAACGCCGCCGACCGCGCCGCGTGCCACAACAGCCCGTAGTCCAACGACAGCTCGTCCCCCTCGTGACCCGGCCGCAGGTCGTAGCCGCCCAGCCCGCCGCCCGAGACCCGCAGCACCCGCCGCCGCTCCCGGTCGTCGGCCCCGCCCCACCAGCTCACGCAGCAGCGCATCAGGTTCTCGTTGATCACCGTCCACGTCCCCGCGTCCGAGAAGGCCCAGGCCCCCGTCGTCATCGTCTCCCCGATCCACGGGTCGGTGTACGCGTGGTCCTGCAACACCACCGTCCGCCGGCCCACGTCGTCGTACAACGCCGCCGCCGCGATGATGCCGTACGGCGTCTCCTGACGCCCCGGCCCCGTCCCCATCCCCTCGAGCCGGCCCCACGTCGTCCCGCCCGCCAGCGATAGCTCGTAGAACACCGGGTCGAGGTACATCGTGTAGTCCGGCGGCGTCCCCTCGAGCGCCAACTCCCCGTACCCCAACAGACGGTGCCCCGTCGGGTCGTGCGCCACGTAGTTCTCGTCGAACCCGCCCATGCCGGCGATCGCCACCGGCACCTCGGCCTCCCACGTTGCCGTCCCGCCGCTCACCGCCGCCCGCTGCGAAAGCTGCGCGAAACGGAACGCCCGGTAGTGCACCCCGTCCCCCTCCGGATACAACCACGAGAACATCAGCCCCTCGGCCGGCGGCGGCGCCGGAGAGTCGAACCGCTGCAGGGTCGCACCGCCGGCCCCGTCCAGCGTCAGGCTCAACAACTCCATGTGGTCCCCCAGCCCGCCGTCCCCCGGACGCCGCATCGCGTAGCCCAACAGCATCGAACGACCCGCCGCCACGTCGTAACTCGCCGCCACCACGTTGATCGGCGGCGGGTCCCCCGTCACCGCCAGCGACACCGGCGCCTCGTGGCCCGGCTCGAGCGACACGCCGGCGAGCCGGTCGGTCGCGGGACCGAGGTACTCGGGGACCATCACCAGCACGTCGTGCGCCTCGTCCACCACGCTCTCGGCCAGCCGCCCGCCGCCGTGAAGCTGCGAGAAGACCAGCGTCGCGGTCGGCTCGCAGACGGACGGCGCGTCGGCATCGGCATCCGCGTCGCCGTCCGCTTCGGCATCCGCATCGGCATCCGCATCGGCATCGGCGCCCGTGTCGGCATCCGCGTCGGCACCCGCGTCGCCGTCGACTCCCGCATGGTCGGGGTCGATGTCGCCGGCGTCGTCGACGGCCGACGAGTCGTCGCCGCAGCCGGCGACGACGAACAACACGACGAGGAATCCCCACAGGGTGCGGCGCATGGCTCCTCCCTTCGACTCGATCCCGGACTTGCGGCCGCTTGGTTGCCCCCCGCCGGACCGGCGTTCAATCCCCCGTGCGCCTGCGGAAGCCGCCGACCACCCCAGGTCGCCGCCTCGCACGAGAACCCCGCTCAGGGACCTCCCACGCAGTGCGCGTCGACACAGAGCTGGCCCCCCCCGCAGACGAGGTGGCACCCGCCACAGTTGCTCGGGTCCGTCTGCAAATCGACGCACGACCCGTCGCAACAGGACAACTCGGGCAAGCAACCGGCGGGGCAGGAAGTCGTCGCGTCGTCGTCGTCGACCACCTCGAGCGCGTCAAAGTACTCCGTGAACTCGATCTCCGGACGGCTGTCGGCGTCGATGAAGTCCTCGAGGAAGTCCTCGGCGTCCGCATCCGCATCCGGTCCCACGTCCACGTTCGCGTCCGGCTCGACGTCCGGCTCGACGTCCACGTTCGCGTCCGGCTCGACGTCCGGCTCGACGTCCGGCTCGACGTCCGGTTCCACGTCCGGTTCGACGTCGGCGTCGGCGTCCGCGTCGGGACCGACCTGGTCCGGACCAACCTCGCCGGTCACCTCGGCGTCCGCATCCCGCCGGACGTCGTCGTCGCTCTCGACGACGCTTCCACAGGCGAGTCCCCCGAGGACCAGCATCGGTGCCGCCGCGAACACCCACGACCCGGACCGTACGTTCCACATCGGCCCCTCCGCTACCCGCATATCGTAGCCTCCGTCGCACCACGTGTCCAACCTTCCCCCTTTCCCCGGGAGCCGGTTGACATATACTAAACAGGATATATATCGGCGGAGCGACGGAACGGAGGAAGCCGATGGACGGACGTCGAGAGAACCAAACGCGGGCAGGACTGGCCGCCACGCTCGCCAACCCCCTGCGGCTGGCCCTGGTGGAACGCCTGCTCGACGGCCCGCGCGTCGTCGGCGAGCTCGTCGAAGCGGTCGGCGCCGGACAGGCCGTCGTCTCCAAACAGCTCGGCCTGCTGCGCGAGGCGGGCCTCCTGCGCTGCGATCCCGAGGGTCGCCTGCGACACTACTCGCTGGCCGACACCCCCGCGGTCCGCAGGCTCCTCGCCGCGCTCGCCGATACCGCACACCGCGCGGCGGCACAGGCCGCACGCTGCCGGAAGGAACAGGTCGCGGCCGGTCGCGGGACCGGACGCGTCGCGCGAACGGGACGCCGGACGCCCCCGAAAGGAGGAACGTGATGCTGGACACCAACCTCAAGCACCTCGAGACCAAGGCACAGTACGACGAGTCGACCGGGGCCGGCGCCAAGGCCGTGGTGATCTGCGGCCGGATGGGGCCGATGTGCCTCCCGGTCTACGACATCGCCGAAGGCCTCGAGTCGAAGTACCCCGACGTGCGCTTCTTCGACATGGACTACGACGACCCGGTGGCCTCGGATACCATCCTGCGACTGCCGGAGGTGCGGGGGTTCCAGGGCCTGCCCTTCACCGTCTACTTCCGCGACGGCAAGGTCGTCGCCGCGACCAGCAGCATCCAGGACAAGCAGCAGGTGAAGGCGATCCTGGACTCGAAAATGAAGTAGGGAGGCCACCATGGCCACTCGGTACGATGCCATCGTCGTCGGAGCAGGCCCCGCAGGCCTCACGGCCGCAATCTACCTGTCGCGGAGCCGGTTCCGCACCCTGGTCCTCGACCGCGGCGCCGCCGGCGGCCAGGTGAACCTGACCCACGAGGTCGCCAACTACCCCGGCCTCCCGAGTGTCTCGGGCGTCGCACTCGGGCGCGCCATGCGGGCCCAGGCTCAGTCGTTCGGCGCCCGGTTCCTCGGCCACGCCGACCTCGGACGGCTCGACCTCGCGTCCCCCGAGAAGACGATCGAGGTCCTCGACGAAGACGCCTTCCAGGCCCCCGTCGTGGTCCTGGCGACCGGCGGCTCGCCCCGGACCCTCGGCCTGGATGGCGAAACCCGGTTCAAGGGACACGGCGTGTCGTACTGCGCAACCTGCGACGGCGACTTCTTCTCCGGAAAAGACGTCGCCGTGATCGGTGGCGGAAACTCCGCCCTCGAAGAGGCCGCGGCCCTGACGGCCCAGGTCCGGTCGGCTACAATCATTCACGAATTCGACCAATTCCAGGCCCACGCCTGGGCCGTCGAGGAGGCCCGGAAGAACCCCAAACTGTCCTTCCTCATGGAACAGACCGTGACCGGGCTCCGCGGCGCCGAAACCCTCGAAGCGGTCACCTCGGTGCACAAACGCTCCGGCGTGACCACCGTCACACCCGTGTCCGGCGTCTTCATCTTCATCGGCTACGCGCCCAACACGAAGTGGCTCGAGGGACACGTGGCCCTCAACGAACGGGGCGAGATCGTCGTCGATGAGTCGCTGCGGACCGACGTGCCGGGCGTGTTCGCGGCGGGCGACGCCCGCGCCAAACGCTACCGCCAGATCACCACCGCGGTGGCCGACGGCACCGTGGCGGCGCTGGCCGCGACCGAGTACCTCGCCGATCTCGCCCGCTCCGCCGCCTAGCCGCCCCCAACCCCGCCGTTGACGATCCGCCGATCCACCCCGTACACTTCCCGCGTTCGCAAGGGCGGCCGATCGGGGCGTCTGCGGACGCCGGAAAGCGAGGCGCGGAATGTCGAAGCGGATCACGGTCCTGGTGTTGACGGTCGCCGCGGCGCTGGGCACCGCCTGCTCCCCCACCGACGACGCGCCGATCGGCTCCTGCATCCCCGGCGACTGCCTCGCCTCCTGCCTCGCC
>JAFGHH010000339.1 GCA_016930215.1 Deltaproteobacteria bacterium
GCCAGCTCGGTCTCGCCCACCACCGTGACGTGGAGCGCGAGGTCGCGGGCGCGAGTCAGGTTGCCGCCCGCAACGACGGCGCCGACCGCGTCGACGGCGGCGATGACGCCGTCGAGCAGCTCGTCGACCCACTCCGGCTCGGCGTCGTCGGGAAGCGCCAGCGACAGCAGGAGCCAGCGCGGCCGCCCGCCCATCGCGGCGATGTCGGAGACGCTGGCCGCAACGGCGCGCCAGCCGAGGTCGCGCGCGGGCTCGTGGTCGGGGTCGAAATGCACGCCGCCGACCAGGGCGTCGGTGGTCAGCAGCAGCCGGCGGCCGCCGCCGAGGTGCACGGCGGCGGCGTCGTCGCCGGGGCCGACCTCGAGCGCCGCGTCGCGCCGGACGATGCGCCGGAGGATGCGCTCGATCAGCGCGAACTCGTCGATCATGTCTCGGCTCCGGGCGGCAGCGGCAGCAGCAGGCGGAAGACCGAACCGTGGCCCGGACGGCTCTCGACCCGGATCTCGCCGCCGTGGGCCCGGACGAACTGCTGCGCGAGCGCCAGCCCGATGCCGAGGCCGCCGTGCGCGCGGGTGGCCGAGCCATCGACCTGGTAGAACGCGTCGAAGACCCGGTCGAGCTCCGGCTCCGGGATGCCCGGACCGGCGTCGTGGATCCCGACCTCTACGTAGCGCCGGGTCGGGGCCAGCAGCACGAAGCCGACCTCCGAGTCCTCGTCGACCTCCGGCTCCGTCAGCCCGACCTCGACCTCCACCACACCCGAGGGAGGCGAGTACTTGAGCGCATTGTCCAGCAGGTTCACCAGCGCCTTCTCGATCAGCTCGGGGTCCGCCTCGACCGGCGGAACGATGTACCCCTCGCGGAACTGGACCCGCACGTCCTTGCGGGACGACTGGACCAGCGCCTGGTCCGCGGCCCGGCGGCACAGGTGGCGCAGGTCGAGCGAACGGCGCTGGAGGGCGATGCGGCTGGCGTCGAGGGTCGAGACGTCGAGAATCGCGGAGATCAGGCGCAGCAGCGCCTCGCCCTTCTCCAGGATCGTCCCCAGGAACCGCCGCTGCTCGTCGTTGAGCGGTCCCGCGAGCCCCTGGGACAGCATCTCGCTGTAGCCGATGATCGAAGTCAAAGGCGTCCGCAGCTCGTGGCTGACGGTGGCCAGGAAGTTGGACTTGAGCCGGTCCAGCTCCTGCAGCCGTTCGGTGGTCTCGCGCAGCTGTCGGTTCTTCTCGGCCACCTCGCGATACGACTCCTCGACCACCGCGTGGTGCGCGTCGGAGGTGAGCAGTGCGCGGCGCCCGCCCTGCAGGATCAGGTCGAGGATGCGCTGGAAGGCGGCGACGATCCGGTCGAGCGTGGCGCGGTCCACGCGGCGCAGCGAGCCGGACAGCTCGCGCAGGCGGACGGCGTCGAGCGGGGCGCCGAGGCCCGCCGCGGAAGGCACGAGGCCGGCGGAGTCGGCGGGCAGGAACGGACCGTAGACCACCCGGCCCATCTCGTCGCCTTCGAACAGCACCCGCACCGCCAGGTACGCACAGCCGCCGAAGCAGCGCACCGACGTCGGGGCCTCCGGGGTGTCCGCGAGACCGGCGAGCCGCGCGCGGAGCTGCTTGCACTGCCGGCGCCCCTCGGGGAACTCCCGCAGGTACGCACAGTACTCCGACTCCGGCGCCGCCTCCGCGAGCAGCGTGCCGTCGGAAGCATGGACCCGCATGCCGAGGCCGAACAGCGCGTGGAAGGACGTGCAGAGCTCGCGCAGCCCGCCGGGCTCCACGAGGTCGGCCAGTCCGAGGCTGCGGTCGAGCACGAGCATGCGTCACCCGCCCCGCGAGCCGCCCGGCGGAGCGCCGCCGACGATGTCGCGCACGAGCCCCTTCGGCAGTCCCAGCAGGCTGGTGATGCGCAGCAGGAGCTGCTTCGAATCGACGCCGAAGCGCTGGTCGAAGTGGTGCTCGTCCTGCAACCGGGCCCACGTGAGCTGCAGCAGGCCGAGGAAGGTCTCCAGCACCCCCTTGCCCTCGCTGGCAATCGACTTGAACACCGGCTCGCGCCCGCGACGGGCCAGCTCATCGATCTCGTCGTCGGGACGGATGTCGGGAAGGTCGCGCTTGTTGAACTGGATCACCAGCGGCAGGCGGCGCAGGTCCAGACCGTTGAGGTGCAGGTTCTCGGCGAGGTTCTGGAAGCTCTCGGCGTTGGAGACGATCTCGGAGCGCCGGCTGTCGGCCACGAAGGCCACACCGTCGGCCGCCTGCAGCACGAGCCGGCGCGTGGCGTTGTGGAACACCTGCCCCGGCACCGTGTAGAGCTTCAGCTTGAGCTTGAGGCCGCCGGCCGCCTCCACGCGCAGCGGCAGCAGGTCGAAGAACAGCGTGCGGTCGTCGCGCGTCTCGAGCGACATCAGCCGCCCGGCCGATTCGTCCGGCAGCACGCGATGCAGCGCCTGCAGATTGGTGGTCTTCCCCGACAGCGCCGGCCCGTAATACACGAGCTTCAACGCGATCTCCCGCCGGGCGACGTCCACCTGCATCGATCCGGGCTCCTCGGACCCGCCGCCCACGCGGGCGGGCGGCGGCAAGCATGGACTTCCGGCCCGAGCGGGTCAAGGCGGGAAGCAGGCGGGAAGCGGCGGGACGTGCCCCCGAAAACGAAAACGCGAACTCAGCTTTCGGCCAAGTTCGCGTTCTCCCTCGTAGCGGGGCCTGGATTTGAACCAGGGACCTTCGGGTTATGAGCCCGACGAGCTACCAGGCTGCTCCACCCCGCACCGACCGTTGCATCCCCCGGTTCGAACGGCGGCCGGAATATGTCACCCCACCCCTGGGGTGTCAACTCCCCTTGACACGCCGCGGCGCGGCGCATGAGACTGTGGATCTTGCGACGCGTTGCGGAAGTCGATGCGTCGAAGAGGAAAGCGGGGATGGGATTCAAGAGGACACCGAAGAAGACGATGACCAAGCCGATCAAGCGTTCGACGACGTCCAAACCGCGCGCCAAGGCGGCGCGGCCCGCCCGGCCGGCGGTCCGGAAGCCGCCGCGGCCGGCGGCCAGGAAGGCCGCGGCCCGACCGGCCACGCCGCGCAAGACGGCACCGCCGCGCAAGACCGCACCTCCACCGCCGCCCCGGCGCTCGCCGCACGTCAAGCTGCTCGACGTCGCAAGCGGTCCGCAGGACTCCGGCGCCCGCCGGTTGTCCAAGGCCGAGATCAAGGAGATGCGGCAGATCCTCGAAGCGCGCCGCAACGAGGTGATCGTCAACGCGCAGAAGACGCTCGGTGACGGGATCCAGCTCGACGCGGCCGAGTTGCCCGACGACATGGACCTCGCCTCGAGCGAGTACCTCCAGTACTTCAACCTGCGACTGCGCGGGCGCGAGAAGACCTACCTCGAGAAGATCGAGCGCGCGCTGGCCCGGATCGAGGACGGCAACTTCGGCCAGTGCGACGAGTGCGGCGAGCCGATCGGGATCGAGCGGCTGCGCGTGCGTCCCGAGGCGACCCTGTGCATCCGGTGCAAGGAGGCGCAGGAGCGCGAGGAACAACAGTTCGGCTAGGGCCTCAGGCCACCGCGTCCAACAACGCCTCGTGCGAGGTCGCGCCGCGACCGCCGCGCCGGTGCGTGCGGCGGCCGTCCGAGAGCGTGACGTCCGCCTGCACCTCGCCGTGCCGGCGGACGAACCGGACGCGGACGACCGCCTCGAGCGGCACGGTTTCGGGCAGGGCGCGGGCACGTTCGCCGAGCGCTTCGAGAATGTCGAGAATCTGCATCGCGTCACCTCCGGCGGCTCGCCGTTGCGGGCGGCGTGCCAGCCCGGAACGGCGGGAGGACTCGCGCACCAAGCCCGCGGAATCCGCGGGACACCGCGACGGGACGCGCCGGAACAACCGCGGCGCATCCGCTTCGCCGGTGACGGTGTGGCACGCGGGGGACGGGGCGGGGCCGGGGACGACTGTCAAGCTGGCATCGCGCGCTACGCGATCGGCTTGCCGCAGCCGCCGCAGAACTTCGCGCCCGCCACGACCTCGCCGCCGCAGTTCTGGCAGAACTTCTTCGCGGGGGCGGCCGGCGCCAGCGGCTTGCCGCACTCGGCGCAGAACTTGCCGGGGTTGGTCATCGCGCCGCAGGAGGCGCACTTGACCTGCGGACCCGCGCCCTGGGGCACGCCGGGCTGGCCGGGCGGCGCCTGGGGGGTCCCCTGCGGGTAGCCGGCCTGCGGCATCCCCTGCTGCTGCGCCATCTGCTGCTGGGCCACCATCTGCTGCTGGGCCATCATCTGGGCCATGCCGAAGCCCATGCCCATGCCTGCACCGGCCATCGCGGTGCCGCCGCCCTCGCCGCCCTTGGCCATCCCCTCGCCGGCGCCCATCATCGCCTTGCCCATCGCCAGCTGCTGGTAGCCGCCCATCCCGCCGGCCATCCGGACGTAGGCCGCGTCCTTGAGCAGCCGCTTCAGCTCCTTCTCGTCGTCCTCCTTGATCGAGACGATGAAGTTGCCGATGCGGATGACCTGCACGCCGTAGCTGTCGATGTGGCGCGCGACCCCCTTGATCACCTCTTCCTCGATCTCCTCGGTGTAGGCCCCCGAGGTGACGTCGAGCAGCGGCCACTTCTGCTTGACCAGCAGCTCGGCGATCCGGTCGCGGATCGTCTTGAGGAACAGGTCGCGGAACCAGCCGACGAACGACTCGTTCTCGACCTTCGCCATCCCGGCCAACCCTACGATCAGCCGCTCGGGCTGCACCACCCGGAACGAGAAGTCCCCGTGGACCATCGTCTCCACGGCCATCCCCGTCTTCGGGTCCTCCTGGCTGCCGATCCGGCCGCCGAACTTGATGCTCGGGATCTCGCGGATCGAGACGAAGAACACCTCGGCCTTGAACACGTTCCCGCCGGTGAAGGAATCGACGAGGTTGGACAGGAAGGGGATGTTGGACGA
>JAFGHH010000340.1 GCA_016930215.1 Deltaproteobacteria bacterium
CCGTGCGCCGTCTCGTTGCGCACGCAGCGCGCGGAGCCCACGACGGTCTCCTGCGCGCCGCCGGCGAGCGTCTTGAGCGTCGCCGTGCCGTTCTTCGCCTCGTCCTCGCCGACGATCGCCACCCGCGCGTACCCCTTCGCCTCCGCCCGCTGGAGCTGCCGGCCCAGCTTCGCGAAGTCGAGGTCCAGCTCGCACGGCACTCCGCGCGCCCGCAGCCGCTCGGCCACCGAGAACGCGTACCCGCGCTGCGCCGCCGACAGGCAGGCGACGTACAGCGCCCCCGTCCGCGGCGGCTTCCCCACGTCCGCCGGCATCAGGTCGTACGTCTCGAGGAACAGCTTGACGGTCAGCAGCCCCATCCCGAATCCGGTCCCGGTCATCGGCTCGCCCGAGAACAGGTCCAGCAGGTTGTCGTACCGGCCGCCGCCGAACAGCGCGCGCCGGTTCTCCGTCCCGACGTCGTGCACCTCGTAGACGATGCCGGTGTAGTAGTCGAGCCCGCGCACGATCGTCGGGTCGAACACCGCCACGCCCTCCAGGCCCGCCTCGCGGACGCGGCCGTGGAACTCCACCAGCTCGCGGTACCCCTCCGACTCCCGGAACGCCGCCGGCACCTCGGGCAACGGCGGCGCCGCCGGGTCCTCGAACTCGTGCAGCCGCAACACCCGGTCCGCCACCGGCCCCTCGGGAAACGTCTGCCGGACCCACTTCTCGAACTCCGCCGGCGCCAGCTTGTCCCGCCGGTCGATCATCCTCCGCACCTCGACCGTCCGGTCCGCCGGCACCCCGAGCACCTGCGCCAGGAGGGCATCGAGGTACCGTCGCGAGGAGTAGCGGATCCGGTACTGATCCCGATTGGCTCCGAGGCCTTCCATGAAGTGGCGAATCAGGCAGAAGATCTCGAGTTCCGCGTCGGAGGAGGCCGGGCCGAGGATATCGACGTTGGCCTGGCCGAACTCGCGGACCCGACCCCGCTGCGGCCGCTCGAAGCGGAAGCAGGTCGGGATCGAGTACCACCGGAGCGGCCGCGGGGCGGACTTCTGCACCTGGGCCACCATCCGCGCCAGCGTCGGCGTCATCTCGGGCCGCAGCGCCAGCTCGCGCCCGCCCTTGTCCCGCACCACGTACGCCTGCTCGCGCACCAGCTCCTCGCCGCTCTTGGCGGCGTAGATCTCGAGCGGCTCGAGCGTCGGGCCGTCGTACTCCTCGTAGCCGAACAGCTCCGCCGTCCGGTGGAGCTGCCGCTCCACGTGGCGGAACGCGCGCAGCACGTCGGGGAAGTAGTCGGAAAAACCCTTCTGCGGCTGGGCCGGGAACCGGGGCATCGGCCACCTCCGTGGTCGCGGTTGGTAGCAGGCTTGCGCGCGGGCCGCAAGAACGGCGCGGGGCACGATTGGCCGGCGGGCCCCGGCGTGCTAGACATCGCCGGTCGGGGCCCCGCGCGGCCCCGACTCGAGGACCGATGACCCGTTCGCGATTCGCCCCCTGGATGCGTCCGTTCGGCGACGACCCGACCCCGTGGCTGCTCGAGGCCGGCGCGCCGTGGGTGCGCCTCGGCGTGCTGCGCGACCTGCTCGACGCCCCCCCCGACGACCCCGCCGTCGCCGCCGCGCGCGAGGCGCTGGTCGCCCATCCGCTGGTCGCCGAGTGCCGGGCGGCACTGGCGGGGTGGCCGGAGCCGCCGCTGCGGCGCCACGACGACGCGAAACACCCCCTCCACCGGCTCAAGCTGCTGGTCGACCTCGGGTTCGACCGCGACCTCTTGCCCGACGCCCCGCGGCTCGTCGGTCGGATCCTCTCGCTGGCCGGCACCGACGGCCGACTCCGCTCGGTGGTCTGCGATCCGGAGACGCAGGAACCGCAGCGGCTCGCCTTCCCCTGCGACACGCCGATCCTGCTCGGCGCCGTCCTGGCGCTCGGCGACCCGGCCGACCCGCGCGCCGCCGCCGCGCTGGAGGCGCTCGAGGTGCGGCGCGAGCAGGACGGCGGCTGGTTCTGCCACGGCGACTGGCACGGGCTCGAAGCGAGCTGGCGGCAGCGGCCCGACTCGTGCCCGATCGCCACGCTGTTCTCGCTGTGGGCCCTGGCGCGCCTCCCGGCCGGCGACCCGCGCCGCTCGAGTCGCGGGGCCGAGCTGCTGCTCGGGCACTTCGACGCCTACGACCGGCGCGCCGGGCGGCCGATCTGCTTCTTCCAGGCCGGCAAGCGCTTCCGGCGGCTCAAGTTCCCGTTCGCCTGGTACGACGTGCTCCACGTGCTCGACGTGCTGACCCGCTTCGAGGAGCTGCGGACCGACCGGCGACTGCGGGCGATGATCGATGCCGCGCTCCCCGATGCGCCGCGCGGCGGACGGGTCAAGGCCGGGTCGGTGTTCACCGCCTACAAGGCGTACGACTTCGGCCAGAAACGCGAGCCGTCGCCGACGATCACCTTCCTGCTGGCGCGCGCGCTGCGCCGGCTCGACACCTGAGGACTGCGAGGTGCTGGAATGACGCGACGGGACGACGAACGGACGAGGCGAAGCGACCGACCGGTGCTGCCGGGCCGCCGCGACCTCCTGCGGCTCGCCGCCGGCGGGGTCTTCGCCGCCGGCGCGGGGGCGCTGGCGTCGGCAGGCTTCGGGTGCGGCACGGCGGCGACGGGGCAGGGCGCGGCGGAACCGACCCCTCCGGCGACGACCGTCTGGGACCCCGACGAACGGGTGCTGCTCGCCGCGGCAGGCGAGGTGCTGGCGATTCCGCCGCACGGATCGCCCGAGGCCGCGGTGCTGCGCCGGCGCGCCCGCGAGCTCGAGCCCGCCACCGACCTCGAGGCGCTCGAGCGCCTGATGCGGGCCACCCTGGTCGAGTCGGGCGGCGTCGGCCTCGCGGCACCGCAGGTCGGCCTCGGAGTCCGCGCGGTCCTGGTGACGCTCGACGCACGCTCCGTCGCGCCCCGCACGATCTGGTGCGTCAACCCGCGCATCGAGCGGCGCTCGGACGAGTTGCAGGACGACTTCGAGGGGTGCCTGTCGGTCCCCGAGCTGTGCGGGCTGGTGCGGCGGCAGCGGGCGCTGACCGTCGCG
>JAFGHH010000341.1 GCA_016930215.1 Deltaproteobacteria bacterium
CGCCTACTTCGACCTGATCAACGACTTCCGCCCAGAGGTCGTGATCTCGGACTTCGAGTCATGGGTCTGGTTCTACGCGAAGGTGCACCGCAAGCCGGTGCTCTCGATCGACAACATGCAGGTGATCAACCGCTGCCGGCACCCCGAGGAGCTGTTCGAAGGCCACCGGGCGGACTTCGAGGTCACCCGGGCCTTCATCAAGAGCAAGCTGCCGTTCTGCCACCACTACTTCATCAGCACGTTCTTCCGGCCCGAGCTGCGCAAGGAGCGCACCAGCCTGCACCCGCCGATCCTCCGGCCCGAGATCCTCGCCGCCGATCCGACCCGCGGCGAGCACCTGCTGGTGTACCAGACCGCCGAGGGGCACGAGGCGCTGACCGACGTACTGCGGGACGCCGGGCTCGAATGCCGGATCTACGGCATGCGCCGCGGCATCGCGGAGGAGCAGGTCGAGGGGCGCCTGCGCTACCGGCCGTTCGACGAGCGGCGGTTCGTCGAGGACCTCGCCGGGGCCCGCGCCGTGATCGCCGGCGGCGGCTTCACCCTGCTCGGCGAGGCGGTCTTCCTGCACAAGCCGATCCTGTCGGTGCCGGTCCGGGGCCAGTTCGAGCAGGTGCTCAACGCCCGTTACGTCGAGCGCGAGGGGTACGGACTGGCGGCGGACGAGGTGACCGCGGAGCGGCTCGGCCGCTTCCTCGACGGCCTGCCGCGCTTCGAGGAGCGGCTTGCCGCCTGGTCCCAGGACGGCAACGCCGACCTGTTCCACGCCCTCGACGAGAAGCTCGACGCCGCCGCCGCCGGACTGTTGGACTAGTACACGCCGAGGTCGCGGCCGTTGGCCACGGGGCCGTCCCAGCCGCGACGGACCTCCTCGAGCAGCACGTCCACGCCGCCCGAGGTCGGCCACCAGAGCTGGTGCGTCAACACCAGCAGCCCGGGACGGGCCTCTGCCGCGAGCCGCGCCAGGTCCGTGGTCGAGGTATGGAACGACCCGTGGTAGGCCCGGTGGTCCGGCGGCAGCTCGGAGAAACCCCGCACCGCGTAGGCCTCGTGGACCAGCACGTCGCACCCCGCGCAGGCGCGCACGACGGCGTCGGTCGCGGTCGTGTCGCCGGAGACCACGATCGTCCGGTCCGGCGCCTCGATCCGGTAGCCGTAGGCGGGCCAGTCGCCGTGCCGGACGGCGAACGGCACGACCCGCAACACGCCGGTCCGCACCTCCTCGCCGGGCTGCAGCTCGCGCACGACGACCCGCACCCCCGCCGGGTCGTCCCGCTCGGGTCCCTCGACGCGGACGCGGATGTCCTCGGCCCACGCCTCGAGCAGCCGATCGACCATCGCCCGCAGCCCGGGCGGGCCCCAGGCCTCGAGCGGCACGTGGCGGCCGAGCGTCCAGGGGCTGAAGATCAGGTCGGGGAGGCCGAGCGTGTGGTCGGAGTGCAGGTGGGTGAGGAACACGCGGGCCAGCCCGCGCGGCTCGAGCTCGCGCTGCCCCTCGAGGTAGGCGGCCGACGCGCGCCGCACGACCCCGGGCCCGGCGTCGAACAGGTACGCCGTTCCGCCGGCCAGGACGGCGGTGCAGGGACCGGAGCGCAGCGGGTCGGGGCGCGGCGTGCCGGTGCCGAGCAGCACGACGCGGGTGCCGGTGGTGGGCGCGGGAGCCCCGACGTCCCCGGCCGCGGCCGTGGCGGCCGCCGCACCGGCGAGATCCGGCTCCCCGTCGGCCGCCGCCTCGCGCGCGGCGTCGCGCGGACAGCCGCCGGCCGCCAGGGCGGCCGCGCAGGCCGCCGGCCATGCCGCCGTTCGCCATCCTCCGCCCCGCGGCCCTCGCACCATCCCGTCCTCCTCGGCCCGCATCCTAGCGGAGGCGCCGCCGCCGCGCACCCTGGACGCCGTACCGGATCTTCGGCTACAAGCCCGGGTGATGGGCGGAACGGCACCACCCCGGAGCCTCGAGGCGGAGGACGTGGAGTTCGTCCGCACCGTCGCCCGTTCGGTGCACCGGCTGCTGCCGCCCCGGATCGAGCTGGACGAGCTGGTCTCGTACGGCACGCTGGGGATGATCGAGGCGCGCCGGCGGTTCGACCCCGCGCGCGGCGTGGCGTTCCGCACGTTCGCCTGGTACCGCGTCCGGGGCGCGATCTACGACGGGTTGCGGGAGCTGAGCTGGCTGCCTTCGAACGCGTACAAGCGCCTGCGGGCCGCGGAGCGCACCGACCTGTACATGGAGACGCTGGCGGAGACCGCCTACGGCAACCCGACGCGGGCCGTCGCGACGAAGCTGGTGGGCGAGGCGGTCGCGGACCTGAGCGTGGTGTACCTGACGACGGAGGCGGGGGCCGCGGCCCGCGAGCCGAAGCCCGAGGCGACGACGCTGCCCGGCGAGGAGGTCTGCGACCTCGGCCGCGTGCTGGACGAGGTCGACAAGCTGTCCGAGCAGGAACGGACGCTCCTGCGTCGGCTGTACGTGGAGGATGCGTCGCTGTCCGAGGCGGGACGGGAGCTCGGCCTGTCGCGCTCCTGGCTCTGCCGGCTGCACGCGACCACGATCCGCAAGCTGCGCCGGCGCCTCGGCATCCCGGAAGACGGCCTGCCGCGCCCCGCCGACTGAGCGCGCGGCCGGCCGTCGGGCTCGCCCCGCCCGGAAGACCGTGGAAGCACGAGACCGTTCCGTTCGAGCCCGGACGTGCTAGGCTGCGATCCGTCCGGAGACGAAACCCGATCGGGAAGGAGGGAATCATGCGCAACTGCATCTGGTCGCTCGCCCTGTTCCTTGCGGCCGCGACGCTCGGCTGCGGCGACGACGACTCGGCCGCGGACGACGCCGGGGCCGACGACACGACGGGAGCCGACGCCGACGCCGACGCCGACGCCGACGCCGATGCCGACGTCGCCGACGAAGGCGGGGGCGGCACCGGGACGCTGACCGTGCTCGTGACCGTCACCGACCCGTCCGTCGAGGACGGGGTTCCGACGGCGGGGGCCACGGTGGCCGCCGACCTGCCCGGTCGCGGGCGGGTCGAGCAGACGACGGGGGCGGACGGGCGAACGACGTTCGAGGGGCTCGACTGGGCCGCCGGGAACGCCGGCGCCACCGCGTGGCTCGACGGGTACGGGCTGGTGAGCCGGGTCGACATCGAGGAGTCGGACGGCGAGATCGAGCTCGGGCTGGGCCTGCGGCTGGACGACGATCCGGAGCGGGTCGAGGTCTCGGGCGCGGCCGAGAACATGACCGACGCGGCCCACCATTCGCTGCTCGTCAGCGCGACGACCGACGGCGAGAGCTTCTGGAGCAGCTCGCCGGGGCCTTCGTGGTCGATCCAGGTCGCGCCGGGCGAGCCGTTCACGATCGTCGCGGTGGAGTTCGCGCAGGAGCCGGCCCCATGCGTCGGCTGCCTGTCGATGCCGATCTCGGGCTGGGTCCTGCAGGACCAAGCGGCGGTGACGGCGCCCGCCACCGCCACGCTCGACTTCGGGACGCCGACGCCGGCCACGAGCGTGACCGGCACGTTCCAGACGGTGACGCGCGGCGACAGCCCGTTGCGCACGCCGGACTACGGCTACGTCAGCGTGTTCGACTACGAGTCGATGGCCACGGTCGGCACGATCAACACCACCACGCTGGGCGCGGGGGGGGTGATCGAGTTCGACATGGAGTACGTCACGGTGACCGACGTCGCCCGGCCGCTCACCGCCTTCCGCGTCGTCGGCGACGACTGGGTCTCGGGGGTGATCGTGGAGGGCTACCCGACCGCGGGCGCGCAGGAGCTCCACTTCGTCGATGCGCCGCGGATCACGGCACCGGCCACGCCGACGACGCTCCATCCGTTCCACGACCCGCTGCGGTGGGAGCTGTTCGACTCGGCGCTGACGCCGCTCCTGCTGATCGAGAACGACGAGCAGACGGTGTGGTGGGTCCGCGGCCCCGAGGACGCCACGACGCTCACCGTGCCCGAGCCGCCGGCGGCGGTCGATCTGGCCGGGATGATCGGGACCGGTCTCGTCGAGGGGCAGCTCTACTTCTACCACCGCCACGAGTCCGGCGACTACAGCGACCACTACGTGCAGTCCGGGATGCTGATCCTCCAGCAGTAGCTGCAGCGGACGCCGTTCTCGCCATCGTGGACGGTCACCAGCTCTCGAGCAGCACCAGCGGCACGATCCGGGCACGGTCCAGCAGCGGCGCGCGCAGCCGCTCCGCGACGCCCTCGTAGCGCAGCGCGGTCACGGCATCGCCGAGCGCGCGGGCCAGGCGACCGCAAGCGGCGTGGCAGGCGGCCGCGCGGCCCACCGACCAGGTCCCGGCCTGCACGGCGCACGGCGACGGTACGGCATCGCGCAGCAGCTCGAGCAGCGTCGCCCGGCCGTCGCCCATCCACGCCGCGGCCGGCGCCAACAGCGGCGGCGGCACGCCGGACCGCGGCCGGTCGACGAGCTCCGCGAGGCCGGCGGCGTCGCCCCGCACCGCGAGCCGCCAGGCCTCCGCCAGCGTCGGGTCGGGCACCGGGATCCCCTCCAGCGCAACGAGCCGGCCGGCGGCGCGCGCGTCCAGCAGCGCGCGCAGCGGGGCGAGCCACCGATCGGTGGGCCACGCGCCTTCCGCCCGCGCCAGCTCCACGCCGGCACGCCGATCCTCGCCCAACTGCAGCTCGACGGCCGCCAGCCGCACCCGAACGGCGTCCGCACGCCGCGGTGACCTCGAACCCGGAGGGAGGCCCTCCGGGACGGGGCCGGGCTCCGGTCCGGCATCCAGGTCCGCCAGGGCGGCGACCAGCCGCCGCCGCGCTTCGTCCAGCTCGCCCACCGCGGCGGCGAAACCGGCCGCTTCGAGCTGCAGCCCCGCCCGGGTCACGGGCTGCACGAGCCGCTGGACCTCCGCGGTGTCGAGCGTGTCCCAGGCGTCGGCGACGTGCCGGGCCAGCGCCCCGGCGCCGCTGGCAACACCGACGGCGGTCGCGGCGTCCGACAGCACGTCGTCCAGCCGACGCTCGAAGGGGTCGACCTCCCGGGCGCCGTACCCGGCCTGCCCGTGCGCGACCTCCAGCTCGAGCAGCTCCGCCAGGCGCAGCAGCGGCTGTTCGGGCGAGGCCGACCACACGTCTTCGAGGACCTCGAGGCGCTCCGGGCCGGGCAGGAGGTCGGCCAGCAGCACGCCGCAGAAGGCGGCGGTCGGACCGCGCGCGGCCGCCTCCAGCTCGGCCTGCGCACCCGGTACGCCGCGGCGCGCCTCGAGAGCCCAGCCCAGGCAACGCAGTCGCGTGAGGCTCGCCTTCGGCGGCCGGCGGCTGGGCGGACGGCGGCGCAGCGTCTCGACCAGCGCGTGCAGCGCGCGGGCCGCGAGCTCCGGCCGGCCGGCGGCGAGATGCGCCTGGGCCGGCCGCAACAACGCTCGATCCTGCCTGCGCCCCTGCCCCGCGGGCAGCCGCTCGAAGAGCGCGCTGGCGCGGGCCGGGTCCCCGTCCCGGAGCGCGGCGTCGGCGGCGGTCCACAGCGACTCCGGATCGCCGCACTGCGCCCCCAGCTCGACGGTACGGGCCGGCGAGCCGTGTCGTGCGAGCACATCGGTCGTGCGCCGGCAGCGCCCCAGCCATCCGCCGAGCGCCTCCAGCTGGTCCATCAGCCGCCGGTCGCCGGGGCAGTCGGCCAGCCCGCGCACCAGCTCCTCGTAGAGCAGATCGAGCGTTTCCTCGCGGCGCGACGGGGTCAGGGCGGCGAGCTGCAGGGCCGTGGAGTCGAGCGGCGACGGCGGTGCGGTCGCGCAGACGCGGGGGGCGGCGGCGAGATGCACCGGCGGCTCCCAGGCGGCCAGCGCGACGTCGCCCGCCACGCCCAGCGCCCACCACGCCGCGGCCCCGGCCAGCAGCCCCCACAGCGCCGCCGCCAGCAACGGCCGGGCCGGCCGGCTCGACCGCGGAGCGTCCTCGCAGGCCGCCCGCAGCGGGGCGCCGCCCTCCCCGACCAGCCGCCACCCCTGCTCCGGTCCACCGCGCAGCACGCCGCGCACGCGGACGGCATCGCCGGGCGCGAGCGAACGGAACTCCAGCCGGCGCCGGGCGATTCGCGCGAGCGCCTCGTCGTCGGGGGTGGCCGCCGCCAGGCGGTCGAGGGCGGCGGGACCCAGCCAGCGGGGCGGGACGAGCGGGCGACCCTCGCGAGAGCCGACCACCACGTCGAGCGGGCCGTCGAGGCGCACGCGGCGGCCGGCGACGGCCAGGGCCAGCTCGTCGCCGCGGGCGTGGACGCGATCCGCGGCGGACCGGTCGCGGGCGGGCCCGGCGGTGGCGGCGGCGACGGGCCGTCCGTCCTCGAAGTCGCGGCACGCCGCGCCGCCGAGCTCGAGCCGTCCGGCCAGCGCGAGCGGTTCGTCCACGCACCAGCCTGCCGGGTCGTCGGCGGGAGTGCCCAGCCGGGCTCGGCGACGCCCGGCGTCGTGCCGGACACGCCGACGGCGCGCGGTCCAGGCGACGACGGCGGCGGCGGCGGCGCTCCAGGCCGTGAGCAGGATCCACATCGCGGTCCCGTGGAGGACCGCCGCCGGCAGCTCGGTCATCGACGCCTTCCCCGACCGGCGCCGCGCGGCGGGCGCGGGCGCTGCGGCCGTCGGACCGATGCTACCACGTCCGCGCCGGGAGGCCCTTCCCGCCGGCCGGAAGGTCTGACAGGATACCGGCATGTACGAACAGAAGGCGTTGCACATCGATCTGGGGACCGGGTTCTACCGGGTGGAGCGGATCCGCGACGCGTCGGTGCTGGGGCCGATCGACTTCGGCTTCCGCGAATGGCGGCGGTCGCGGGCGCTGTGTTTCGGGGGCGGGGCGTTCATGGGCTCGGTGCTGCCCGGCTCCAACCGGCTGATGTTCACGGGCGAGTCGCCGTGCTGGGGCGGGTTCTACGTGTCGACGATGGGCGGGGCGGCGCTGACCTTCGAGAACGTCGGCGTGAACTACGTGGCGCTCACCGGGCGGGCCGCGGTGCCGTCGGCGTTGATCCTGCGGCGCGAGGGGCAGGAGGAGGTCGAGCTCGAGATCGTGCCGGTGGAGCTGGGGGCGATTCGGCTGCGTTGCGAGGAAGGGGACCACGAGGCCGGGTGGCGGTCGCTGGAGCGACGGCTGTGGGACCGCTGGGCGCCGACCTTCTCGCATCCGCCGCGGGTGCTGGCGGTCGGGCCGGCGGCGCTGACCACCGACTGCGGCGCGATCGGCTCGTCGAAGATCGATTCGAAGGGGCCGACCCACGTCGAGGGCTGGGCCGGCCGCGGCGGACTGGGCAGCCGGATGGCCCGCGAGCACAACCTGCTGGCCGTGGTGTTCGGCGGCTCGCACGTCGACCGCGACCTGGACGACCGCAAGCTGGCCGACCGCTACTTCGAGCAGCGGTACAAGATGCGGATGGTGGTCAAGGACGCCGAGGCCACGCGCAAGTACCGCTACGACCCGGAGCTCAGGACCGGCGGGACGCTGGGCGTCAATCTGGCCAAGCTCAAGGACAAGATGCTGCATTTCAACTACCGCTCGGTGGACTGGCCCAAGGACCGCCGGCTGGCGGTGCACGCCGAGCTGGTGGTGGCGCACTACCTCAAGCAGTTCAACGAGGAGACGATCGAGAAGAAGCAGTTCTCGCACTGCGGCGAGCCGTGCCCGGCGGTGTGCAAGAAGATGAACGGGCCGTACAAGAAGGACTACGAGCCGTACCAGGCGCTGGGGCCGCTGTGCGGGATCTACGACCAGCGGGCGGCCGAGCGGGCCGTCGGCTTCGCCGACCAGATGGGCTTCGACTCGATTTCGATCGGCGGCGTCGTGGCCTGGATGCTGGAGCTGCTCGACGACGGGCTCGTCGAGCCGGACACCTGGCAGCTGCCGGGGAAGCCGAAGTTCGCGCCCGACGGCTTCCGGGTGGTGGAGGACTCCGAGCACAACGCCGCGCTGGTGACGGCGCTCTTGCAGGGCATCGTCGAGCGGCGCCCGGGGCTCGACCTGTCGCAGGGGGCCCGCGCGCTGGCCGAACGGCTCGGGGCGCAGACCGGCCGCCCGCAGGAGGTGCGGGACCGGCTGGCCGTGAACTGCACCGCCGAACGGGGCTGGATGGTGCCGAACCAGTACTGGGTACCGGGGATGTTCTCGCCGATGCCGGTGATGGGAAAGTACTTCTGCTACTACGGCGACGACTTCCTGCCGCCCCGCGAGCTCGGCCGGATGAACGCCGACCGCATGGCCAAGGAGCTGACGCTCGACAACCTCGGCTTCTGCCGGTTCCACCGCGAATGGGCCGAGGAGCTGGTGCCGACGATCTTCCGCGAGTTCTGGGAGCTGGAGGTCGACGTGGCGGCGCACCACCGGGCGCTGGCGCGGCAGCTCAACGCCCACAACCGGTCGTCGTTCTACGAATCGAAGCGGATGGTGGCGGTGCTTCACGGATTCCTGCGCCGCAAGGCGGAGGAGGGCACGCCGCGGCCCGAGTTGGCGGCGTGGCTGACGCGATTCGAGGCCGACCCGCGCGAGGCGGCCCGCGACTTCTGGTACGAGATCCGCAAGGGCGTCGACGAGGCGCTCGAGCGCTAGCCCGCCGCGCGGTCGCCGCCGCGAACTTGTGGCCGCCCGCGTCCCGACCTAGCATCGGACCCCGATGGGGTACGCACGTTGCCCGAAGTGCGGGTACGCCGAGCCGTTCGACGACGAATGTCCGAGGTGCGGCGTGTACGTGTCGAAGTACCTCGCCGCGCAGGAGCGGCGCGCCTCGGCCGGCCCGTGGCAGGGGGCCGCCGCCCCGCAGGCGCCGCCGTCGAGCGTCGGATCGACCTCCGGCGCGTTCCCCGCGACCCCACGACCCCCGACCGACTCGAGCAGCCTGGGCCCGATCCTCGGGTGGACGCTCGGACTGCTCTTCCTCGCCGGCGTCGGCTACGTCGTGCTCATCGATTGGTTCGGCGCGGGCTTCCACTTCGACGTCCCGCCCGGCTGGCTGGCGGTCGATGACGACGCCACCGAGCAGGCGGTCCAGGGAATGTGCCCGCGGGTGCGCGAGAAGACCACGGTCCACGCGTTCTACACGCTGGGCGGCCTCGGAACCCAGTCCGTGCTGGGCATCGTCGAGATCGACGAGGCGATGCCGATGGACGAATCGATGCTGGCGCAGCTCCGCGGCAACATCGAGCGCGCCCGGGGCCAGCTGCAGGGGGTCGAGCTGGCCCGCGCCGAGCGCGCCAGCTACGGCGGCCGCCCGGCGGTCGAGGTCCAGGTCGACGTCGAGATGGCCGGCGTCACGACCTCGATGCTGCAGCTGCTGCTGGCCGCCGAGCGGAGCACGATGGTGGTCGTGATGGCGGCGCCCGGCGACGTCTTTCGCCGGGAGATCGAGGCGGTGCGCAAGGCGCTGGCCACGCTGCATCCGCTCCCGACCGGGTTGCGGGGGCAGCCCTGGTTCAAGTACTCGCTGCGCTGGCTGTGGGTCCTGGCCGTCGTGGCGACGGCCGGCTTCGGCCTGACGCGCCTGCGCCGCGGCTGACGCCGCGGGCCCGTCCTAGAGCGCCTGCGCCTCGGCCACGTAGCTCCGCATCAGACCGATCGCATCCTCGATCACCAGCGGGACGTCCGCTCCGTCCTCGGTCGCGAAGAAGAACAGCCGCCGGTCGTCCTGGCGCTGGTAGACGATCCGGTGCTGCATCCCGTCGTCCACCACCTCCCCCGCCTCGTAGCAGCCCGTCTCCTGGTCGTCGAGGCCGGACGCCGCGAGCGCCGCCTGCAGCTCCGCCGCCTGCTCCGCCCCGCCCGGCACCTGCAGCTCCGACTCCGCGCCGCCGGCGAGGTCCACGTGCTTGACCGTCCCGTCGTCCCGGATCACCCAGCGGTCCGTCCGGCCGGCGATGCCGCCCGTCTCGTCGAACACCACCACGGTGCACTCGGTCACCATCGAAGTGTCGAACATGCACCCCTCGGTCTGCGGCGGGATCGGACCGTCGCAGCAGCCCAGCGGCAGGAGAACCAGGACCGCCGCCGGGATCGCGGCCGGCCGTCCGAGTCTTCGTGTCTGCTTCCTCATGGCGCCCTCCTTCACGAGCATGCGGAGATCGTGAGCAACCGACGTGCCAGACGACGGAGCCGCAATTCCAGGCAGTTGCAGGTTCCGCCGTGAACGGGGAGACACACGTCGGCCCCCCCATCGCCTTCCGCGGGCGCCGGCGTCGGCGTCGGGCCCCCCGGTTCGTGCACCCGGCATCGGTCCGCGAGCGACGGCGAGCCAGCCGCCGCCGCGGCGGCCCCGGGACGCTCGCACGAGCCGTGGGCGAGCCCGGTCCTGGAGCCGGCCGGCGGGACGGTTGCAGGTCCCCGACGGGGTTGGCTACAGTCCCGGCCGAGGAGGAGGGATGCTGGACTGGGTCACGAGTCCCGAGGCCTGGATCTCGCTCGGCGTGCTGACGCTGCTCGAGATCGTGCTCGGGATCGACAACATCGTCTTCATCACGATCCTCACCGGCCGGCTGCCGCGCGAGAAGCGGCTGATGGCGCGGCGGCTGGGGCTCGGCGTGGCGATGGTCTCCCGCCTGCTGCTGCTGCTGGCGATCGGCTGGGTGATGCGGCTCGACGACACGCTGTTCCACCTGGTGATCCCGTGGAGCGGCAAGGACCTGATCCTGCTCGGCGGCGGCCTGTTCCTGTTGTACAAGGCGACGCACGAGATCTACGAGAACGTCGAGCATCCGGAGGAGGGGGCGGAGAAGGTGGGTGCGGAGCGCGTGCCCAAGGTGCGCGCCGCCCTGCCCTCGGTCGTGCTCCAGATCATGGTGCTCGACGTCGTCTTCTCGCTCGACTCGGTGATCACCGCCGTCGGCATGGCCCAGCACATCCCGGTGATGATGGCCGCGGTGGTGCTGGCGGTGATCGTGATGATGGTGTTCGCGGGACCGGTGGGCGACTTCGTCCAGGACAACCCGTCGGTGCGCATCCTGGCCCTCGCGTTCCTCGTGCTGATCGGCTCGATGCTGATCATGGAGGCCACCGGTCAGCACGTCTCCAAGGGCTACATCTACTCGGCGATGGGCTTCTCGCTGTTCGTCCAGCTGCTGGTGATGCGCCGCTCGGCGAAGGTCCGCAAGAGCCGGCTCGGCAAGACGGCCGGCGCGACGAAGCCGGCGGCGGACGGGGACGCGGCGGGCCGGGACTGACGGGTCACCGCGCGCGGCGGCGCGCGGCCTCCGGCACGACCGCGACGGAACTCACGGCGGCGCGCAGACCACCTCGAGGCGATCGAGCCGCTCGCCGGCGCCGCCGCCGAGGCCGCGGGCCGCGGTGCCGGCGGGACAGCGCCACTCCACCGCGGCGCCGCCGGTGCCGCCGACCGTCGCTCCCCCGGCGGCACGAACGACGGCGTCCGACTCGAGGTCGCCGCACAGGACGCCCACCGCATCGACGACCCGGCCGGCGCGGCCGAACAGGCCCACGACCGCGGTGCCGGGCGGGCAGGCGAGCCGCCGGAACGTCGGCGCGACGCCGCCGAACGGCGGCAGCCCGAGCGTCGGGCCGACGTACGGCTCGACGACCTGCCGTCGCCTCACCACCGCCGCCGGCACGCACAGCGCGCGGACCGACGACGGGAACACCAGCCGGCGCCCGGGCTGCCCGGCGATCGCCTCGAGGCCCTGCAGCAGGTGGCCCGCCGGGCACTCCCAGTCGAACGGCTCGCCGCCGTACGGCCCGAGGCCCCCGCGAGCGGCCGGGGGCGGCCGCGCCTCGAACAGCGCCCGGGTCGCTCCCGCCTGCGGGTCGCGCACCCACTCGTCCGGCGGATGCACGGGGTTGACCAGCCACCGCCACCACCACGGTGTCGGGCGCGGGCGCAGCACGCGGGCCTCGAACACGGCCCGCGGGTCCGCGAGGTCGACCGCGACCCAGCGCCGTCCGTGGACCAGCGTCCGGTGCGATTCGACGAGCGGCCGCAGGCACTCCGGTTCCGCGAAGACGGCCAGGTCGAACAGGGCCACGAGGTGGCGGGTCGCCGCGTCGGGCGGCGGCAACGGCGGGGCATCGGGGACCAGGCGGTACGGGGCATCGAGGTAGTAGTGCCACTCCACGCGCTTGTCGCGCTCGGCGCCGAACGACAGCAGGAACTCGGCCGAGCCCCGCGGGAACTCGCGCAGCACGTCCTGCATCCAGCGGATCGACTCGTACTGGTCGCCGTAGGGCTCGCGCGGCATCCCGATCGAGGCGCCGCCGGTACGCGCGCCCCAGGCCAGGAGGCGGAGGGACGAGGGCACCTGCCAGGCGAGGAAACCGCCGCCCAGCAGCAGGACGGGCGCGAGGCTCGCGACGAGCCGATGCCCCGGCGAGCGGACGGGGACGGGGCCGCGCCAGGGCGGTCCCAGCAGCAGGCGGCGCAGCAGGCGTCCGAGCGCGACGAGCGAGCGGCCGGCGCCCGCGGCCACGGCCACGGCGCCGTACAGCAGCCAGTAGCGGTGCAGGAAGCCGGCCTCGGCGAACAGCTTCGAATGCACGAGCTGGGCGAGCAGGAAGAACAGCGGCAGGAAGTCGCCGAGCGCCAGGCGGCGGCGCACGGCCTGCACCACGAACCCCACCAGCCACAGCTCGAACAGGGCGAGCGGCACCGGGCCGTACAGCTCGGGGACCCAGCGCACGAGCTGCCGCAGGTAGAACGGCGGGGTCGAGCTGCGCTGGCCGAACACCTGCCGCATCTCCTCGAAGCTGCCGGCCAGCCCCAGGACGAAGACCACGAACAGCAGGAAACCGGCGGCGACCAGCGCGGTCACCAGCGCGACGTAGGCGTACTCGACCCGCCAGCGCCACGGGCGTCCGCCGCGGCGCAGGCCGGTCTCGAGCGCGTGCAGCGCCACGAACAGTGCGAAGTAGTAGGCCGGCCAGTCGGTCCACAGCGCGACGGCCAGCGCGAGCAACGAGGCCGCCAGGCGCGACGTCAGGCGGGTCTCGCACCAGCGCAGGTACAGGTGCACGAACAGCAGGCACCAGAAGATCCCCAACGCCTCGTGGCTGACCAGGTGCGCGTACAGGCCCTGGATCGGCAGCAGCGCCCAGATCGCCGCGCCGGCCAGGCCGACGGCGTCGCCGAACCGGCGGCGCAGCGCGACGAACAGCAGCAGCAGCGTGCCGAGGTTGTAGCCGAGCGGCACGAGCCGCGCGACCCACTCGGCGTCGCCCAGCAGCCCGAACGCCGCCACCAGGTGCAGGTGGATCACCGGCGGGTGGCCGGTGTAGATGATCTGGTCCACCGGCGGCGCGGTTCCCGAGTAGAACACCATCTGGCCCGGGACGCCGAAGCGCAGCGTGTTGCGCGCGGCCTGGGAGAACCACGAGCCCATGAAGCCCTCGTGGCCCCACAGCCACAGGTCGCCGATCCCGTGCAGCCCGACGGCCAGGAACCCGACGGCCAGCACGCCGAACGCGGCCCAGACCGCCGCGCGGGACGGTCGTCCGAGCCGCTCGAGGAGCCGTTCGGCCAGCATCACGGGGTGCGAGCCTAGCGCCCGGGCGCGGGGTCTGTCCACGCGGAGGAGGACCTCGCGCAAGGACGCCCAGGCGCAACATCGTTCGAAGCAACTCGCGCAGAGACGCCAAGGCGCAACTCGGCACGGAGACCAGCGACCTGGCGCGACCTGTCCCTGACCTGTGGCGACTTGGCGACTTGGCGCGAGTGCCCTACCGGCCCCGCTTGGCGTGCCAGTCCTGGAGCAACTCGGCCATCCGCGTCTTGGGCGGCGGGGGCCGGGACTCCGGCCGCGGTTCCCGGGGCGCGGTCTCCTCTGCACGCATCGACAGCCCGATCCGCCGGCGCTCGAGGTCGACCTCGACGACGGTCACGCGGACGTGCTGGCCGACGTGGACCACCTCGGCGGGGTCGCGGACGAAGCGGTCGGCGAGCCGGCTGACGTGCACGAGCCCGTCCTGGTGGACGCCGACATCGACGAACGCGCCGAAGGCGGCGACGTTGGTCACCACGCCGGCCAGCTTCATCCCCGGCCGCAGGTCGGTCAGCTCGCGCACTCCGTCGTCGAAGCGCAGCGGCTCGAAGCGCTCGCGCGGATCGCGCCCCGGCCGGGCCAGCTCGGCCAGGATGTCGTGCAGCGTCGGCAGGCCGACGCCGTCGGCCACGTAGCGCCGCGGATCGATCCGCCCGCGGAGCGTCTCGTCCCGCAGCAGCTCCCCGACCGTACAGCCCAGATCGCGGGCGATCGTCTCGACGAGCGGGTAGCGTTCGGGATGGACGGCGCTGGCGTCCAGGGGGTGCTCGCCGTCGTGGACGCGCAGGAACCCGGCGGCCTGCTCGAAGGCCTTGGGGCCGAGCCGCGGGACCTCGCGCAGCTGGCGGCGGGACCGGAACGGCCCGTGCTCGGCGCGCCAGGCCACGACGTTGGCGGCGAGCTGGGGTCCGAGCCCGGAGACGTAGGCCAGCAGCTCCCGACTGGCCGTGTTGACCTCGACGCCCACGCCGTTGACGCAGCTCACGACCACGTCGTCGAGCATCCGGCGCAGGTCGCCCTGGTCGACGTCGTGCTGGTACTGGCCGACGCCGATCGACTTCGGGTCGAGCTTGACCAGCTCGGCCAGCGGGTCCTGCAGCCGGCGCCCGATCGACACCGCGCCGCGCACCGTCACGTCGTGGTCGGGGAACTCCTCGCGCGCGACCTCGGAGGCGGAGTAGATCGAGGCGCCGGACTCGTTGACCATCACGATCGCCGGCGCCCCCGGCAGCTCCAGTCCGCGCAGGAAGGCCTCGGTCTCGCGACCGGCGGTGCCGTTGCCGACGGCGAGCACCTCGATCCGATGGCGTTCGCAGAGCGCCCGCACGGTGGCGGCGGCCTCCGCCGCGCGGCGCTCGCCGTGCGTGGGGAAGATCACGTCGTGCCCGAGCAGCGCGCCCTGGGCGTCGAGGCTCACCAGCTTGGCGCCGGTGCGGAAGCCGGGGTCGACGGCCAGCACGCGGCGGCGACCGAGGGGCGGGGCGAGCAGCAGCCGGCGCAGGTTGGCGGCGAAGACCCGGATCGCCTCCGCGTCGGCGCGCTGCTTGGTCGCCTGGCGCAGCTCGGTCTCGAGGGCCGGTCCGAGCAGGCGTTTGTACGAGTCGCGGACCGCGGTGCGGACCTGCTCGGCGGCCGGGCGGGTCCCGCGGACGAAGCGCGCCTCGAGGCGCGCCAGCGCCTCCTCGGGCGGCGGCGCCAGCTCGAGCGTCAGGAAGCCCTCGGCCTCGCCGCGGCGCAGGGCCAGGATCCGGTGCGACGGCGCCTTCGCCGCCGGCTCGGAGGCGTCGAAGTAGTCGCGGTACTTGGCCCCCTCCTGCTCGCGGCCCTTGACGACGCGGGACCGGATCACGGCCCGTTCGCGGTACAGGCTGCGCAGCTCGGCGCGCCCGTCCGCGTCCTCGTGGACCCGTTCGGCGAGGATGTCGCGGGCGCCGGCGAGCGCCGCCGCGGCGTCGGGCACGCCGCGCTCCGGATCGACGAAGGCGACGGCCTCGGCCGGGGGGTCGGTGACCGGGTCCTGGGCCCACAGCCGCTCGGCCAGCGGCTCGAGGCCGCGCTCGCGGGCGAGCATGGCCCGGGTGCGGCGCTTGGGCCGGAACGGCAGGTAGACGTCCTCGAGGACGGCGAGGGTCGGGGCGGCGAGCACGCGGGCGCGCAGCTCGTCGGTAAGCAGGCCGCGCTCCTCGAGCGAGCCGAGGATCGCCGCGCGGCGCTTGTCCAGCTCGGCGAGCCGGGCCAGCCGGTCGCGAATCGCGGTGATCGCCACCTCGTCCAGCGACCCGGTGGCCTCCTTGCGGTAGCGGGCGATGAACGGGACGGTGCCGCCCTCCGCCAGCAGGTCGGCCGCGGCCTGCACCCGGCCGGCGGCGAGCCCCAGCTCGCCGGCGATCTGCGTGACGTGGGCGTCGCTCATCGCACGGAGCACCTCCGCACGCCGGGTTGTCGTCGAAGCCGGCCCGTCCGTCAAGCTACCGGTCGATGCCGTAGCGCTCGAGCTTGCGGTAGAAGGTGCGGCGGGGCATGCCGAGGTTGTCGGCGGCGCGGGTCTTGTTCCAGCGCGCGGTGCGCAGCGCCTCGAGCATCCGTTCCCGCTCGGAGGCCTCGAACAGCGCCCGGCTGGCCACCGGGCTGGAGGCGGCGGGCAGGGCGGCGACCGGTCCGCCGGCCATCGAGGTGCCGAAGTCGTCGGGGGTCAGCACGTCGCCCTCGGCCAGCACCCACGCGTTGAGGATCGCGTGTTCGAGCTGCCGGACGTTGCCGGGCCACGGCAGCGTCATCAACAGCCGCATCGCCTCGCGCGACACCGACTTGCGATTCGTCTGGAAGCGGGCGGCGAACGCCGTGAGGAAGTGATCGACCAGCAGCGGCAGGTCGTCCAGCCGCTCGCGGAGCGACGGGATCGGGATTTCGACCACCGACAGCCGGTAGAACAGGTCCTCGCGGAACCTGCCCTGGTCGACCAGCGTCTTCAGCGGCTGCTGGGTGGCGGCCACGACGCGGGCATCGACGGCGACGTCGCGGTTCGCGCCGAGCGGCCGGACCTTGCGTTCCTGGAGGGTGCGCAAGAGGTCGGTCTGCATCTTGGCCGGCATGTCGCCGACCTCGTCGAGCAGCAGCGTGCCGCCCTCGGCCTCGACGAACACGCCCTTCTTGTCGCGCACCGCGCCGGTGAAGGCGCCGCGGGCGTGGCCGAACAGCTCGCTCTCGATCAGCCCTTCGGGGAAGGCGCCGCAGTTGAGGGCGACGAAGCGGCCCTTCTTGCGCAGGCCGTGCTCGTGGATCGCGCGCGCCACGATCTCCTTGCCGGTGCCGCTCTCGCCGACGAGCACGACGGGAACGTCGGTGTCGAGGACGCGGCGGACGAGGTGGCAGACGCGGCGCATCGCCGGCGACTCGCCGATCAGGCCGGGGAAGCCGTTGGGCGTCTCGAAGGCCCGGCGCGCCGTCGCCAGGTCCCGCTCGACCCTCTGCAGCTGCTCGGTGCGCTGCTCCAGCTCCCGGCCGCGCTCCTCGAACCGGTCCTGCAGGCGCTCCTGGGCCCGCTCCAGCTCGCGGGACCGGTTGCGCAGCGCCTCGATCAGCCGCGCGTTCTCCATCGCCAGCGCGACCTGGTCGCCGAAGGCCATCAGCAGCTCGCGGTCCGCCTCGTGGAACAGCCCGCGGCGCACGCGGTTCTCGAGGTACAGGACGCCGAGCGTGCGCTCGCGGCCCCGGATCGGCACGCAGAGAATCGATTGGAGCTGCAGCTCGTGCACCGACAGCACCCGCCCGAACCGCTCGTCCTCCTGGGCCGAGACGGTCAGCACGGGCTGTCCGTCGCGGTACACCTGCTCGGCGATCGAGCGGGAGAAGCGGCGGTGCTCCTCGGGCAGCTCGACCTGGCTGAACTCGCGCACGCAGCGCACCTCGAGCCCGCCGTCGTCGGCCGGCAGCAGCAGGAAGCCGCGCTCGGCGCCGGTGAAGCGCACGGCGGCATCCATGATCGCGTCGAACAGCCGTCCGACGTCCGACTCGCGGACCAGCTCGCGGTTGATCTCCAGCAGGCGGAACAGCGGCCGATCGGCCGCCGCCCGCGCCTCGGCGGACCATGCTTCGCCCGGCATCGTCTTCTCCATCGCCGCGGCGATCGCGCCGCGGGGTGCGGTGGCCGTCGCGGCCCCGGAGGCCGCGGACGGCGGGGGAGGCGTGGGATGGGAGGCGTCGTCGACAAGCGCGACGTCGCGCTGCGCGGCGAGGAACGAGGTGCGGAGGCGGTCCGGGAGGTCGGCCGCGAACGCCTCGAGCGCCGCGCGGCGGGCGCGGCGATGCTTCTCGGCGCCGGCGACATCGCCCCGGACGGCGAAGGCGCGGGTCAGGATTCCCGCCGCCTCGGCCTGCGCCTCGAGGTCCCCGCGGCGCTGGGCGGCGGCGAACGAGCGTTCCGCGGCGGAGACGGCGGCGGCCGGGTCGCCCGCCGCCAGCGCCACGCGCGCCTGCACGGCGCGCAGCCGCGGCACGAAGTCGTCGTAGTGCCCCGCCTCGACCCGCGCCGCGACGCCGGCCAGCTCGTCGGCCGGCACCGGCTCGCCGGCCAGCGCGGCGCACTCCAGCCGGTGCAGCGCCGCCTCGGTCGCCTCGCGCTCCTGGCCCAGCTCGGCGAAACCGGCCTCGGCCGCGGCGAACCCCTCGCGCGCCGCCGCGAGCTCGCCACGGCGCCGCGCCACGTCGGCCGCGACGGCCCGGGCCTCCAGCTCCACGCGCCGCAGGCCGAGCCTGCGGGCGGCCGCGCCGGCCTCCTCGGCGTGGCGCAGCGACTGCTCGAACTGCCCGACGGTGGCCAGGCACATGGCGAGGTTGGCCTGGGTGGTGAGCGCGGTCGAGGCGCGACCGACCCAGCGCGCGGCGGCGAGCGACGTCTCGTAGTTGCGGATCGCCTCGCCGATCCGGCCGGCGAGGTGCAGCACGGTGGCGAGGTTCGCGGCGTGGCTGGCGATGGCGCCGCGGTCGTCGGCGGCGCGCGCCTGCTCCAGGCAGGCGCGGTAGCGCTCCGCCGCCTCGTCGAGCCGCCCGCTG
The DNA here is from genome assembly GCA_016930215.1 of Deltaproteobacteria bacterium. Lineage (GTDB taxonomy): Bacteria > Myxococcota_A > Polyangia > DRWM01 > JAAZOP01 > JAAZOP01. The sequence continues at coordinate 18,536 of JAFGHH010000341.1, forward strand.
CGCTGGAGCGTGAACGCCTCGTGCGCCCGGACCTTGGTCGCCAGCGCGGCGTTGCCGAGCGTACCG
>JAFGHH010000342.1 GCA_016930215.1 Deltaproteobacteria bacterium
CAGCCCCGCCGCGACGGCCTCGCGCAGGAACACCGAGTTGAGCACGCGGCGCGCGCGCGGCGTCAGGCCGAACGAGACGTTGGAGACGCCGAGGATCGTGCCGACCCCGGGCAGCTCGGCCTTGATGCGGCGGATCGCCTCGAGCGTCTCGAGGGCCGAGCGGCGGAGCTTCTCGTCGCCGGCGCCGAGGGTGAAGGTCAGGGCGTCGAACAGCAGGTCGCAGGGGCGCAACCCGTGCCGTCCCACGGCCCGCTCGTGGATCCGCCGCGCCACGGCCAGCTTGTCGGCCGCGGTCGCCGCCATCCCGCGCTCGTCGATCGTCAACGCCACGACCGCGGCGCCGAAGCGCTTCGCGGCGCCGCAGACGCGGTCGAGGTTCGCGCCGCCGTCCTCGAGGTTGACCGAGTTGACCAGGCAGCGGCCGGGGTGCAGCCGCAGGCACGCCTCGAGCGCCGAGGGCGTCGTGGAATCCAGCACCGTGGGGATGCGCAGCGAGTCCGCGAACAGCCGGGTCATCGCCGTCAGGTCGGCCGTCTCGTCGCGGCCGGCGTAGGCCACGCACAGGTCGGCCGCGTGCGCCCCGTCGCGCTCCTGCTCCTGCGCCACGTGGAGCGCGCCGGGCAGGTCGTCGGCCAGCAGCCGCTCGCGGAAGCGCCTCGAGCCGTTGGCGTTGGCCCGCTCGCCGACCAGCAGCGGCGCCGGATCCTGCCGCAGCTCGACCGCGTGGTACGCGCTGGCCAGCGCCGGAGCCGCGCGGACCGCCCGCGCCGCCGGGACGAGCCCGGTCAGCGCCTCGGCCAGCGCCCGGATGTGCTCCGGCGTCGTGCCGCAGCAGCCGCCGACGACCGACACGCCGTCCTCCGCGACGTAGCGCCGCAGGGGCTCGGCGAACGCCGCCGGCGCCAGGTCGTAGCGCGTCCGGCCATCGACCACTTCCGGCAGCCCCGCGTTCGGGATCACCGACAGCCGCCGCGGCCACACCCGCGCCAGCGCCCGCACGTGCGGCGCCATCTGTCCGGGGCCGGTGCCGCAGTTCAGCCCGAGCGAGAACAGCGGGAACGGCTCGAGCGTCGCGGCGACCGCGCCGAGGTCCGCGCCGGCCAGCAGCGTGCCGGAGGGCTCCACCGTGACCGACACCAGCAGCGGGACGTCGCGGCCCAGCGCCGCGGCGGTCTCGAGCGCCGCGATCACGGCGGTCTTGATCTGCAGCAGGTCCTGCGCGGTCTCCACGATCAGCGCATCCACGCCGGCCTCGAGCAGCGCGCGGAGCTGCGCCGCGTACGCCGCGTACAGCTCGTCGAACGCGATGTGCCCCAGCGACGGGAGCTTCGTCGTCGGTCCGACCGACCCGGCCACGTAACGGCGCGGCCGGCCGGCGATCGCCCGGCGGGCGTTCTCCACGGCGGCGTGGTTGATCCGCTCGACGCGGTCCGCCAGGTCGTACTCGGCCAGCACGATCGCGTTGGCGCCGAAGGTGTCGGTCTCGACGACCATCGCGCCCGCGTCCAGCATCGAGGCGTGCAGCGCCTGGATCACCTCGGGCGCCGTCAGGTTCAGCAGCTCGTTGCAACCCTCGCGGCCGTCCCAGGCCGACGCCGGGAGCTCCACCTGCTGCAGGTTGGTGCCGCAAGCGCCGTCGAAGACCAGCAGCGGTTCGTCGCAGAGGCCCACCGAGGCCATCTCCTCCCCGCCGCGGCCGGGCCGCGCGGGCGTCCGAGCGATATACGCGAGCGCCGGCGGGATTGCCAGTCGGCGGGCCTCACCCGCGAACGACGGCGAACAGCACGATCGCGACCAGGATCGCCGCCACCAGCCCGATCGCCACGGCCGCGGCCCACGCCGTGGAGTGCCCGAGCTGCCGGGTGATCGGGTTCAGCTCGCCGACGCCGAGCCACCGGGGGCCCAGCCGTCGGGCCAGCTCCTCGGCCAGCCGCACCGACTCCGGGTCGCCGAGGCGGACGTTGTACCGCTTGAGCCGCGGCTTCGCGCGACCCGGCTCCTGCACCGACACCAGCAGTTGGGCCGTCTCTCCGCCCGGGACGCCTCCCGGCGCCCCGTGCACGGCGCCGAACGCCACCCCGCGCACCTGCTCCCAGGGCACGAAGTCGTGGCGCAGCGCCGCGTCGACCTTCAGGCCGCGGTCGTCCAGGGCGTAGTTCCAGGTGGCCCCCATCACCTTGATCGCGTACGTCGTGGTGTAGCTCGGCTCGGGAACCGTCATGCCCTCGTCCTCCTCGGGCCGGCAGTACACCACGGATCGGGCGCGCGCGTCATGCCGAATTCTTTCTCGAATCGCCGCGATCCGTCATGATCCCGCCCAGGATGAGTTCCGTGGGCCGCCGTGTGCCTCGAGCATGCCCGGCAACGCCGGTGGCGTTTGCCCGGACCGTGCTGCTCGCGGCCCTGCTGCTCCCCGCCTGCGCCACGACCGACGGCCGCCTGCGGCTGCGGGGGATGGAGGTCGAGGGCAACGACGGCGTGTCGGACGACGAGCTCCTCGCGCGGCTGGCGCTGGAGGCGGAGGACGGGTACGCGTGGAGCGACGAGCGGCACCTCGACTCGATGCTGTTCGAGCGGGACGTGCCCCGGATCGCCCGGATCTACCGCGCCCTGGGCTACTACCACGCGGCGCTGGACGCGGTGTCGCTGCGGTGGGCCGTCGAGGGCGACGGGGTGGTGCTGACGTTCCACGTCACCGAGGGCCCGCCGACGGTGCTGGAGCGGCTGACGCTGACGGGCCTGGAGGACCTGCCGCCGATGGTGCAGGTCGACCTGCGTGCCGCGCTGCGCATCGCGGAAGGCCGGCGGTTGACGGAGGACGACTGGGACGCGACGAAGGACGGGCTGCACCGGGCGCTGCGCGACTCCGGGTATCCGACGCCGCGGGTCGAGGGGACGGTCCACATCGACCTGGAGGCCGACACGGCGACGGCGGAGCTGCGGCTGGAGCCCGGGGCGCCGGCGGACTTCGGCGAGGTGCTGATCGACGGCCTGGAGGAGGTGCCCGAGCCGGCGATCCGGGCCGAGCTCGGCATCGAGCCCGGCGACGGCTACTCGACGGCCGACGTCGATGACGCGCGCGACGCGCTGGTCGCCGCCGGGCTGTTCTCCGCCGTGGAGCTGGCGGAGGTGACGCGCGACCCCGGCACCGAGGGGGCGCCCGTCGACCGCGGCGTCGTCGACCTCAACGTGCACCTCGAGGAAGGGAACATGCAGCGGCTCAAGCTCGGCGGCGGTCTGGCCACCGAGCAGGAGCGCCAGCAGGCGGAGCTCACCGCGCGCTGGGAACACCGCAACCTGTTCGGCGGCCTGCGCCGCATCGTGTGGGCCAACCGCTTCGGCTGGGCCTTCAACTTCGGCGACCTCGAGAACATCGACCTCGGCCCGTTCGGCGGCACCTCGCTCACCTTCCGCCAGCCGCACGAGGACGACCTGCGCCTCGCCTTCCTCGCCTCGCTGAAGTACGAGGCCGAGCCGGTCTCGCCCGAGTACTCGACCCACGCGGTCCAGGCCCGCGTCGGCGCCGAGCGCACCTTCCGCGACCGGATCTGGTCGCTCGGCCTGCACAACGGCGTGCGCTGGGTCGACCTCTGGAACGTCACGAACCCCGACGCCGTGGCCGAGGTGCCGTACCTGCTGTACCTGCTCGACGCGATCCTGACGCTCGACCTGCGCGACGACCCGC
>JAFGHH010000343.1 GCA_016930215.1 Deltaproteobacteria bacterium
ACCCGCTGTCCGACCCGGTCTACTCCTACGGTGCCACGGTCCTCGACGACTTCGTCTACGTCGCCGGCGGCCAGAACGACTCGGACGAGCTGGTGGCGGTGAACCGGCGTTGGCCGACCGACACCTCGCTCCCCGCCGCCACCGACCCGGTGATCTGCGGACCCGACGCGGACGCGGACGGGGACGGCGACGCCGACACCGACGGCGGCGAGGACATCGCCGCGGACGCCGACGCCGACACGGGCGCGGACGCCGACGCTCCGCCGGACACCACGGGCGACACGACCGCCGACACGGGCGGCGGCGGCGACGACGACGACGGGTGCGGCTGCCGCGTGACCTCGCGCTCCGGCGCCGGCACCTTCCTCTCGCTGCTGTTCGTGCTCGGCGCGCTGCTCGTCGCCCGCCGCCGCCGCGGCTAGCGGCCCTCCCCCGCCTCCCTCACGGCACCTGCAGCTCGACCACCAGCGGAACGTGGTCCGAGGCCCAGCCCCTGCGCGGAGCCTGCGCGAGGAACTCCAGCCCCACCGCCTCCACCCCGGCCCCGGGACGCAGCACCGCGCGGTCGATCACCGTCCGCGACCCGGACGACCCGCCCGGCCGGTCGCCGGACGCGAGCAGTCGCGCCACGAGGTCCTCTCCGCCGGCGCGCGCCAGGATGTCGTCGGTCCGGTCGTACTCGACCTTGAGCGGGTCGGCGGGGTCGACGTTGAAGTCGCCGATCACCAGGTAGGCCCCGCCGGGGACTTCCGCCTGCCGCTGCGCCAGCCCCCAGGCCAGCGCCATGCGCTTTCGTGCGTTGTCGCAGTCCTCGACGCCCACGTCCCCGACGCTCGACTTCAGGTGCACCGCCGCGACGCGCAGGTCCCCGCCCGGGAGCGTCCATTCGAGCGCCCCGCGCTGGCCCATCCCGCGTCCCGGGTCGAGCCGCGCGACCTCGCCGCCGACGCGGGACGCCACGGCGACGTTCTGCGGGTGCGGCTCGCGCGCCCAGCCCGCCGCCCAGCAGCGCCAGCCCGCGTCCGGCACGGCGGCGCGCGCCACGGCGCAGGCCAGCGCCGCATCCTCCACTTCCTGCAGCACCAGCACGTGCGGGGCCGCCGCCCGAAGCGCCCCGCCCAGCACCTCGACGCGTCGTGCCGCGTGCCCCGGCCCGGCCAGCCGCTCCGCTTCGGCATGATCGTCGCTCAGGTAGTCGTCGCCGTCCCGCCCGTCGTACAGCTCCCAGACGTTGTACGAGACGACCACCAGCCGGCCGCCGTCGCGCGACGACTCGACCCCCGGGACCTTCGCCTCATCGTCGGCCGCCGCCGCGGTCAGCTTCGCCGCCGGGTCGGGGATCGCCGTCGGGCAGGCTCCGCCCGGCAGCGGGAAGTCGTCCGGCAACCCGTCCGGCACCACCGCGGCCGGCGCGCCCGCGGAAGGAGCGTCGAGCTGCACGTAGCGGGCGACGACCCAGCCGTCGGTCCCGTCGTCCGAGCGCACGCGGAGCCAGCCGCCGTCGCGCGCCGTCTCGAGCACGACCACGCGCGTGCCGTCCGGCAGCCGTCCGCTGACTTTCCGGTCGCCCTCCCCCGGATGCAGCGGCACGCCCAGCTCGTTCGCGGCTCGCAGGGTCGCGGCTCGCCCGTGCACGGCCGCCGCGGCGACCGGGAGCTCCGCGGCGGGGGCCACACCGGCCGGTCCGGGTGTCGCGACATCGCTCGCCGGTGCCCCCGGCGGCGACGCGGATGCCTCGTCGCGACGCGTCGCGGGCCTGCAGGCCTCGACGAGCGTCAGCAGCAGCAGGACCGGCCGTACGAAGAGGAGGCGTCGGTTCGGCATGCTCGATCGATAGCCGATCCTCCGCAGCTTCTCGACTTTCTCGACTTCTCGACTCCTCGACTACGTCAACCGCCGCAGGATCCCGCCCTCGATGACGACGGCGGTGCCGGTGATGTACGCCGCGCGCGGCGAGGCGAGGAACGCGACGAGGTCGCCCAGCTCGCCCGGCTCCCCCATGCGGCCCATCGGGATCTCGGCCACCCAGCGCGCCAACGCTTCATCGGGGGTGATTCCGCCCTGCTGCGCGCGCAGCCCGACGAGGGCCTGCACGCGGTCGGTGTAGAACAGCCCCTGGCAGATCGCCACGAGCCCGACGTTGTCCGCGGCGACCTCGCGGGCCACGGCGCGGGTCCAGGCGAGGATCGAGGGGCGGATCGAGGACGACAGCAGCAGGTTGGGGATGTACTCGAGCGCCCCGTAGGACGTGAGGCTGACGATGCGGCCGAAGCGGCGGGCGCGCATGCCCGGGATGACCCTGCGGCTGAGGTCGACCGTCGAGAGGAAGGTGCCCTCGACCGCCGCGCGCCAGACCTCGAGGCCGTGGGTATCCCAGCCGCCGGGGGGCGGCCCGCCGGAGTTGTTGACCAGGATGTCGATCGGTCCGAGCCGCCGTTCGGTTTCGGCCACGAGCCGCGCCCGGTCGTCGTCCTGCGAGACGTCCGCGACAATCGGCTCGGCGCCCAGGTCCTTCGCGGTGCGTTCGAGCGTCTCCTTCGTGCGGGCGCAGATCGCGACGCGGGCGCCCTCGCGGACGAGCGACTCGGCGCAGGCGCGGCCGAGCCCCTTGCTCGCGCCGCAGACCAGGGCGACCTTGCCGGTGAGCTGCAGATCCATCGGCGGACTCCCTCCGGGACGACGGCCGCCGGAAGCGACGGGCGGCCGGACGAGGCCGGACGGCGGGCGGGCGCCCGTCGCGGCTACTTGTGGAGGTTCGGCGCCGCGATCACCGCGATGCCGGCCTTGGTCAGGGCGTCGGCGGTGCGGTTCACCGAGTCGTGCTTGTCGAGGTAGTTGCGTTCCAGCGCCGGCATCAGGCCCTGCTTGAGGATGTCGGCCTTGGCCAGGAAGTACTCGAGGATGTCCGACGGGTGCTCACGCGTCTTCTCGATCTCGGGCGCGGCGCCCTCGTGCTTGGCCGAGATGTTCGGCACCTCGGCCGCGACCTCGACCAGCTCCGCCAGCCGGTCGTAGGGCTGGACGACGATCGACTTGTACGTCTCGACGATGTGGTGTTCGAAGCGCACCTGCTTTTCGAAGCCGAGCGCCGCGCGGACCTGGGAGGCCAGCCGGATCGTGTCGTTGTGCACGGAGTTGGCGAAGTTGAAGCCGACGAGCGGTGTGGAGCCGTCGTCCCGGGCGAACAGGCGGGCGCCGAGCAGCGTCCACAGCACGGCGTACGGGTTGTCGTTGCCCATGTAGACCGAGATCTTGAACTCGATGTCGACCCCCATCCGGTGCAGCAGGTAGCCGACGAGGATCGTGCCGGCGTTGACGTTGAGCACCTGCTGGACGCCGTATTCGGTGGCGTAGTGCAGGTACTCGTCGGCCCACTGGATCGCATGCTCGTCGGGCTGGCCGACGCCGCCGAAGTAGCCGGTGATCGTCCCGGGGCCGCCGAGGTGCACATTGGAGCCGTCGGTGCCCTTGGTGTCGAGCGTCTCGACCCACGAGGCGCCCATGACCTGGATCGCGGCGATGAGCGGCACGAGCTCGCCCTCGGCGACCTGCTCCTTCATGTTGCGGACCCGGATGAACCGGCCGGCCATCAGCTCGCGCTTCTCGAGCGCCTGTTTCGCCTGGGCGATCAGCCAGGGGAAGAACTGCACGGCGCTGATCTCGAGCGTCACGGCGTTCTTCTCGTTGAACTTGGTGGTGGCGGCGGCGTCGCCGAGCACGCGCTTGCGGTAGTCGGCGATGGAGACGAAGGCGCCCTTGTCGCGCTGTTCGATCAGCCACCGGACGTCCTTGAGGTACGGGGACTTCTCCTCCTCGAGCTTCTTCAGCAGGTTGGGCAGCTGCCGGTGCTCCGCGGCGCGCTTGTTGATCGACTCGACGCCGCCGTGCTTCTCCACGAGCTCGACCAGCCGGCCGACCAACGGGTTGGTCGGCGCGACCAGGTACTCGTTGAGCAACTGGAGCCGGTCGTTCGCGATTTGCAGGGTCTTGCGCAGATCGGTCGCCATCCTCTCCTCCTTCTCGTCCGGTCTCGGACAACCGCCTGCGTGGCATAGAACGGGCGAAATGGCAAGCGGCGACCGACGCCGACGGAAGGGCTTGCCAGCCCCGACCGATGCGACTAACAGACGGACCGACGGGCTGGGACGCCCGCGGGAAGGAGCAGCCTCTGATGCCGAAGAAGATGATCCATGAGTTCTACCAGATGAAGCAGAAGGGCGAGAAGATCGCTTACCTGACGTCGTACGACTACCCGACGGCGCAGTTCGCCGAGGCGGCGGGGATGGACATGATCCTCGTCGGCGACTCGCTCGGCATGTGCGTCTACGGCTACCCCGGCACGATCCCCGTGAAGATGGACCAGATGATCTACCACGCCGAGGCGGTCCGCCGGGGCGCGCCGAACACCTTCATCATCGGCGACATGCCGTTCATGTCCTACCAGTCGTCGATCGAGAAGGCCGTCGAGAACGCCGGACGGTTCCTCAAGGAAGCCGGCTGCGACGCGATCAAGCTCGAGGGCGGGAAGCGGATCGCCCCCCAGATCCGGGCGATCGTCGATTCGGGGATCGTCGTGATGGGCCATATCGGCCTCACCCCGCAGTCCTCCGGACAACTCGGCGGACACAAGGCCCAGGGGCGCACCCTGCCCAGCGCCCAGGCACTGGTCGAGGACGCGAAGGCGATCCACGAGGCGGGGATCCACATGCTGCTGCTGGAAGCGATCCCCCCCGAGGTGGCGGCGTACATCACGAAGCTGCTGCCGATCCCCGTGCTGTCGATCGGCGCCGGCGTGGAGTGCGACGGCCAGCTGCTGATCGTCTCGGACCTGATCGGCCAGTTCCAGGCCTTCACGCCGAAGTTCGTGAAGAAGTACGCCAACGTCGCCGAGGTGATCACCGGGGCGATGAAGGCCTACGTCGCCGACGTCAAGGCCGCCAAGTTCCCCGAGCCCGCGCACACCTACTCGATGCTCAAGGAAGAGCGGCCGAAGTGGGACGAGTGGGTGAAGAAGGCTACTTGATGCGGTAGACGATGCGGCCCCGCGAGGGGTCGTACGGCGAGACGGCGACACGCACGCGGTCGCCGAGCACGATGCGGATGCGGAACTTGCGCATCTTGCCCGCCAGGTGGGCCAGCACGTTGAGCCCCGAGTCGAGCTTGACGCGGAACAGGCCGCCCGCCAGAACCTCGGTCACCGCCCCTTCGAATTCGATGTGATCGTCCTTCGGCATCTTCCCGCCGCCGCTCCTCCAACGACGGCGGACGAATAGCGCATCCGTGCCCGCGCGGTCAACGTTTTTCGGGACGCCGCCCGGGCGGAGCCCCTGCCGGACGGAACACCCCGCTCCACGGAAACGGCTCGGGACGACCTCGAGAAACGCGGAAGGGACGACCGAAGGGCGGGGGGCTACTCCTCGCCGGCCAGGTCCGGACGATAGCCGCCGACCCGCCGCTCGCCGATCACGACCCCCTTCTCGAACAGGTAGTTCATCGTCGAGGCTTCCATCTTCACGTAGTTGAAGAGGGCGCCGGTCTCGCACTTGAACTGGTTCGGCAGCACCAGCGTCACCTTGGCCGCCTTCTCGGACTGCGAAGACGCCGTGCGAACCTTGACCTCGTCGTCCTTCTGGCTGACGATCGGTTGCCTGACCGAGTCGAACAGCACTTCCTTGACCTTGGAGTGGTCCCCGCAGTCCGGCACGTAGATCGAAACCTCGGTGTTCCCCTCCAGCGGGCCGCGGTCCGGAACCAGCTTGTTGCGCCCCATCAGCTTCTCGCACCCCGCCAGGGCCACGACGACCGCCGCCAGGATCAACACGCGCAGCCAAACCGCTCGCCGCATCGCAACGCTCCTTCCCGCCGGGACGCCCGGTCCCCCCGGACCGCCACGTCGCGCCGGAGGTTACCGTTCCTCCAGGGTTCCCGTCAACCCGACCGCGACCCCCGGACCGCTCAGTCGTACTGGCCCAGGTCCACCGTCCCCACCGTGCCGCTGGTGTAGACCGTCGTCGGCTCCGCGAGCAGTACGCCCGCCGTCGCCGCCCCGCCGGCCACCACCACGCCGAGAATGGTCCAGAACCACCACTGCTCGGCGATCGACCACTCCTCCTCCTGCCCGACCACCGGCCCCACCGGCCCCACCGGCGGCGGCTCGACCACCGGCTGCACGAGCTCGAACGCCACCGTCTCCGCCATCTGCGACGCCAACGTCAACGACCGTCGCTCCGACCCGTGCTCCGGATGGCGCGCCACCACCACGTGCGGACCCGCCGCCACCCAGATCGGATCCGTCAACGGCGTCGTCCCCACAATCTCGTCGTCGAGCAGCACCTCGGCCCCCGCCACGTCGACCGTCACCGTCACCGTCGCAAGCCGCGACCGCAACTCCCCCAGTTTCTCCTCGACCTCGGCCCGCCGGGGCGCCTCGATCTCCGAACCCCCGTCGGTCAGGTAGCCCTCGAAGTAGCGCACCGAGTCGACGTGCCGGTTCATCGCCGACGATACCTGCCCCAGGTTGTACAGCACACCCCAGTGCCCCGTCAGCTCGTAGGCCCGCAGGAACTCCGCCAGCGCCGCCCCGAAATCCCCCTCGTCGTAGAACGTCACCCCCCGGTCGAACCGCTCTCCGGCCTCCTGCAGCACCGGGTCGACCGCCGGCTCCACCGCCGCCGGCTCCACCGCCGCCGGCTCCACAACCACCGGCTCCGCCGCCTCGGCCGCCTCGGCCGCCGGCTGCGCCGCCGCGATCCCCACCGGCACCAGCCACACCGCCAGGACCAGGACTCTGCAGACGTGCGACACGACAACCTCCCACACTGCGACGCCGTCGCAGTCTAGGCCGCACGCTGGGGGGAGTCAAACCACGAACGAGAGCCGGATCGGAAAAGTCAGCCGCTCTTCCGGCGGTAGAAGATCGTGATCGTCAGACAGTGGAACTCCCGGTCCGACGATTGCGTCACCACCTTGTCGACGATCTCCACGTTGGGGTTGGCCGCCAACCATCGGGTGATCGTCTCGCCCAGCTCGTCCCGCTCCTTGGCCTTCGTTGCCGAGAATACCTTGGCTGCGGTGAACATTGCCGCCCTCCCCGCACTCCCCCGAACCGAAACCGTCCCACGGCACCTCGCCCGGCCGACCGGGCATCCACGAAGACCACCTTATCACACAATGTAGGCAAGACAAAAAAAGCGCCCTGAGGTCTTGCAGGCTGCAGTCCGCTACCGAACCGCCCCTCAGGGCGCGGAACCACCGGACTTCTCGCCACAGGCTGAAGCCTGCGGTTCGGTCCCGATACCCGGCCTGCCAATTCTTGATCGCGCACTCAGGGAGCCACGCCGGGCCGCGCCAACGGGTCGGGAACCCGCAAGGCGGCCACCGCCGCCGCAGCCGCCACCGACGGGTCGGGGTCGGCCAACCCGAGCGAGATCAGCCCGTCGTCGAAGCGGCGGGCGGCCGCCACGGCCATGACGCGGCGCCGGAGGGCCGGCGCGGCCTGGACCACGTACGACCGGAGCCAGGCGGCCGCGGGCGGGTCGCCGTCCTCGAACAGCACCTCGGTCGCCGCCAACGCCGCATCGAACGGCGTTGCCGCCGCGGCGAGCTCGCGCAAGCGGCCGCGGCACCCGGCGTCGTCCTCGGCCCCGAGCAGCCGTTCGCACGCCGCCACGCGCTCCAGGGGTCCGCCGCCGGCCACCGCCTCCCGCAACAACCCGTCGGACGCCGGGCCCGCCTCGAGCCCCAGCAGCACGCCGACGCGCAGCGGGTCGTCGCGCGGGGTGTCCCGCAGGACGCGTTCGTAGTAGGCGTCGCGCAGGTCGGTCCGGCCGTGACGGCCGAGCGACTGGGCGAGGGTGAGGCCGGCCGGGCGCAGGACGCCTTCGAGCAGTTCGCCTAGTTCGGGAACGGCCGCGGGGGCGGAGCTGCCGCCGAGGGCCGCGGCGGCCGCGAGGCGCACGCCGGCCGACCCCGCGCCGAGCGCGGCAACGAGCGCCTGGAGGTCGTCGGGATCGTCGGGGTCGAGGGTTCCGGCGAGGCGGGCGCGGGTCGGGCCGTCGGCCGCGGCGAGGAACGCCTCGCGCAACGCCGGCCGCACGGTGGCCGGCAACCCCTCGTCGCCGCGGGCGAGGGCGGCCAGTCCGGCCGCCGCCTCGCGCGTCACCTCCGGGGCGGGGTCGGCGAGCGCCTCGAGCAGCTCGCCCGCCGACAGGCCGGCGGCGGCCAGGCCGCGCACGGCGTAGGCGCGGACCAGGGGGCCGGTGGCGTCGAGCGCGGCGCGCAGCTCGGCCTCCCACGCCCCGCCCTCCAGTTCCGACAGGCGCGCGCGGGCGAACGTCCGGCTCGCCGGGTCGACCGCCGACTCCTCGGCGGCCCACGCCTCCAGCAGGGCGCCGGCCGAGGCGGGGGCGAGCTCGAGCGCCTCGCGCAGGGCCGGGCGGGCGGCCTCCTCGGCCGCCAGCCGCGCGACGGTCCCTTCCGCCGCGGCGCGGAACCCCTCCAGCTCGCCGCGCGCCAGCCGCACGGCGCGCTCCACGTCGCCGCTCTCGGCGGCCGAGCGGATCTCGCCGAGCGGGATGCCGCAGGCGGCGACGAGCGGCGGCAGACAGGCGATTGCGATCCCGAACAGAGGTGGTCGGTGGCTCATGGGGCGGAAGGTAGCGCGGGTCGGGCCGGGTGTCGAACGGCGCCGGGGTCATTCGCGCCAGAAGAACTTCCACGGGTTGTGCTTGAGGTCGCGGATCAGCTCCTTGAGGTCGTCGTAGATCTGTTCGTCGGCCAGCAGGGCCCCGACCGTCCCCTCGCCGCGCTGGATGTTGCGGACGATCTGCTGGACCGAGTCCATGACCTGCCGGACGCCGTCGAACACCGGCTCGACGTCCCCGCGCACCTCGGCGACCATCGTGCGGACGTCGTCGGCGACGCCCACGGCCCGCTCGGAGACGCTCTCGAGGTTGGCGATCATCGCCCGCAGCTGCCGCCGCTGGTCCTCGCCGACCGTGTCGGCGAGCACTCCCTGCACCTGACCGATCAGCTGGTCGGCGTGGGCAACGGTGGAGTCGAGCCGTTCGATCAGCTGGTCGGCCTGTCGCGGCAGGTCCTGGGTCACCGCCCGGACGTCGCTCAGGATCAGGTCGACCTTGCCGCCCTCGTCGAGCCACTTGCGGGCGGAGTGGACGGCGAGCAGCGCCTCGTCGGTGATCTTCCGGAGGTTCTCGAGCAGCTTCTTGATGTCCTGCTCGTTGCCCTCGAGGGCGTTGCCGATGCCGCTCATCCCGCGGTCGAGGCTGCGCATCGCCTGCACGACGGTGACGAGCAGCCCATCGATGTCCTCGTCCGGGGCGTCGAGCATCCGGTCGATCTTGTTGATCATCTGGTAGCCCTGGATCAGGAACTTCTCGAGCCGCGGCGGGTCCTTGCCCTGGGCCGCCTTGCCGAAGTCGAACGGCGGCGCCTCGAAGGTCCCGGGGTCGATCTCGACGTACTGCTCGCCCAGCAGCCCCTGGTTGGCGATGTAGAACTCGGCGTCGGCCCGGAACGCCCCGCGGACCTTCTCGTTGACCAGCAGCTTGACCCGCACGTAGACCCGGCGGTTGGTCTTGGGGTCGAGCTGCCCGCCCAGGAAGGCGATCTCCTCGACCTTGCCCGCCTCGACGCCCGACACCTTGACCGTCGCCCCCTCGGACAGCCACAGCGGGTTGTTGAAGTCGACGTACATCTCGAAGCGGTCCTCGAAGCTGATCCCGCCCATCACGAAGATGAAGCCGGTGAGCAGCGCGGCGGCGACCAGCACGAAGATCCCGACCTTGATCTCGAGGTTCCGCTCCTCCATGAGCCGCCGATTCTACCAGGGGCGCCGGGGAATTCCCAGGACTGCGCGGGCCTCAGCCGGCGACGACCTCGCGCACCACGGCGGCGGCGCGGTCGACCGCGGCGGCGTCGACGTCGAGGTGGGTGACGAAGCGGATCCGGCGGTCGTCCGGCGCCCAGGCCAGGACGCCGCGCGCCGCCAGCCGCTCGACCAGGCCGGGCGCGTCGCCCGGGACCCCGAGCATCACGATGTTGGTCTCGACGGCCGCCGGGTCGACGGTCAGGCCCGGTGCGCCGGCCAGCGCCGCGGCGAGCCGTCGCGCGTGGACGTGGTCCTGTACGATCCGCTCGACGTTGTGCCGCAGCGCGTAGACCCCGGCCGCGGCGACGATGCCGACCTGTCGCATGCCGCCCCCGAGCATCTTGCGGAAGCGGTGGGCGGCGGTGCGGAACGCGGTCGAGCCGCAGAGCACGGAGCCGATCGGCGCCCCGAGCGCCTTGGACAGGCAGAACGACAGCGAGTCGAAGTGCCGGGTCAACTCGCGGACCGGGACCCCGAGCGCCGCGGCGGCGTGGAACACGCGGGCGCCGTCGAGGTGCAGCGGCAGGCCGCGCTCCCGGCACAGCGCCGCGATCCGCACCACCTCCTCCGGCGGGAACACCGTGCCGCCCCCGCGGTTGTGGGTGTTCTCGAGCCAGACCAGCGCCGTCCCCGGCGTGTGGAACGTCCGCGGCCGGATCCGCTCGGCCACCTCGGCCGCGGTGAACCGCCCGTCGCCGGGGATCCAGGCGTACTGCACGCCGGCCAGCGCCGCCCCCGCCCCGACTTCGTCGTGCATGCAGTGCGCGTCCTGGCCGCAGATCACCTCGTCGCCGCGGCCGGCGTGGACGAGCTGGGCGATCAGGTTGGCCATGCTGCCGGAGGGGACGAACAGCCCGGCGGCCTGGCCGGTCCACTCCGCCGCCAGCGCCTCCAGCTCGGCCACCGTCGGGTCCTCGTTCCACACGTCGTCGCCCACCACGGCCCGCGCCATCGCCTCGCGCATCCCCGGCGACGGGAGGGTGACGGTGTCCGAACGGAGGTCGATGCGCTGCATGCCTACACCTCGATCGGCCCTTCGGCCGCCCCCGTGATGAACTGCCGGACGACCGGGTCGGCCGAGGCGCGAAACTCCTCGCGCGTCCCGAGCAGCCGGACGCGGCCCTGGTACAGCATGACGATGCGGTCGGCGATCGAGAAGATGGAGGTCAGGTCGTGGGACACGACGACGCAGGTGACCTTCAGCCGGTCGGCCAGCTCGCGGATCAGGACGTCGACACGCCGGGCCGAGACCGGGTCGAGCCCCGTGGTCGGCTCGTCGAACAGCACGAACTCGGGCTCCATCGTCAGCGTGCGGGCGATCGCCACGCGCTTGCGCATGCCGTCACCGAGCGCCGCGGGATAGGTCCCGGCGAACTCCTCCATGTGGACCTGCTCGAGCCGCTTCATCGCCTCGGCCAGCGCCTGCCTCGTCCGCAGGCGCTTGTGCTTGCGGATCGGCAGCGCGACGTTCTCGAGGCAGGTCAGCGAGTCGAACAGCGTGGAGTGCTGGAACACCATGCCGCAGCGCCGGCGGACCTGGAAATACTGCCGCTCGGTGAGCCGCGAGATCTCCTGTTCGTCGAGGAAGATCTCGCCGGCGTCGGGGTGCAGGAGGCCGATCAGGTGCTTGATCAACACGCTCTTGCCGACGCCGGACTGCCCGATGATGAAGAACACCTCGCCCTTCCGGATCGTGACATCGACGCCGTCGAGCACCCGCTTGCTGCCGAACGATTTCCGCACGCCGACGAACCGGATCATCGCCCGCCTCACGCCCAGAACACGTAGAACCCCACGGTGGAGATCACGAAGTTGAGCAGGATCGTCGCGAAGATCGACCAGACGACGGCACGCGTCGTGGCCCAGCCGACCCCCTCGGCGCCGCCGAAGGTGGTCAGGCCGCAGTAGCCCGAGACGATCGGGATCGCGGCGCCGAAGGCCAGGCACTTCGTCAGGCCCATCGTGAGGTCGCGATAGTCGACCATCGAGGTGTTCCAGAAGATGCGCGGGTTGACGTCGAACATGCCCCAGGCGGTCAGCATGCCGATCACGGTCATCACCGCCATCGACCAGACGATCAGCACCGTGGTCATCACGACCGAGGCCTTGAAGCGGGGGACGATCAGGTAATCGATCGGCTCGGCGGCGCACATCCGCAGGGCATCGACCTGGTCGGTGACCACCATCGAGCCGATCTCGGCGGCGATGCCGGCGCCGACCCGGGTCGCGATCATCGTGGCCCCGATCGAGGCCGCGAAGTCGCGGACCACGATCTGCAGGAAGGTCGCCCCGACCAGGTGCAGGTCGCCGGTGATGCGGTTCACCTGCGTGCACGAGTGGTAGACCATGATCATGCCGATGAAGCCCATCACGACGGTGATGAAGAACAGCGAGCGGTTGCCGATCTGGTACATCGCCCGCAGGACGGCGCCCTTCTCGCGGCGGCCGCGGACCGAGTAGTACAGCGTGCGGATGAGGATCGAGTAGAACAGGCGGGCGGCGCGGGCGCCGTCGACCGCGCTCGTCCCGAGCCCCTCGACGAAGCGGTGCACCCGTCCCGGCTCCCGCCGGGCCCCCTCGCCGCTCGCCGCCCGTGCTCCCGCCGCCATCCGCGCTCGCGCCTCCGCCGCCTCAGTCCACGAGGAAGGTCAGGAAGTAGTCCGCGACGAAGATCCCGACCGCCGACGCCACGACGCTGGAGTTGACCGCGCGGCCGACCCCGGGCGCCCCGCCGCGCACCGCCAGCCCGTAGTAGCAGCTGGAGAGCGCGATGATCAGCCCGAAGGCCAGCGACTTGATCAGTCCGATCCACAGGTCCCACGGCCCGAGCATCGTGGTCACGCCGCTGAAGAAGACCCGGATCTCGATCCCCAGCATCACCTGCCCGAACGCCGCGGCGCCGAACAGCGCGATGATGTTGCCGTACACCGTCAGCGCGAACAGCATGAGGATCATCGACAGGAACCGCGGCACGATCAGGTACGAGATCGGGTCGATCGACAAGGCCCGCAGGCCGTCGATCTGCTCGGTCACCACCATCGTCCCCAGCTCCGCCGTGTTGTTGGCCCCGACCCGTCCGGAGAACATCAGCGCGATCAGGATCGGCCCCAGCTCGCGCAGGATCACGAACCCCGCCCCCCACCCCACGAAGGCGTAGGCCGAGAACTGCTGCACGTAGACGCTGGCCTGGACCACCATGATCGCCCCGACGAACACCGCGGTCAGCCCCACGATGAACAACGACTTGTTGCCCATCTTGTGCAGGTTCCGCTTGAACTCGAAGTAGTCGATGTCCGGCGGGAAGAACCGCCGCAGGATCTTCGCCAGCAGCACCAGGATCCCGCCGGCCTGCTGCGAGACCGAGACGATCCCGCGCCCCACCCGGCGCACGAGCTTCTCCGCCCCGCGCGCCGCGAAGTTGCGGTGCGGCGGCGCGACCGTCGGGGCGAGCGACGCCGGGGGCAGCGAGGCCGGCGGCCGCGAGCTCAGAGCGGTCCCTCCGTGTCCCCGCGCAGGAACTGCCTGACGTACGGGTCCCGCGACGCCAGCGCCTCCTCCCGCGTCCCCTCGAACACCAGCTTCCCCCGCAGCATCATCCCCACCCGGTCGACCACCGTCATCAGCCCCGCCACGTCCGACGAGATCATCAGCGCCGTCGATTTCATCGCCCGCTGCTCGGCGTGCAGCAGGTCGAAGATCTTCTGCGAGGTCACCGGGTCCAGCCCCGCCGTCGGCTCGTCGAAAATCACGTACTCGGAACGCGTCACGGTCGCCCGCGCGATCCCGACCCGCTTGCGCTGCCCGCCCGACAGCGCGTTCGGATACCGGTCGCGGAAGTCCGTCAGCCCGACCCGCGCCAGCCGCTCGTCCACCCGCTCGCCGATCTCCCGCTCGCCCAGCGACGTCAGCCGCCGCAGCGGGAAGGCCACGTTCTCCGCCACGGTCAGCGAGTCGAACAGCGCGTTCTGCTGGAACAGCATGCCGAACCGGCTGCGCAGCCGCTGCCGAGACACCTCGCCCATCGCCGAGATGTTCTGCCCCTCGATCTCCACCTTGCCGCGGTCCGGCGTGAGCAGCCCCGCCACGTGTTTGATCAGGACCGTCTTCCCCGAGGCGCCGGGCCCGATCAGCCCCCACAACGCCCCCTGCGGGAGCTCGACGCTCACGTCGTCGAGCGCCGGCTTGCGGCCGAAGCGCTTGGAGAGGGCGGTGACCCGGATCATCGCGGCGACCAACATAGCATGGCCGGTCGCCGCATCGGAAGGACGCGGCGGCACCGGGAGGCGCCGCGCGCGCCCGCGTCCGCTCGTCGCCCCCGCCGGAGCCCGCCGCCGGGCGGAGGCTCGCCCTCTACGGCATGTACATGCAGATGCCGTGCTGGCAGATCCCGCCCCCGGAATCGCAGATCATGCCGTCGCAGTCCGGGTCGTTGCAGTCCCTCATCAGGTCGCAGTCGTTGTCGTGGCGGTCGTCGCAGGTGTACTCCCACGGCTCCG
The DNA here is from genome assembly GCA_016930215.1 of Deltaproteobacteria bacterium. Lineage (GTDB taxonomy): Bacteria > Myxococcota_A > Polyangia > DRWM01 > JAAZOP01 > JAAZOP01. The sequence goes on from JAFGHH010000343.1 coordinate 14,386, forward strand.
ACGGGAAGCAGCAGGCGCGGATGCAGCAGGCGCCGCCGCAGTCGTGCGACTCCCCGCCCGGCGCGCCGTAGGCGCAGACCGCCCCGGCCCCACAGCACTCGGCCTCCACCTCGCAGAAGGTCTCGATCACGCCGCACGACGGAAGGCAGCTCGCCGACCAGTGGTCGGAGTTCAGCACGCAGGCCCCGTCCAGGCAGACGTGGCAGCTCTTCGCCCGACCGCAGAGCGTCCCGTCGTCCCGGCAGATCGTGTTGTTCGGCGCCCGGGCGTCCGCCGGGCACGCCGTCGAAGAGCCCGTGCAGCGCTCCTCCGGGTCGCAGATCGCGCTGGAACCAGCCGACCGGCACACGTACGACGACGAACGGAGCGCGTCCGACGGACAGGCGGCCGCGGACCCGCTGCACGTCTCCGCCAGGTCGCACACCCCCCCCGACGCCCGGCAGGTCGTCCCGGCCGGCGCGTACCCGCAACGGTCGCCCCCCTCGTCGCACCCCGTCGCGCACGGCCCGGACGGACACGGGTCACCCGACCCGATGCACGTCCCGCCCGAGCACCGATCGGTCGCCGTGCAGAACCGCCCGTCGTCGCAGGCCGCCCCGTCGGCCGGCGCGCGCGAACAGATCGCGGCGCCCTCGCCCAGCGCGTCGCAACTGTCGGTCGTGCACGGGTTCCCGTCGTCGCACTCCGCGGGGCCGTGGCACGAGGCGGTGCAGTCGTTCTCGCAGCCGTCCTGCGGGACGGGATTGCCGTCGTCGCACTCCTCGCCGCTCTCCACCCGTCCGTTGCCGCATCCCGGCGGCACCACGACATCGGCATCCGCATCCGCATCCCCGTCCGCGTCCGCGTCCGCGTCCCCGTCCCCACCCGCGTCCGCGTCCGCGCCGCCGTCGAGAACGGGGTCCGGGACGCACAGCAGCTCGCAGCCGCCCTCGGCGCAGGCGGCCGAGTCCGCGTCCGGATGCCGATGGCCCGCCTCGCAGTCGCACACCGGCTCGCCCGCCTCCACCCGGCAGTCGCCGTGTCCCGAGCAGTCGATCCCCGCGCACGGGTCGGTCGGATCGTTCGGGGCGCACTCGAGCGACACCGGATGGTAGCCCGGGATGCAGGCGCAGTAGGCCGTCCCCTGGTCGGCCAGGCAGAACCCGCGACCGGAGCAGTCCACTCCGGAGCAGGGGTCGGTCGAGCCGCCGCCGCACGTCGCCGCCAGCAGCATCCCCGGCAGGACCCCAGACAACCAACGCCATTCCGACGATGTCGTCACGACCGACCTCCCGCGGCGCCGCCCGAGCCCGGCGGCCGCCGCGCCGCGCGCCACATGGATGGTGGCAGCCGCGCGCCTGCATGACAAGCGCCAAATTCCGGCGCAAGGACGCAAGAGGGACGGGACCGGACCCTTCGCGGCGGCGCGGCCCGCGGCGAGACGCTCCCGCCCTTCGCGGCGGCGCGCGACGAGTTGGACGTCGCCGGCCGGGGCGGCTATCCTCCGGTCCGGAGGGAGACGTTCGGCATGCCGAGGGATGCGACGACTTCGAACCGCCGGGGAACGGGAACCCGGTCGCTGCGCCTCCTCCTGCTGACCGTCGCACTGCTCGACGCGCCGCTCGTCGGCTGCAAGGAGGACGCCCGGGACCGCTCGAAGGAGCCCGCCTACATGTGCCCGCGGCTCGTCGAAAAATGCAAGGAGTGTCGGGCTCGTATACCTGGATTCGACGAGTGGGACTGCAACGGTTCGGACGGGGCGATCCTGGAGCGCTGCAAGGGCAAGGCGGCGGCTCGGCCGCCGTGGCTGGAGAAGCTCGGCCGCGCCCTGGCGCTCGAGTCGTGCCACGAGTTCGAGGAAGCCCTGTAGCCGTCCGTCGGGGGGCGTCGATCTTGCCCCGGGCGCGCAAATGCCGTAGGAACCGTGCATGTCGTCCGTGAAGAACGTCGCGGTGGTCGGAGCAACGGGGGCGGTCGGGCGCGAGACGATCCGCGTGCTCGAGCAGCGCGGGTTTCCCGTGGGCGAGCTGCGGCTGTTCGCCTCGCCGCGGTCCGCGGGCACGACGGTGCCGTTCGCGGGCCGGGAGGTCCGGGTGCGGGCGCTGGAGTGCGTGCCGCAGGAGTTCGACGGCATCGACCTCGCGCTGGTCTCGGCGGGCGGGGCGGTGAGCCGGCGGGTCTGCCCGGTGGCCGCGGCGGCGGGGGCGACGGTGGTCGACAAGTCGAGCGCGTTCCGGATGGAGCCGGACGTGCCGCTGGTGGTGCCGGAGGTCAATCCGCACGCGGTGCGCGTGCGGCCGCGCGGCATCGTCGCCAACCCGAACTGCGCAACGATCCAGCTCGTGGTGGCCGTCGCCCCGCTCCACCGTGCGGCGGGCATTCGCCGGATGGTCGTCTCGACCTACCAGTCGGCCAGCGGCGCCGGCGAGAAGGGTCGGGCCGAGCTGGAGGCCGACACGCGCGCCTTCCTCGACGGCCGACCGCCGGTGCAGAGCACCTTCGCCCGGCCGCTCGGCTTCAACTGCGTCCCGCTGATCGACAAGCTGCAGGACGACGGCTCGACCTTCGAGGAGCGCAAGACGGTCGAGGAGACGCGGAAGATCCTCGAGGCGCCGGAGCTGCGGATCGCCGCGACGACGGTGCGCGTCCCGGTCCTCGTCGGTCACGCGGCCGTCGTGTTCCTCGAGCTGGAGCGGCCGCTCGACCCCGAAACCGCCTGGGCCACGCTGTGCCGGGCGCCGGGGGTGGTGGTGGTCGATGAGCCCTCGACGGGGAAGGTGCCGACGCCGCGGGACGCGGCCGGGACCGACGCGGTGTACGTCGGGCGGATCCGTCGCGACCCGTCGGTCGAGCACGGCCTGGCGCTGTGGTGCGTGGCCGACAACCTGCGCAAGGGCGCCGCGACCAACGGCGTGCAGATCGCCGAGTTGCTCCTGTAGGCGGGAATGCGTCGGGAGGGTCGGGGGTTGTGGGATCGCAGGCATGCACGCTTGCGGGAGTGGAATGGGATGGAACATAGTAGGCCCATGACCTCGGGCTGCGTCCGGCACGCCGTCCGCCTCGCCTGCGCCGCAAGCCTCGCCGCGACCCTGGCCTGGCCCGCCGCCGCCGGCGCCGCGATCACCATCGAGCTGTTCGACCGCGAGAACCGCGGAGCGGTGGACGACGAGCCGGTCGGCATCAACATCGCGGACTGCGAGATGAACGAGGCCTGGAACTTCCGGTTCTCGATGTCCACCGTCCCGTCCAACGCGCACCTCGACGTGTGGCTCGGCTCCGCCTGCGACCAGCTCGCCAACCGCGACGGCGCCGACGCCAGCGACTGCGTCCAGGTCTACGGCGACATACTGATGCAGGTCGGCTACGTCCGGTTCATGCTCGAGGCTCCGACCCTGGTCAACCCCACCGCACCGGGGTGCGACGAGGAGGTCAAGACCACCACCAAGATCTGGGTGCTGATCATCAACGAGGACGCCGACGAGACGATCTACGACTCGGGAACCTACGACGTCAGCATCGATACCCAGCGGCCCGCGGCGCCGACCGAGGTCACCGTCGAGTTCGGCGAGAACCGCGCGATCGTCAACTGGAAGATGGCCGAGGGCACGCAGGCTTCCGAGGAGTGGGGCTTCCGGGTGCTATGCGACCCGAATCCGACCGTGACGGCCGCCGATGCCGATGCCGATGCCGACGCCGACCCGGACGCCGAGGCCGGCGCGGACGCGGACGACGACACCACCGAAGCGACCGACGCCGGCGGCGACGCCGGCGGCGGCTGCTCGACGACCGGTACCTTCGCCGAGGGCGACGAGCCGCTCGAGGACTGGTACTGCACGGGACAGATCGTCGGCACGGCCGTGCGCACGCGCCAGGTCGACGGTCTCACGAACGGCACCGAGTACCACTTCGGCGTGGTGGCGCTCGACGACTCCCGGAACCCGAGCCTGGTCTCGATGGTCGTCTGCACGGTCCCCGAGGAAGTGGACGACTTCTGGGAGACCTACGAGGCGGCGGGCGGGCAGGCCGAGGGGGGATGCGCTTGCACGGCACCCGGGACGGGGCCGGCCGCCGGCGGCGTGCTCGCCCTGCTGTTCGGCGCGACGCTCCTGCGGCGCCGGGCGGCGGGGCGGCGGCGGGGAGACCCCCGATGAGCCGCTCGACCCGGCTCGCGGCGGGCCGCGCGGCGTGGCTCGCGGCCGGCCTGCTCGTCGCGGTCGCCGCGACTTCCACGGCGCGTACCGACGAGGAGCTGCTGACGCCGCTGCAGCCGGGGACCGAGATCAACACGACCGAGGACGAGGTGCTGGCGCCGTCGGCAGGGGCGCTGGCCGACGCCGAGTATGCGGGGACGCCCCAGAACTTCGCGCTCGAGATCCGCTTCGGGCCCTACCTGCCGGACGTCGACACCGAGTTCTCCGGCGGGGAGTCGCCCTACGCCGACACCTTCGGCGACGACCTCTTGCTGCTGTCGCTGCTGCAGTTCGACTGGGAGTACCTGCGCATCCCGGGCGGCACGCTGGCGGTCGGGGTCAGCGCGGGGTTCATGCAGGCGGTCGGGCCGGCCAAGACGCCCGACGGGCGCGAGTCGGGCGAGGACACGGTGCTGAACGTCGTGCCGGCGTACTGGACGGCGGGCTACCGGTTCGACCTGTTCGCCGAGCGGTGGGACGTGCCGCTGGTGCCGTTCTTCAAGGCGGGCATCGCCACCTACTGGTGGTGGGTGCTCAACGCCGCGGGGACGGCGCAGTGGGGCTGGACGCCCGGGTGGTTCCTCTCGCCGGGGCTGGCCCTGCAGCTCGACTTCTTCGAGCCGGGGACGGCGCGCAGCTTCGACTCGAGCCTCGGGGTCAACCACAGCTACCTGACGATCGAGCTGCTGTACGCGTCCGTCGACGGCTTCGGGCGCGGCAAGTCGATGATCCTCTCGGACCTCACGTTCACCGCCGGCCTCGCCTTCGAGTTCTAGCGGCGGCGGCTCGATGCGCACCCTGCGGCTCACGCTGGCCTACGACGGCACCGACTTCCACGGCTGGCAGCTCCAGGCCGAGGGGCGCACGGTGCAGGGCGAGCTCGAGGCGGCGGTCGCGAGCATGACGGGGCAGCGGGTACGGATCGCCGGCGCGGGGCGCACCGATTCCGGCGTCCACGCCCTCGGGCAGGTTGCGTCGCTGCGCCTCGAGACGACGCTCCCGGCCGCCAAGCTCCGCCTGGGCCTCGACTCGCTGACCCCCGAGGACATCGCGATCCTCGACGTGGCCGACGTCCCGCCCGGGTTCCACGCCCGCCACTCGGCCCGCGGCAAGATCTACTGGTACCGCGTGCACGACCACCCGCTGCGCTCGCCGTTCCATCGCCGCTGGGCCTGGCACGTCCGCGCCCCGCTGGACCGCGCCGCGATGCGGGCCGCCGCCGCCG
>JAFGHH010000040.1 GCA_016930215.1 Deltaproteobacteria bacterium
CCGGACAGCGCGGCGAGCGCGTCATCATCGCACGAATCGGCGAGAGAGGGGGCGGGACGTTGAGGGGCGCGTCGGCGGTCGGCGGTCGACCGTCGACGGCCGGCCCGCGACTTGGTACCTTCGGACGAGAGGAGGGCGTCGCACGGTGCAGCGGAATCAACGGCTCCGGATCGGGTCGCAGGTCGGGGGGAGTCGGATTCGGCGGGGGGCGGCGTTCGTGGGGCGATGGGGTCGTCGGGTCGCGCTGCTGCTCTGCTGCGGCTGCAGCACCGAGTACCTGCCGGTGGCGCTGACGCCGGACGGGGAGGACGTCGTGGTGGCGGAGACCGACCCGCCGGCGGCGTGCGACGAGTTGGGGCCGGTGGACGGGAAGCACGGCACGCAGTGCAACGCCTTCGGCCGCACCGGCACGCGGGAGGGGGCCGTGGCGGTGCTGCGCAACGCGGCCGGCTCGCGCGGCGCGAACTACGTGCGGATCGACCGGGAGATCGCGCCCGACGTGCCGCACGACAACTGCCTGTACACGCTGCGGGCCACGGCGTTCCGCTGTCCGTGACCGGAGGGTCGAGGCAGTCGAGCAGGCCGAAGCCGTCCCGCTTCAGCGGTTGTCGAGCCAGGCGACGACGTGCGGCCAGACGTGCGCGCGGGCGTGCTCGCTGACGACGACGTCGCAGTGTCCGAGCGGCGGTTCCGGGGGGCGGCCGACGACGAGCAGCCGGGCGTCGGGCGACGAGGTCAGCGCGGTAGGGACCGGCTCGCCGACCGGCGGCGGGGAGAGCGGGTCGGTCATCGAGTGGATCAGCAGCACCGGGCAGCGCACGCGGGCCAGCAGGGCGGGTATCTCGCCGGCCGGGACCCCCGGAAACCCATCGCCGGCGAAGGCGTCGCGCACGGCGACGGCGACGCCGACGCTCACGCGGTCCATCCCCTCGCCGAAGCGCTGTTCGAGGTCGCCCGTCGTGTAGGCCCGCGGGGCCCAGACGGGGAGCGGGAACGGTACGGCGGGGTGGTCCAGCACGGGGCGCAGCGCGAGCAGGACGGTGCCGACGACGCCGAGCGGCAGGGTCCGGCCGGCGAGGCGGGCGGCGAGCGGCGGGGGGAAGGCGAGGTGGGAGAGGCGCAGGACCGTGTGCAGCAGCGGGGAGCCGCGGCCGAGGAACAGGCCGGCGGCCAGCGTCAGCACTCCGGCGACCCGCTCGGGTCGAGCGGCGGCGCCGCGCAGGGCCAGCAATCCGCCGAGGCTGTGGCCGACCAGGACGACGCGGTCGGCGCCGGAGTCCTCGAGCGCAAGGTCGAGCGCGGCGAGGAGGTCTGCGAGCAGCTCGTCGGTGGAGGTGGCGAGTTTTTGCCCGAAGCGGCGGGCGAGGCCGGTGCCGCGCTGTTCGAGCGTGTAAGTCGGGTGGCCGAGCGCGGCGAGCCGGGCGGGGAGCGAGAGGTCGCCGACCTCCCAGGTCAGGCGGTTCTGGCCGAAGCCGGGGACGAGCAGCACGGTCGCGCGGCGCTCCGGGCCGTCGGCCGGTCGGGCGAGCAGGGCGGCGGTCCCCCCGTCGCGCGCCGTGACGCGGAGCAGGCGGGCGTCCATCGCTCAGTACGGCTTCCAGCGGTACTCGGGGCGGTGCTTGTTGGCCTGGAAGAAGGCGACGATCCGCGGCAGGTAGTCGAGCTGGTGCGGGCAGCGGATGCCGGTGTCCTCCAGGGCCGCCAGGGTGTTGGTGCAGTCGTAGTGCGCCTCGTGGTTGAAGTAGTCCAGCACCTCGCCGGGCACCTCGAGCAGCTTGCGGACGGCGAGCAGCCGCAGCGGGAGGTCGACGGCGACGGGCGGCACCTGGAACATCGGCCCGCGGGCGCCGAGCAGCCGGACGATCTCGGCGTAGAGCTGTCGGGCGGTGATCGGGTGCGGGTCGGCGAAGGCGTAGCACTTGCCGGTCGTGCCCGGCTTGGCCCAGATCGCCGTGCCGCCTTCGATCAGGTAATCGATCGGGATCAGGTTGACCTCCGCCGACGACGGTCCGAGGTAGGGCAGCGGGATCTGGAGCAGCTTGAGCTTGTCGACCAGGATCATCCCGAAGTACGGCCCGTCGAACTTCTGGGTCTCGCCGGTCTGCGAGTGGCCGACGACGATGCCGGGGCGGATGATGATCGTCGGCACGCGGTCCATCGAGGCCCGGACGATCCGTTCGGCCTCGTACTTCGTCGACTCGTAGTGGTTCTTGAACCCCGCCGCGTGCTCCAGCTCGGTCTCGAGCACGGGGCCGGTGCGGCGGCCGGCGACGTAGCAGGTGGAGTAGTAGACGTGCGAGGCGAGCTTCTTCGCCGCCCGGCAGAACTCGACGACGGCCCGGGTACCCTCGACGTTGACCTGCCGTGCGAGCGGCTCGGGAACGTGCAGGTCGTAGATCGCGGCGAGGTGGAACACGTCGGTGGTCTCGGCGAGCAGCCGGGCGTGGTCGGCCTCGGGCAGGCCGAGCCTTGGGCGGGTGATGTCGCCGACGGCCAGCTCGAGCTTCGCGCCCTTGGCGACGGGCTTGGCCTGCAGCGCCTCGAGCTCGCGGCGGGCCTGGCCGGCGAACTTGTCCTGGACCAGGAACGTGAACCCCGTGCCCGGCTTGCGCCGCAGCATCTCCTCGGAGAGCCAACGCGCGATGAAACCCGGGTAGCCGGTCATGAACACCTTGCGAGCAGCGGCCATGGAGTTCCTCCTCCTCCCGTCCGAGGCGCGACGCGGAGCCGTGCACGGTCGGACCCGGGGATGATGGCAACGTTTTGACGCGCCGTGTCAAGCGCCGATCGCGGCGGAGGGATCAGGGGGCGGCTTCGAGCAGCCGGTCGCAGATCTCGACCAGCCGCTCGAAGCCCACCATGCCGGTGACCTGGCGGCGGTTGATGTAGGTGGCGGGCGTGCCTTCGACTTCGGCGGCCCGGCCGTCGGCGAGGTCGCGTTCGACCGCGGCGGCGAAGGTGGCGTTACGGATCGCGGTCTCGAAGCGGCCCAGGTCCAGGCCCACCTCGGCGGCGGTCCGCCGGATCCGCTCGACGGTCAGGTCGCCGGCCTCGGGGTCCATCAGCCGGTCGTGGAACTCCCAGAACTTCCCCTCGGCGTGCGCCGCCAGCGATGCCTCGGCCGCGACCTGCGACAGGTCGTGGTACCGCAGCGGGAAGTGGCGGAAGACGAGGTGGAGGCGGTCGGCGTAGTGTTCGGCGAGGCGGTCCAGGTCGCCGGCGTGCCGGCGGCAGAACGGGCACTGGAACTCGGTGAACACCACGACCTGCAGCGGGGCGTCGGCGGGGCCGAGGGACGGCGCGGACGGGCACGGGGCGACGGTGGCGAGCGGCAGCTCGGTCAGGGGATCGAGCTCGGGGGCGGGGCGAGGCGGCGCGGGGCGGCCGGGGCGGCCGGGGAGCAGGTCGCCGTCGAACCGGCCGCCGGTGCCGGCGAGGTCGGAGCGACCGTCGGCGCCGAGGCCGGGCTCGGCGGCGCCGGGGCCGCCGGGGCCGCAGGCGGCGGCGAGCAGCAGCAGCGGCAGGACCGGTGCGAGGCGGCCGTCGACGGCGGGGCGTCGGGAGGGGCGGGTCGAACGTGCGGCGTGCGGGTTCCTCATCGACTTCACCGGCGGGCCGGGGCCGGCGGGCCGGCGACCGCGTCCGTCGTCCATGGTCTACGGTCGATGACGGGGTTGCGTCAAGCCGCGCGGCACCGCACGGACGGATCCAATTCCCCGGGCGGCCGCGGTGTCCTAGCATCGGTCCGGGAGGAACCCCGCATGTCGAATCCGTGCCGTGGTGTCTGGTGTCCGGGTCGGTGGGTCGTGCCGGCCGTGCTGTTGCTGGTCGTGGCGTGCCGGCGCGACGGTCACGCGCCGGCCGGGGCGGAGACGGTCCCGCAGGCGACGACGGTGGACGCGGCCGGGCCGGGAGCGGGCCCGGTACCGTCCGACGCGGCGTTGGGAACGGGCGACGAGGTTGGTGCCGCGGACGCGCCCGCCGCCGGGCCGGCCGGGCCGCCGCCGCCGATCGCGAGCCTGGAGGAGTATCGGCGGCAGGCGTTGCCCGTGGCCTGCGCGCGCGAGCTGCGCTGCGGCAACCTGGGCGTCTCGGAGCTGGCCGCCTGCCTGGCCGACGACGGCACGCGGCGTCCCGATCCCGTGCTCGGGCTGTGGAAGGAGCTGGGGCTCGACGAGCTGTTCGCGAGCGGCGCGTTCGCCTGGGACGGGGAGGGGGCGGCGGTCTGCCTGGCGTTCTGGGCCGCGGCGCCGTGCCGGTTCGACCGGCAGGCGATGCCGGACGGCTGCCGCGCGTACTGGCCGCCGCTGCGGCCGGCGACCGCTGCGGGCGAGCCGTGCTCGCGGTGGGACCAGTGCGTGGGCGGGTTCTGCCCGTCACAGGCCGGGTGCGACGCGCGCTGCGTGGCGTATTCCGCCGCCGGCGGGAGCTGCGGTTCCGACACGCTGTGCGGGCCGGACGATTTCTGCGACTGCGGGACGTGCGCGCCACGCCGGGGTGAGGGGGAGGAATGCCCGGGCCACTGGCAGGCCTGCCGCGACGGGCTGTGGTGCAAGGGGTACGTGCCGGAGAACGAGGATCCGGAGTGGGGGCATCCGCCGGTTCCGGGGACCTGCGCCCGGCCGCGGGAGGCCGGGGAGCCGTGCGCGACGGACCCCGGCAGCGACGACAACTGCCGGTTCGACCTGTTCTGCGACTGGGGGATGCGGGAGCCCGAGTGTCGCGAGCGGCTGGGGGAGGGGGCGGACTGCCGGTGGCTCGAGGCGTGCGGCGACGGGCTGGCCTGTCTCGGGTTGAAACTCGGGGGCCGTCATCCGGCGGGTCGCCGGTTCGACGTGCTGGCGGGGGGAACCTGCCTGCCGTTCCTCGACGCGGGCGACGCCTGCGACCCGGAGGCCGACGTCACCGGCTGCCCCGGCTCGATGGGTTGCGACCCGGCGACGCGGACCTGCCGCTCGACGGGCTCCGAAGGCGACCCGTGCGAGTCGTCGTGGATTCCGGAAGGAACGCCGGACGACCGGCCGCACCGCCGCCGGGCCTGCCGCGGCGGGTTGTACTGCGACGTGGAGACCCGCGTCTGCCGCCGGCAGCTCGCGGTGGGCGAGCGGTGCGAGCCGCGACGGGAGAGCGAGGACGAGACGTGCTTCCTCTCGTCGTGCGACGTGCGGACGCGGCGGTGTCGGCCGCGGTGCGGCGACCGCTAGGGGCGGGGCGACGGGGCGGCGGCGTCAGGACGGGGGGGCGGTTTCCCGGAGCAGGCGGCGACCGACGTGCAGGGTGACGACGAGGGCGACGGCGAGGACGGCGAGGCCGCCGAGGAACACCGGGCTGGTCGGGCGGGTGATCGAGTCGCCGAGCAGCGGGTAGAGGACGGCGCCGGGGAGGTTGCCGACGGCGGTGCCGAGCAGGAACGGGGCGGCGCGGACACCGCCGAGGCCCGCGGCGAAACTGACCAGGGTATAGTGGGCGATCGGGCACATGCGCAGGACGGCCAGGGTGAGTGTGCCACGGCGCTCGGCGAACAGCCCCACGATGCGCTCGGCCTTCGGTCGGCGGTGGAGCAGGCGGGCGACCCAGTCGCGGGCGGCGGAGCGGGCGAGGGCCCAGGCGGTCATGGCGGCGGCGAGGTCGGTGCCGAGGGACAGGAGCGAGCCGGCGACGGGTCCGAAGAGGAGGCCGCCGGCGACGAGGCCCCACAGGCGGGGCATCCAGAGCAGTTCGCCGACGAAGACGGCGGCGACGAAGACGGCGAAGGCCCACGGCCCGGCCCGGCGGGCGGCGAGTTGGATCGCCGTCGGGCTGATCCAGCCCAGCGCCCAGGCGGCGACGAAGGCGGCGGCGGCAGCGGCGAGGAGCGCCGCGAACAGGACGACGCGCGGCGGCAGTCGGTGCGGGTCGGGGACCGTCCTTCGGTCCTCGCGGGCCCCCGGGGCCGGCTCGGGTAGGCGGCTCATCGGGCCGAGACGATAGCAGAGCCGGGGGTCGCGGCGGCCGGGGAAAGCGCGGCCGGTGGGGGCGGCGGGCGATTTGCAACGGGGTCGGGGATATCGAATACTGCCGACCGCGAGTCGGGATCGAGGGTATCCGGGCGCGCGGCGGGAGGACGGGATGCGGGTGTTCGTCGGGTTGGCGGTCGTGGGGCTGGCGGCGGCCGGCTGTCCGGATTCGTCGAGCGTGGAGATCCAGCCGCTGGACGACCAGACGGTGCGGGTCGGCGAGACGTTGAACCTGGACATCGCGGTGCGGAGCTCCGGCGGCGGGACGTTGTCGTTCTCGTTCTCGATGCCGGACCTGGCGGACAGCGGGGCGGAGATCTACAGCCTGGGCGGCAGCGGCGGGCGGTTCCGCTGGACGCCGCTGGCGTCCCACGTCGGCGCGCACCAGTGCACGATCCGGGCGAGCGCGGGGGACGCGTCGGACAGCGAGACGATCGTGATCAACGTGCAGCAGGCGAACAGCGCGCCGGTGTTCATCCAGCCGGGCGCGGGCGGCACGTACGACCTGACGCGCGACCCGTGCGTGACGGTGCACGTGGAGGTGAAGGACGACGACTCGCTGCCGGCGAGCATCCAGATCTTCGAGCGGGACCCGCGGGTCGAGGGGGGGACGCTGACGCCGAGCGGCAAGCAGGCGGACTGGCGGTGGTGCCCGACGCCGGCGCAGGTCGATGCGTCGGACCGCTACACGCTGGCGCTGGCGGCACGGGACGAGGCGCACGAGCCGGTGTCGCACGACTACGTGATCGTGCTGCGGGGCGAGGGGCGGACGGAGTGCACGGGGACGGGACCGGAGATCGTGTCCAGCTCGCCTCCGCCGCCCGACGTGCTCGCCACGTCGCTCGACTACCGCGTCGTCGCCGTGGTCCGCGACGACCTGGGGCTGAAGGACGCGCCGATCCTCTACTGGGCGACCGACCCGCCGGAGGACCCGCTGAAGCCGGACGTGACGGCGTTCCAGCAGGTGGTGTTCCTGGCCGACGGCGGGGAGAACTACCACGCCTCGATCCCGAACCTCGACCTGCCGGCGGGCGAGCGGCGGACGATCTACTACGTGATCTCGGCGACGGACAACGACGACCCGGCCGGGGTGGGCTGCGACCATCGGACCGACTCGTCGCTGCGCCAGTTCGAGGTCTCCGCGGGCTCGGGGACCGAGCGGGTCGGGTACTGCGAGACGTGCAGTTCCAGCGCGCAGTGCGATTCCGGGCAGTGCATCGCGGGGGTGACGCGGTTCTGCGGTGCGGCGTGCCCGGCCTGTCCGGCCGGCGCGACGTGCCGCACCGTGACCACGGTGGAGGGCGGCAGCGTCGAGTCCTGCGTGCCGGAGGGGTTGAGCTGCCGCACGACGGGACCGTGCACCGACGACCGCTTCGAGGACAACGACACGCGGACCGCGGCCACGTCGATCACCCCGGACGTCTACACCGGGCTGCAGATCTGTCCGCGGGATTCGGACTTCTACCGGGTGTCCGCCGGCGGCTCGGGGAACCTGGAGGTGGAGATCGATGGCTGGGACGCCTGGGCCGTCGATCTGGACCTGATGCTGCTGCGCGATGACGGCACGCCGATGCGGGTCTCGGAGGGGATCGAAGGTTCCGAGCGGATCGCGGTCTGCGTGACGGCCGGCACCTACTACGTCGAGGTCTACGGCATCCTGGACGACCAGAGCCCGTACAACCTGATGGTCGACCTGGTCGGCGGCTCCTGCTGCACCGACGACGCGATGGAGGACAACGACGACTGGCGGACCGCCACCCCGCTGTACCTCCCCGGCGACATCACCGACGGGCAGGTCTGTTCGGGCGACGAGGACTGGTTCGTGTTCGACGGCGAGGCGGGTCGCCGGGCGCTGGTCGACCTGGTGATCGAAGGCACGGGGGATCTGGACCTCGAATTGTACGACACGGACGGCCTGCGGCGGCTCGCGTCGTCCGCCGGGATTTCCGACACCGAGCACCTGGAGGCCGACCTGCCGGCGAACGGGGACTACTACATCCGGGTGTTCGGCTACCGCGGGGCCGAGGCGGCGTACCTGGTGTCGTACGACCTCGGCGGGAGCGCCGGGTGCACGTCGAGCCTGACGTGCCCGTCGGGGACGATCTGCAACGGGACGGGATGTGTCGACGACGCCTGCACGCCGGGGGCCTCGACCTGTCCGTCCGGCACGTTCTGTCCGGAGGCGGGCGGGACCGGGGGCGCGAGCGACTGCGTCGATCCGTGCGGGTCGTCGAGCGAGTGCCGGAGCGGCTACGCGTGCAAGGTGTTCGCCGCCGGCGCCGGGTGCGCGCTGAGCGGCTCGGGGCTGAGCGGGGACGCCTGCACGTCGTTCCGCAGCTGCGCGGGGGCGCGGATCTGCCTGCCGTGGCGGGGCGGCTACTGCGCGGTGCAGGGTTGCGACCGCAGTGCGGAATGCCCGAGCGGCTCGAAGTGCGTTTCCGTGGACGGTTCGCCGGGCACCTGCGTCAAGGACTGCCTGGCGAGCGACGACCTGTGCCGGCTGGCCGAGGGGTACGTCTGCGAGTGTGCGGAGGACATGGAGGGCGCATGGCAATTCGTCTGCCTGGCTCCCGGCACGTCGGCCCCGTGGTGCTACTGAGAAGCCTCGGGTCCGGCCTGGCGGCGGCGGCGCTGCTGGCGGGCTGTCCGGAGAACGGCAACGGCGGTCCGGACGTCTGTCGGGACGGGCCGGGAGTGGCGGCGGTGCGCCTGGCCGACACGCTGCTGCCGGGGTCATTGATCGAGATGTCCGGGACCGGGTTCCTCGCCGAGTGCGGGGTGCTGCGGGCGGTGTTCCGCGGCACGCTGGACGGCCGTCCGGTCGAGGTGGAGGTCGATGCGGACGTGGAGTCGGCGACGCTGGCGCGGTACGAGGTGGACGTCGACCTGCAGGCCGGGTTCGCGGCGGACCGTGGGCGGTTCGTGGGGGACGTGGGCCTGCGGCAGCGGGCGGCCGACGGGACGGTGCGCGAATCGAGCCTGCCGGTCCAGTTCGAGCTGGCGGTGGTGGCGACGCCGCGGGTCGGCTCCGTGTCGCCCGCCGCCGTGACGCTCAACGCGATCGTGCTGCTGACCGGCGACGGGTTCCTCGAGGGTTTCGAGGGGACCAGCGAGGTGGTGCTGGACGGGACGTTCCGGCCGGACGGCGGGGGCGCGTCGCGGGCGGTGACGGCCGTGCGGCTGCCGACGACGCTCGTGGAACCGCACGACCGGACGCGGGCGGGGTTCGCGTACTCGCCGCGGATCGCGGGGATCGCCCCCGGGGTGTTCGAGGGCTCGCTGGTCGTGGAGAACCGGCACGCCACGGGCGCGGTCGAGTCGTCGGCGCCGTTGGCGGTCACGTTGACGGTGGGCCGCTCGCTGATCACCGGGCTCTCGCCGGCCAACCCGTCGCTGGGTTCGATCGTGACGCTGCTGGGGGCGGGGTTCATCGGTGGGGCGTCCGACCAGACGCTGACGGTGCGGCTGGACGGGACGGCGACGCCCCACGGCGGCTCCGCGACGACGGTGACGGACCTGGAGCTGGTGCCGCGGTTCGTCGATGGCGGGCACGCCGAGTACGTGGTCGTGCCGGTGGCGACGGGGGGCGAGCTGGCGGCGGAGGACTTCGGTTTCGCCTGGGGGACGTTCCGCGGCACGGCCACGCCGGTGCTGCGGTACGGCGCCGAGCTGGTCGAGGGGCTCGGGATGCCGCTGGAGATCGCGCTCGGCCCGACGAAGCAGGTGGTCCACATCGTGTTCCAGGCGGCGTTCTCCGACACGATCCGGCTGTTCGGGCTGCGGGCCGTGGAGGCGGAGGTCCGGGCGCAGGTGCTGGACAAGTTCCGCCGGACCTACGAGGGCATCCACGTCGAGGCGCGGGAGACGGAGCCGGAGGACTACTACCCCGGCGGCTACGCCGTCCTGGAGATCGGGGGCCCCGACCCCAACGGACGCGGCCTGTTCGGCTACGACAACACGCCGGGCAAGGACGTGGGCAACCTGCGGCTCCACGACCGGGTGGGGGGCACGAACGCCGAGGTGCAGGAGGACGGCTACCCGGGGTTCGGCGGCGTGTTCGTGGAATCGTTCCTGTGCTGGTCGTCGCATCCGCCGGCGGGGCAGACCTGCCCGGACGGGGTGAGCGATCCGGAATTCGACCGGCTCTTCGACCCGGTGCGCAACCGCGAGGTGGTGGCCGGGGAGTACCCGGGCGGTCCGGACCCGGCGCGCACCGCGGAGATCGCCGCGGCGGTGCGGGCGCTGGGGAACGTGATCGGCGACACCGCCGCGCACGAGTTCGGACACAGCCTCGGGTTGGCGAACCCGTACGGCCCGGCATACCTGGTCCACCACGAGCCGCCCGGGGAGGGCTGCCTGATGGACGCCGGGTCGTACCGGCCGTTCGGCGAGCGGGCGGAGCTGCCGGGTTTCTCGCCGGCGACCTGGTGCCGCGACGATCGGCCCTACCTCGAGACGATCCTGCCGGTGCGGTGAGAGCGGGTTCGCGGGGCCGCGGTGGGCGGCCCTCCGCGGTCGGTCGACGGCTACTCGCAGTAGATCTCGCCGGCGCCGCCTTCGAAGTAGAACCGGTAGCCCAGGCGGTACGGCGTGCAGGACGAGGCCGGGGAGCCGGTCGAATCGACCTTCACGCGGAAGGTCCAGGAGTCGTCGAGGTAGCAGGTGCCCTCCCAGGCGAGCGCCATCTGGTACGCGCCGGCGGTGGCGTTCCAGTCGGCCGCGTCGGTGCAGAACTCGGTGCCGAGGTCGGTGCAGTCGTCGCCGGCGTAGATGCACATCCGCCAGTTGGTGTGCGTGGCGCCGGGGGGCGGGGTGAGGTTGATCTCGAGCACGAAGTAGCACTGGGGCAGGAACTCCCACGGCCAGCCGCAGTCGGGGTGCGACCACTCGGAAGCCTCGACCGTGAACCAGTCGACGTCCGCGCTGCCGTCGGTCTTGAGCAGCGTGGCGTCCGTGACCATCGTCAGCGGGTCGGTGGAGTACCCCTCGTCGGCCCGCGGCAGGGCGCGCGCCTGCGCGCAGGTGTCGTTCGTCTCGTAGACGTCCGGCGGGAGCGCTTCGTCGGTGGCGCCGTCGCAGTCGTTGTCCAGCCCGTCGCAGACCTCGGTCGCCGGCATCACGGCGCCGGTGCAGGGACCCCAGCCGGCGGCGGTGCAGGTGCGGCTCCCGAGCGAGCACTCGCCGGTGTCGCTGTGGCCGCACGCCTCGGTGCCGCCGGTCGGCGCGCACGTGCAGCCGTTGTCGGTCGAGCCGTCGCAGTCGTCGTCGATCGTGTTCGCGCAGTTCTCGGGAACCCCGGGGTTGACCAGGCGGTCCGTGTCGTCGCAGTCGTCGTCGTTGGTCACGTAGCCCGCCGGCGGCGCGGCGCAGCCCACCTGGGTCACCGCAGGGTCGCCGTACAGGTCGGCGTCGGAATCGCGGTAGAACGTCGTGCCGACCCCCTCGTCCGTCGCCGTGTCGCAGTCGTTGTCCACGCCGTCACAGACCTCGGTGGTCGGCGACCGGGCGCTGCACTCGCCCCAGATGCCGTTCGTGCAGGTCTGCGTCCCGACTTCGCACGGCGTGTCGCAGGAGCGGGAAACGCCGTTGTCGATCACCGTGTCGCAATCGTCGTCCTGGTTGTTGCAGACCTCGTCGATCGGCGTGCACTCCGAGGTGCAGACGCCGGCCCGGCAGTACTCGCCCGGCGCGCAGACGTGCCCGCAGCTGCCGCAGTTCGCCGGGTCGCCCTGCGTGCTCACGCAGGTCGTGCCGCACAGCGTCAGGCCGCCGGAGCAGGTGCAGTCGCCGGCCTGGCACAACGTGCCGGCCGGGCATGTGCGGCCGCAGCCGCCGCAGTTGTTGAAGTCGGTGCTGAGGTTCACGCAGTGCCCGTCGCAGGTCTGCTCGCCGGGCGCGCATCCATCGTCGTCGCCGCCGCAGCCCCACGCGACCACTCCGGCCAGCAGCGCCGTTCCGAGAGCGATTCCGAACAACCTGGTCGACATCTTCGATTCTCCTTCCTGCACATCCGCCACCCGCTGGATGCGCGTCGTTCCGCGATCCGGCCGGGGTATTCACCAGAATTCCAGAGTTGTCAAGGAAAAGGCGTCGGAGTCGTACCTCGTAGCTGCCTATGGACCGAAGTGTTGTCGTGTCGGTCGAGCGATTACCTTGGTCCTGATGTGGGGTGAGCAATGACTGGGACTGGGAGGCGAGCGGCCGTGGCGGTCGTGGGAGGTGCGAGGGGAGTGGTGACGGCACGGTCCGATGGAGTGCGAGGTGAGGTAGTGCGATGGGGTGGCGAGGCGAGGTGTCGAGTGGTGGTCGTGCGAGCGAAGGCGGCGCTTGCGGTTGGCGTCGGGGTGCGTGTCGTCCGCTTTGACTTCGCGGAGTTCCCACCGTATAGTTCGCGCCCGTACAGACTCTCGTGGTCGGGACCGTCGCGGGGTCGTGGCACCCGAGGGAGTGAGGAGAGATTCATGAAGCGACGCGCAGCACGTTGGTGCTTCAATCCATGCCTGCGAGGCGCCGTGTTCGTGGTCCTGGCGACGGCGGCAGCGGCCGGAACGGCCGATGCACAGACGGCGGAAGCGACCGCGGAGCCGGCCGCGACCGCGGAGGCGACGGCGGAGGCCGGTGCGACCGAGTCTGCGGAGACGGCGACGGCGGAGGCCGGTGCGACCGAGTCTGCGGAGACGGCGACGGCGGAGGTCGGTGCGACCGAGTCTGCGGAGACGGCGACGGCGGAGGCCGGTGCGACCGAGTCCGTGGAGGCGGCGACGGCGGAGGTCGGTGCGACCGAGTCCGTGGAGGCGGTGACGGCGGAGGTCGGTGCGACCGAGTCCGCGGAGGCGGTGACGGCGGAGGTCGGTGCGACCGAGTCCGCGGAGGCGGTCGTCGAGGGGCCGACGGAGGAAGCCGGTTCCTCGAGCGAGCTGCTGCTGGCGGGCGGCGGGACCGCCGAGCCGGACACGGTGGTCGGCGAGGCGAGCGGGGAGACGGCCGGGGAGGCCGGCGAGGCGGACGTGGAGATCGAGGGGGAGACGGGTCGGCTGCACGTCGCCATTCCCGGCTACTACCAGCTCTCGATGTTCGGGCTCGGCGACATGCCGCTCGGGCCGGCCGATCCGGCGAACGAGCGGCCGTACGGGCAGAACCTGGGGCAGAACTTCTACGGTTGGAGCCGCCTGCGGGCGACGCCGGAGCTGTCGATCTCGTCGGTGAAGATCCGCGGGCAGTTCGACGTGATGACCGGCACGATTTTCGGCGACTCGACGTCGGGGGTCGACGCGGCGCTGGAGCCGCGGATGCGCGAGGCGCCGGCGGGCGAGGAGGGCTCGAGCGGCGAGCTGGTGGGGATCCGGCCGTTCGACTTCCGGCAGTTGTACGTGGAGTGGGACACCGGCTACGGGATCCTGCGCGCGGGGCAGCAGGCATCGAACTGGGGCCTGGGGCTGCTGGCGAACGACGGCGACCGGCCGCAGACCTGGGGTTACAACCGCTACGGCGACCTGGTGGAGCGGGTGGTGTTCGCGACCAAGCCGCTCAACACGGTGACCGACACGTTCTGGAAGGACCTGGTGGCGATCCTGGGTGCGGACCTGGTGTACCGCGACCATCTCGCCGACCTGTGGAACGGCGACCTGGCGTGGCAGGGGATCTTCGCGCTGCGGTACGCCGAGGAGGGGAACTCGGCCGGGATGTACGTCGCCTACCGCAACCAGACCTTCGACGACGGTGATCACCTCGAGGTGGTCGCGATCGACCTGGCCGGCGACTGGACGTTCGAGCTGGCGCCGTCGTGGGACCTGCAGGTGGCGGCGGAGGGGATCGGGGTCTTCGGCACGACCGACGCGGCGCGGTCGCTGACGGCGCCGGAGCACGACATCCTGCAGCTGGGCGGTGCGGTGCGGGCGACGGCCGACTACATCGACGAGTACTTCATCCAGCTCGAGCTGGGGGCGGCGACGGGGGATGCGAACGTCTACGACGACCGGCAGCTGCGGTTCACGTTCGACCCGGACTACAACGTCGGCCTGATCATGTTCGAGGAGTTGTGGGCCTGGCAGTACGCGCGGGCGGCGACGTTGGCGGGCAGTCCGGACCTGACGGGCGAGCCGGTGCCGGGGCTGGACATGCTGTCGACGAACGGCGGCGTGTCGGGCGCGCTGTACCTCAACCCGACGTTCCAGGCGCGGCCGTGGTCGTGGTTCCGGGGCTCGCTGGGAGTGTTGTGGGGTTACGCCACGTCGGACGTGGTGAGCCCGTTCGAGCAGAAGGTCAACGGGGTGCCGGCGAACTTCATGGGTGGGTCGCCCGGCGGGCGGAACCTGGGGGTGGAGCTCGACGCGGCGGTGGACTTCTTCGTGCCGCTGCGGCTCGTGGAGTTGCAGGGCGGCCTGCAGTTCGGCTGTCTGTTCCCCGGGGACGCGTTCGCCGACGCGGACGGGAACGAATTGGACCCGATCTGGCTCCTCGAGGGCCGGGTCGCGATGAAGTTCTAGCGGCTGGGGCGAGGGAGAACGACGATGCGCATCACGACGAAGATCCTGACGCTCGGATTGGCCGCGACGCTGGCGGCGTGCGACGGGGGCGGCGTGCCCGCTTCGCTCGGCACGCCGGACCGCCAGGAGGGCAACGGGCCGGTGGTGAAGTGGGACCTGTTCGCCAAGCCGCTGCCCGAGGTGCCGTTGCCGAACGACGCGGCGACGCGCCCCGACCCCAACTCGCCGACCGGCCGCCGCGTCAACGCCTCGAGGATCGCCCTCACCGAGATGGAGGTGAGCGCGCGCACGAAGATCGACGGTCTGGACGGCTGGGGGGTCTACTCGCCGGTCTCGCTCGGGTTCAC
>JAFGHH010000344.1 GCA_016930215.1 Deltaproteobacteria bacterium
GACGACGATGCCGGCGTCGAGGACGCGGGCGAGACCGACACCCCGCCCGACGCCCCCCCGGACCTGCTGCCCGACGCACCGCCCGACGCCGTGGACGGCGAAGCCGAGATGTGGCCGCCGTCGTGCGGGCCCTGGCCCGGCGGCGCCTGTCCGACCGGCTTCGTGTGCGACGTCCGGTCGTGCCTGGACGGCGCGTCCGGCACCTGCGTCCCCGACCCGGGCGGCGCCTGTCCTTCGATCTACGCGCCGGTCTGCGGTTGCGACGGCGTGACCTACGGCAACAACTGCATGCGGCTCTCCGCCGGCGCCGCCCTCGACCACGAGGGCGAGTGCGGCGGGACCCGCTGCGGCGGCATGGGTGGCCTCCTCTGCGACCCCGGCTACGTCTGCGACCTCCACGACTGCGCCCTGGACGCCGTGGGGACGTGCGTCGCGCGACCAAGCGATTGCCTGGACGTGTGGGACCCCGTCTGCGGCTGCGACGGCGTGACCTACGGCAACGACTGCGACCGGCTGACCGCCGGCGTCGCCCTGGACTACGTCGGCGAGTGCGGCGGCACCTCGTGCGTCCCGATCTGCGAGCGGACCGGCACCGGCCGTACCGCCTGGGTCGATGGCTGCACCGGCGTCGCCTACTGCAACGCGCGTTGCGACGGCTGCACCGCGGAATGCCGCTTCGTCGGCACGCGCAGCGAAGGATGGTACGCGGCGTGCCCCAGCGTCGTCGGTGCCGGCTGCGACGCCTCCACCCCGGACCTGATCGCCTACGCCGACTGCGGCTGACCGCTGCCCGTGCCTTCGAACCCCGCCGTTGCACCGTGACTTCCGAGGAGTCGTCTTCGTGCCAGGGCGTGCCAGGCCTCGATTCGACCGACTCCGCTTCTGGTCTTGAGACCGGAACAGAGGTTGAGTGCCAGTGACCTGAGAACGCTAGAGAATTCCGTCGGGTCGTCGGCGCACGGACGCGGGAGGCCGTTGCCGAACGGCTGGCACGGGTGTTGCTGAACACACGGTCGCCGGGTACGACAGGACGCACCCGCCCACTGGAGGAGGACACAGATGACTACCCGCATGTCACCTCGCACCACGCTCGGTCTCGCCCGCCGGACCGTCGGCCTGCTCGCCCTGGCCGCGGCCCTCGTCCCCGGCTGCGTCACGGACGACGTCGAACACGGGGAGCTGCTGCGTTCCTCGGTGCCCCGCGACACCACGCCCGACGTCCTGCCGGGCGATCTGGAGGCGGTGGTCGAGGGGAACACCGCGTTCGGGCTGGACCTGTACGGGCGCCTGGCGGAGGAGGACGGCAACCTGTTCTTCTCGCCGCTGAGCCTCTCCGAGGCGCTGGCGATGACCTTCGGCGGGGCGCGCGAGGAGACGGCGCGGCAGATGGCCGAGACGCTCCACTTCACGCTGCCGCCGGAGCGGCTGCACCCCGCCTTCAACGCCCTCGACCTGCACCTCGACGCGCTCGGCGGGGAGGAGGACGCCTTCCAGCTCAGCGTCGTGAACCAGCTCTGGGGCCAGACCGGCTACGAGTTCCTGACGGAGTACCTGGACCTGATCTCGGCCCACTACGGCGCCGGGATGCGGCTGCTCGACTTCGCCGGGGACCCGGAAAGCGGCCGCCTCACGATCAACGACTGGGTCGCCTTGCAGACCCACGATCGGATCCTCGACCTGCTGCCGATGGGCGCGATCACGCCGCTGACGCGCCTCGTGCTGACCAACGCGATCTACTTCAAGGCCTCGTGGTTGACGCAGTTCGACCCGGCGGCCACCCGTCCCGGGCCGTTCCATCGGCTCGACGGCTCGAGCGCGGACGCCGAGCTGATGCACCTCGAGGCCGACTTCCCCTACGCCGAGGGGGACGGCTGGCAGGCGGTGGAGCTGCCGTACGAGGGCGACGGGGTCTCGATGGTGGTCGTGCTGCCGGCGGAGGGGACGTTCGGCGCGTTCGAGTCGGGGCTCGACCCGCTGCGGCTGGCGGCGGTCCTGGACGGCCTGGTCGGCGGCGGGCCGGTCGCGCTGACGATGCCGAAGTTCACCTTCACCGTCGGCTTCGAGGTCAAGGACCTGCTCGTGGCGATGGGGATGCCCGACGCGTTCGACGACGCGCTCGCCGACTTCGGCGGGATCGAGCCGCTGAACGAGCTGTACATCACCCGCGTGATCCACAAGGCGTTCGTGGGAGTCGACGAGACCGGGACGGAGGCCGCGGCGGCCACCGCGGTCGTGATGGACGGCCGCACGTCGATTCCGCCCGAGCCCAAGGTCGTGACGCTCGACCGCCCGTTCCTGTTCCTGATCCGCGACGTCGAGACCGGGACCATCCTGTTCCTCGGCCGCGTGCTGGACCCCACCGCGTAGCCGGATCCGGTCCGCCTCCGGATACCGCCTTCGTCCCCGGATTCATGACGGAATTGACGCCCCTTCCTTGACACGACGGGATTTGCGGGCTACACCAACCCCGGACGAACGGAAGAAGGAGGAAACACGATGATGTGGAACAGGAACGTTGCATGGTGGGCCGTGGGACTGCTCGCGCTGGCCGTCGTCGCCGGGTGCGGCGACGACGACAGCACGACCGACACGGGCGGGGACGCCGACGTCACCGAGGACACGACCGTCCCCGACGACGGCGACACCGACGTGGAGCCGGACGTGGAGCCGGACGTGGAGCCGGACGTGGAGCCGGACGTGGAGCCGGACGTGGAGCCGGACGTCACCGACACGCCCGCCGACGACGGCGCGGTCGTGCCCACGACGCTCGAAGGGGTGGTCTGGACCTACTACTACACCGAGCTGATCACTCCCCCGCTCGGCATGGATTGGGGCAACGGTGCGACCGTGAGCACTGTCGGGCTGGCGACCGAGGTCACGGCGACGGCCGGCTCCGTCGATTCCGAAGGCGAGTTCGCGTTGGCGGACCTGCCGGTGGGCGCGGAGATCATGCTGCGCGCGACCGGGCTGACCGGTCACTACGACGGGCTGAGCCGGCTGTTCGCGGTGGAAGAGGGCGAAGTGGAGTTCCTCGTGACGGCCACGCGGGACCTGGTGACCCGTGTTGCGGACCCGGCCATGTGGGACGTGACGGTGGACCCGGCCAAGGGGTTGCTGGCCGGCCTGATCTGCACCTGGGATCCGACGGCCGACCCGCCCGTCACCGGCTTCATCGGGGACGCGACGGTCTCGATCACCCCGGCGGTGTCCGGCGCCGACTACAAGCTCGTCTACTTCAGCACCACCGACGTCGGCGACACCACCCGCACGGGGACCGACCCGGCCCAGTCGCTCTTCTTCGCGGTCAACCTGCCGCCGCGCGCCGCGGACGATCCGTACGAGCTGACCGTGACGGCGACGGGCCACACGTTCCCGACCGTCCGTTTCGCGATCGAAGCGGACACGCTGACCTACGCGCTCGTGAAGGCGGACTGACCCGCCGACCGTCGGTCCGTCGTCCCGCAACTTCGCCCGCCCGCCGTTTCGCGCTATGGATCGGTGCATGGCGGAACCGGCGCCCGGCCCCGAGCACGACGGACCGCGACCCTCGCGGCCGCGGGTCCGCGCCGACCTCGTCTGGTCCGAGCAGCGGGACGTCTCCGGCGCGGCCTGGGTCGTCAAGGACCCGCGCGCCGACCGCTACTTCCGCCTCGACGAGCGTAGCGGGCGGCTGGCGCAGCGCCTGGACGGGACCCGCACCGCCGCCGAGGCGGCCGCGGGGGATGGGGCGGACGAGGAAGCACTCGATCCGGAGGAGCTCGAGGAGTTGCTGGAGGACCTGGACGGTCTCGGCCTGCTGGAGGGCGGGGTGGCCACCGCGGCGCCGCGCCCGCGCCGCTCGAGCCCGCTGTTCCTGCGGCTGCCGCTGGGCGACCCGAACCGGCTGCTCGGCCGGCTGGCTCGGCTGGCCGGCCCGCTGTTCCATCCGGTGTTCGTGGTCGTCGGCGGCCTTGCGGTGGTCGTCGCCGCGGTGCTGGCGGTGGCGAACGTCGCGGCGCTCCGGGCCGACGCGGAGCGGCTGCTCGCCTGGCCCGAGCTGCTCTATCTGTGGATCCCCGCGCTGGTCGTGATCGCCCTGCACGAGACGGCGCACGGCGTGGCGTGCCGGCGTTTCGGCGGCGAGGTCCACGAGCTGGGGCTGGTCTTGTACTACTTCCAGCCGTGCGCGTACTGCGACGTGACCGACGCGTGGATGATCGCGGACCGCGGGCGCCGGCTGTGGGTGCTGGGGGCCGGTCCGTTCCTCGAGGCGGCCCTGTGGGCGGCGGCGGTGTTCGTCTGGCTCGCGGCGGAGCCCGGAACGCCGGTGTTCTGGTGCGCCGCCGGCATCGCCGCCACCTCGGGGATCAAGACGCTGGTGAACCTCAATCCGTTGATCCGCCTGGACGGCTACTACCTGCTCAGCGACGGGCTCGGCATCCCGAACCTCCGGTCCCGCGCGTTCCGCTACCTGTGGGCCCGGCTGCGGGGCGCCGAGGCGGAACCGGTCGGGCGGCTCGAGCGGGCCGTGTTCCTGGTCTACGCCCCGGTCGCCTTCGCGTTCAGCGCGGCGTTGATCGTCTGGTTCGGCGTCTGGGTATACGGCGTGGCGCTCGAGCGGCTCGGCGGGTGGGGTCACCTCGCCTTCTGGGCGGCGGTCGCGGTCCTCCTCCTGCCGGCGGCGGTCTCGTCGCTGCGGCAGCGGAGCAGCCACCCGAGCGAATCGACGCGTACGGCGCCGAGGTAGCCCTGGGTCAGGTGCGCAACGCGCCGGCGGCCGGTGACGAAGCGGCCCGTCGGACGCCCCTCGCGCACGGCCCGCTCGCAGAACAGCGGGAAGCAGTGCAGCGACAGGCCGTGCCGGCGCCACCGCCGGTCGAGCCCCGCGGCGGCGACCAGCACTGCCCCGGGCTCGGGGCGTTCGGCCAGCAGGAACCCGACCACGTCGCCGCTCGCGACCTCCGTGACGACCATCGACAGCTCGGGAGCGAAGTCGTCGGCGGCGAGGATCGCGGCGAACGAGCGGCCGGAGACGGCGCCGCGGTGCAGGAAGACGCGCGAGTAGCAGGCCGCCAGCTTCTCCACCGGCACGGGCGCCGTCTCGTCGAGGAAGCGGACGGCGAGGTCGGCGGGCAGCGGCACGGGACCCGGGCCGCCCGTCGCGAACGGCCGCAGGTCGAACTCGTACAGCGTCGTCCGGCGGCGTTGCGGCACGAACCCGAGGCGGCGGTACAGCGGCCGGGCCATGGCGTTGCCCCGGATCAGGTGGCTCATCAGCAGGCAGCGATTCGGGTGCCGGCGCGCCAGGGCGGCGTCGGCCCCCTCCACGGCCGCCGCGGCGATCTCCGCGAGGCGCTCCGGTCCCTCGAAGCCGTGCAGCAGCGACACCCGGTACAGTGCGATGTCCCGCCGTTCGAGCAGCTCGCGTGCCAGCTCCAGGTCGAGCGGATTGCCGACGTGCCGGCGCAGGTTCTTCTCGTCCTCGAAGATCCCGAACCCGCACAATCGTCCCCGCTCCCGCACGCCGACGAACAGCGTGTCGCGGTCGCCGAACGAGTCGACCGTCCGGCCGTACTTGTCGGCCAGCTCCTCCCGGAGGCGCTCGAAGTCGGGGCCCGACCGGTGCAGCAGCGTCGCGGTCAGGCCGGGCGGCCGGGCGGAATCGGCGGCGACCGGCGGACGGCGCGCGGAGCGGCCGCGGCGCCGCGCCGCTTCCTCCACCTCGATCCGGTGGAAGCAGAACGGGTTGTCGCCGTCCGAGCCGCTGGCGGCGATCGCCACGTTCGGGCATCCCGCGCGGCAGGTCCGGGCGTGCTCGCAGTCGCGGCAGAACCCCCGCAGCATGTCGAGCCGGAAGCGGCGGGTGCGACGGAACAGCGAGTCGTCCGCCCAGATCTCGGCCAGCGGCCGGGTCCGGATGTTGCCGACGAGCCGGTCGTCGGGCTGGGACAGGCAGGGCTTGACGCCGCCGTCGCTGGTGATCCCGAGCGTGGCCAGGCCGCCGGCGCAGCCGTGCCAGTCGGGCAGCTCGCCGACCGGCCCGAGGACCGACGAGCAGTAGCCGACGCCGTGGGCGCCGGCCACCGGCAGCTCGTCCACCGTGTGGCGGCGGCGACACTCGGAGATGAACCGTCCGACGCGGTAGTACTCGCGCGGCGTGAGGGCCAGCGTGCGGTCGAAGCGTCCGCCCTGGGGGGTCGCGGTCTGGAGCTGCCAGGTGACGTTGCGGCCGAGCAGCAGGTCGCGCAGGCCGGGCAGCTCGCCGAGGTTCCACTTCGAGACGGTGGTGATCGCGCCGACCTCGAAGCCGGCCTCGACGAGCAGCCGGATCGTGCGCCACGCCGCGTCGAACGACCCCTGCCGGCCGCGGATCCGGTCGTGGACCTCGGGGGTCGCGGCGTCGAGGCTCACGCCGATCCGGTCGAGGCGCGGGAGGCGGCGGAGCCGCTCCACCAGGGCCGGGGTGACGAGCATGCCGTTGGTGATCAGCACCAGGTCCATTTCCGCGGCGCAGACCGCCTCGCAGATCTCGAACCAGTCGCGGCGCAGCAACGGCTCGCCGCCCAGCAGGCACATCTCGCGGCATCCGATCGCGCGGAAGTCCCGGACCAGGCGGAGGAACTCCGCGGTCGTCAGCTCCGCGGGCCGGGGACGTCCCGCCGTGGAGCCGCAGTGCACGCATCGCAGGTTGCAGGCGAGCGTCAGCTCGACGTTGACGCTGATCAGATCGACCGGGAGTCCGTGCCTCAACGGGGTGCTCCTTGCTCCATCCGGCGCAGGCAGACCGGCGCCTCGAACGGCCGGCCGAAACCCTCGACCGCCCGGTTGACGCATCCGCCGCGGCACACCGCGCCGAAGCGGCAGTCGCGACAGGCCCCGCGCAGCCGGGAGCGGCGGAACCGGCGCGTGGTGCCGAAGGACCGCGGGTCGCGCCAGATCGCCGCGGGAGAGCGGCGCCGGACGTTCCCCTCGACGAACTCGTCCCCCAGCACCAGGCAGCCGAGGACGTCGCCGTCGCTGCGGATGCCGAGCGACTCGATCCCGGCGACGCAGCCGCGCCAGGCCCAGTCGTGCAGGTCCCGGTCGCGGAGACCGTCCGCGAAGTAGCCGAGCCCGTGGCTGCCTTCGATCTGGATGCGCCGCCCGAAGCGCCGGCGGGCCTGTTTGAGGAAGCGCGCCACGGCGACGTGCTCCGCCGGGTCCAGGGCGTCCAGCGGGTCGAACCGCTCCGGGTCGTGGACGCTGGCGACGAGCACGCTCCAGGAGAAGCCGTCCGCGCGGGCGAGCAGCAACTCGAGGATCGCCGGCAGCTCGGCCAGGTTCCGCCGGCTCACCGCGGTCAGGATCTTCCGGTCGGGCACGCCGGCGGCGGACAGCCGGTCCATGGCCCCGAGAACCCGCGCGAAGGCGCCGGGTTTTTGCCGGATGTCGTCGTGGACCGCCGCGGTCGCGCCGTCGAGGCTCAGGCAGACCTGCTGGAGGCCGAGCGCCTCCACCTGCGCCACCCGCCGCTCGTCGAGGAACCAGCCGTTGGTCACGATGCCGACCGGGAGGTCGGCGCGCCGCAGCCGTTCGGCGAGTCGGGGCCAGTCGGGCCGCAGCAGCGGCTCGCCGCCCATCAGGCAGACCGAGCCGACCCCCCAATCGACCAGGTGGTCGCACAGCGCCAGCGCCTCCGCCGTCGACAGCTCGCCGGTGCGGCGGGGCCCGCCGCCCTGGGCGCAGTGGCGGCAGCGGAAGTTGCAGGCGCGGGTGATCTCCCACAGCACGTAGAGAGGCGCGTCGAGCGGCCTGGGTGCGACGGTCTCACGCGGCATGGAATCCCTCGCCCGCCCGCACGGCGGCCCGGCGCAGCGGCGGCAGCACCGGGGCGCGGCCGCGGTGCAGCGCGTGCGCCGCGTGTCGCACCGCCGCGAGGCGCCGCGCGGTCGCCGTGTCCGGCGCCCGCAGGCCGCGCACGAGCGTCGCCGCGCCGTCGGGGTCGCCCGCGTGCAGCCGGCAGACCGCGCGTTCCAGGCGCAGCGTCCGCCGCACCGCGGGCGGCAGTCCGCCGAAGCGGAGTGCGGCCGCGTAGTAGTCGTCGGCGGGCGCGAGGCGGCCGAGCAGCGCCTGGGCGACGGCCATGTTCCAGACGGTGTGCAGGTCGCACAGCCCGCTGCAGATCGCGCGCCGCAGCGGTGTCAGGACGTCCTGGGGCCTGCCGGCGCCGAGGTCGCGGATCGCCCGATTCCGCAGGCCATCGATCTCGCGCTGGGCGCCGTCGCGCGTGAACGGGAGTGCGGCGACGTCCGACCGCGGGAAGCGGCCGTTGCGGCGCCGCAACTCGCGGGTCGGGTCGAGACAAGGGTCGGCTTCGGCAGTGCGCAAGACCGTCGCCGCCGCACGCAGGACGAGCTCGAAGCCGTCCGCCGGGCGTTCCCGGGGATGCATCGTCCGGTGCCGGAACAGGTCCCACAGCGCGCCGGGAAACCGGCTCCGCCCGGCGCGCCGTGCCAGCGAGACCAGCCGCCGCTCGACGGGCCGGGGGACCGGGAGGCCCAGCCGTCCCGCCGCCGCGAGCCAGCCGGGCACCAGAGCGGGCGAGAGCCGAAGCAGGTCGAACGCCGTCCGCTCGAGGCTCCGGACGTTCCGATGCCGGGCGGTTCGTGCGGCGGCCTTCGCGAGGACGTGCTCGATCTCGAGCGCCTCGAGATGGCCGGCGGGCGGGGGCAGGGTCCGGGCGGCCAGCGCGCGCAGCCCGGCGAGCAGCCGGGCGGCGGGATCGTCGGCGCGGCGGGCCACGACCCGCAGGCCGTCGCGGTGACGGTGCGTCCGCGGACGCTCGAAGCGGACCCGGTCGAAGCCGGCGTTGCGGAGCATCCCGCGGAGCAGCTCGGGCGGCAGCAGGATCCGATGTCCGCCGCCGGGCTGCTCGTGACCGAAGATCCAGGTCAGCCGTTCGGCCCGCGACCACGCGGTCCGGGCGGCCAGGAACGAGCGGAAGCTCGCGCGCGGGTCGGGCGTCTCGAGCATGAGCCGTCCGTCGGGGCGGAGCA
>JAFGHH010000345.1 GCA_016930215.1 Deltaproteobacteria bacterium
CCCGAAGGCGACCGCGACGGCCCGCGGCGAACCGGCGCCGCCGGCCGAGAAGCCGCGACCGGCGGCCAAGGAAGCCGCCACCACCCGGCCCGCCGACCCCGCGCCGGTCCCCCCGCCGGCCGCAAGCGGCCGCGGAGCGGGTGCCGAGTCGCCGGCGCCCGCAGGCTCCCGCCGCTGACCCGGGTCGGGTCGGTCCGGAGCGTCGACCCGGGGTTGACATCCCGCGCACCGAGCGACCATCATGCCCCCCATCCGGACGGGGGGCCGGCTCCCGGCGTCCTGGACGACAGAAGGAGGAGAACGATGTCGAAGCGAACGTGGAATCTCGTGGTCGTGCTGGGCCTGGCCGGCGTGCTGGCAACCACGGCGTGCGGCTACTCCGAGGAGGAATGGCAGGCGAAGCTGGCCGAAATCAACGACCTGCAGGACCAGTTGGCGCAGCGCGACCAGAAGATCCAGGCCGACGAGGAACGGATCGGCGAACTGACCACGGAGCGCGACAGCCTGCAGGGCCAGGTCCGCGACCTGTTCTCCCAGGCCGGGCAGCTCGAGGCGAACCTGACGGAGATCCAGCGGCTGTACGACGAGGCGCGTCGGCAGCAGGAGCAGCAGGCCGCCCGGCTGGCCGCCTTCCGCGCGACCCTCGAGAAGTTCCGCGCGATGATCGAGTCCGGCCGGCTGCGCGTGCGCTTCGTCGGCGGCCGGATGATCGTCGAGATGGCCAGCAACGTGCTGTTCCCGTCCGGCTCGGCCGAGC
The DNA here is from genome assembly GCA_016930215.1 of Deltaproteobacteria bacterium. Lineage (GTDB taxonomy): Bacteria > Myxococcota_A > Polyangia > DRWM01 > JAAZOP01 > JAAZOP01. The sequence goes on from JAFGHH010000345.1 coordinate 758, forward strand.
TGTCCGAGATGGGGCGCCAGACGCTCTCCGAGCTGGCGGCCGTCCTGATGACGATCCCGGACCGCACGTTCCAGGTCGCCGGCCACACCGACGACGTCCCGATGGGCAGCGGGCGGTTCAAGGACAACTGGGAGCTGTCGACCGAGCGCGCGCTGTCCGTCGTGCGCTTCCTGCAGGAGGTCGGTGTCCGGCCGACGGTGCTCGGCGCGGTCGGCTACGGCGAGTTCCAGCCGGTGGGCGACAACACCAGCGAGTCGGGGCGCGAGCAGAACCGGCGCATCGAGGTCGTGCTGATGCCGAACCTCGACGAGCTCCCCGACCTCTCGGCCCTCGAAGCCGAGGCCCAGTAGCGGCGCGGGAGCCCCGCTTGTCTCCCGCCTTGCGAAACCGTCCGCTACGTCCGCTCCTCGCCCTCCTCCCGCTCCTCGCCGGCTGCCCGTCGGGGCCGTCGGAGCCCCGTGCGCCGCGGGAGCCGCGACTCTCGCTGGCCCAGGCCATCGAGTACGTGGCGCGGGACGACTGCGCGCACGCCGAGCCGATGCTGGAGCGGCTGCTGGCCGAGCACCAGGGGGAGCCGGCCGAGCTGCACCACTACCTCGGCGTCTGCGGCCAGGCCCGGGGCGACCTCGCCGGGGCGACGACCCACTACAAGGAGGCGCTGCGGCGCAACCCGGCGCTGTTCGAGTCGCGCAACAACCTCGGCGTGGTCCTCGGCGAGTTGGGGCGGCACGACGAGGCGATCGAGCTCCTGACCGGCCTGACCGAGGCGTTCCCGGAGGAATCCTCGGCCTGGTACAACCTGGGCTACGAGCAGGCCCAGGCCGGCGACCTGGAAGCAGGGCTGGCCAGCCTGCGCAAGGCCGCGGAGCTCGACGACTGCAGCCCCGACGCCCTGCTCCAGGCCGGCGAGGTGCTGGCGGCGCTGGGTCGCCACGAGGAGCGGGTCGAGACGCTGCAGCAGGCGCTGGAGCGGGCGCCGCGCGACGACATCGTGCGGGTGTCGCTGGCGCGGGCGCTCGTCGCGGCCGACCGCCGCGACGGGGCGCTCGAGACGCTGCGGACGGTGGTCGCCGAAGGGACCGACCCGCGGGCGCTCGCCGCCGCCGCCTTCGACCTCCGGGACCTCGAGGCGATCGATGACGCGCTGGCCGCGGCCCGGGGCGGCGTGGAGCGGGCGGGAGACGACGACGACGGCTTCCGGCTGGCGGTGCTGGCCTTCGGGGTGATCGCGCGCGGCGCCGGTCGGCGGGACGAGGCGTTCGAGGTGCTGCAGTCCGGCATCGCCCGCCTGCCGCAGGATCCGGCGATCGCGCTGTACCTGGGCGCGATGCTGGCCGAGGACCGCCGGTGCGACGAGGCGCTGCCGCTGCTCAAGCGGGCGCACGAGGCATACGCGGGCCGGGACCCGATACCGCCGCAGGCGGCCGAGGCGCGCGACGCGCTGACGTCGTGCGGCGCCCCGCCGTAGTCGGCAACGAGAACCGTCGGTCAGTCGAGCAGCGTGACGGCGAAGCCGTTGCCGTCGGGGTCGATCGTGTAGCGCGGCATCGTCCGCGCGCGCAGGTAGATGATGAACCGCGTTCCCTCGTCCCGCGGCGACGACTTCACCAGCTTCACCGCGTTGCTGCCGGCGATGATCGGGGCCGAGGCGTCCTCGGGTCCCGCACCCATCACGTCGACCACGATCCCCGGCGGCTGCCGCAACGCGTAGTCGCGAATGCGCAACGGCGGCCCGTCGAGCTTGATCGTGAAGCGCTTGCCGCCCCGTGCGGTCGCCGCCTCCCGATCGCCCCCCCGCTCCGGCTCGGCCGCAGGCCGTTCCGGAGCCGGCGCCGGCTCCTCCCGTGCCGCCGACGGGACGTCCCAATCCTGCGCGCCCGCGGACGCCGCATCCCCGGCCGACGGCAGCTCCCCCGCCGACGGCCAGGCGCTCGGCACGTTCGGCAACGGCTCGTCCGCTCCCGCCGGGGCTGCCGCCCCCGCCGACGTCTCCGCCGCGACCCCGGGCTCGGAGCCCGTGCGCTTGCCGTCCGCGTCCCGCGCGCCGAACAGACCCCACACCGCCAGACCCACGCCGACCAGGCCCATCGCCACCGCCGCGCGATGCACCAGCTTGTTCCCGCCGGCCTTGGCCGGCCGCGGGGCGCGACGACCCACGACATCCGAGTAGGTCTGCGGCAGGCGCGACCGGCGCCAGCGCCGATGGGCGCCGCCGACCAGCCTCCCGACCCGCCGGACCGCGCCGCGCACGCCGCCGAACGCGAGCACCAAGAACGACCGGAGGAGCGGACCGACGCGACCCAGCGCGCCGCGGGTCGAACCTACCATCACGGCCACCGACCGCCGGCCCGCACCCGACACCGCCGCGCCGACCCGCCTCCCGAGCTCCACCGGCTCCACCGGCGTCGCCGGCGGCGCCGGCGCCGGAATCGCCACGCGCGCCGCTCCCCCACTCGCCTTCGGCGACGGCGCCTCCGCGAGCGGTCCCGCAGCCTCCGGCTCCCGCAGCGGCTCGATCTCCACCGTGTCGCGGGGCAGGCCCGCGGACGGAGGCGCCCCGTCCTCGGGCGCCGGCTCCGTCCACGTCGACCGCTCCGCAGGACTCGTCCGGACGACCGGCCGCCCGGACGACGTCGGCAGCCCCGCCGACTCGAGCGCCCCGACCACCACGAACTCGCCGTCCCCCTCGCCGGTCCCGTTCCACACCGTCACGACCAGCTCCGGAACGCCGTCGTTCTCCGTGGCCGAGATGTCGACCGCCCCGACCTCCCCCTCGAACACCGCCTCCGTCCCCTGCACGCTGTGCACCACCACCGGCGAACGCAGCTTGAGGAACGGCAGCGGACATCGGAACCGCAGCAGGTTCGGACCCTCCTGGTCGATGAACTCGGCCCGCAACGCCTGCGACATCCCGCCGACCTTGACCCGCAACTCCTCCCCAGGCGCGAACTCGGGCTTCCCGGGCGAAGGCGCCGGGTCCAACTTCCCCGTCGGCCGACGCGGCAGCGCCACAAAACGCACCCCCGCCGTCGTCGTCGGTCCCGACGGCACCACCCACGCCACCTCGCCCCCCTCGACCACCGTCGAGAACTCGGGACCCAGGTCGAGGCGGAACACGAGATGCTCGCCCGCCTGCAGGCTTCCGCCCACCGCGACCTGCATCCCTCGCGGCGACAGGTCGAGGGTTTCCCCTTGAACCACCATCCCCTGCCGACCGGCACAGATTGCAACCGGACGACGAACCGGAACTCGATCGACCCCGAATTCCCTTCGCTCCTCCGTGATCATCGTCTCACCTCACTCACCCCATCCAACCCCGAGGCCCGCCTGGTACGGCCCCTGGTTACATGGTACTACATTGGTGCCCATGTGTGTCAAATCCTTGGCACTACGACCCAAGGATAGACTCAACCAACTGGAACAAAAGAGGACTTATCTGTAGGCAGTCACGCATCCGAAGGTGGCCGTCGCTCCGTAGGTGCGAAGACCGATGCCTCCCGAGAGCCCGGCGGCGGCCGCTGCTTCGGCGGATCCGAGGACCGCGCCCGCCTCGCCCTCGACGAAACACTCGAGGCGTCCGCCGAAGGCTGCGCCGACGACCTGGACGGTGGCACCGTCCCCGACGTCGGCGGCGAGCGGTTGATCGGCGAGGAGGTCGAACGTCCCGCGGGCGTAGCTCCAGATCTGGACCCTGGCGGAGATGGCGTCGGCGCAGCAGTAGTAGAAGTTGAGGGGGAGGCCGGCGGCGCGCAGCAGCACGCCGACCAGGCGGTAGGTGGGGTCCGAGCCGCCGAGCCAGGTGGCGACCGTCCGGACCATCACGTCGTCGCCGCCGGTCCAGGCGTTGTCGTAGGCGTTGGCGCCGGCGAACGGCTGGCTCTGGCCCAGCATGTCGTCGCGGCGGTACCATTCGCCGGACTCGGAAACCCAGCCGGCCGACTCGGCGAACGACAGGAAGCGCAGGCGTCGGGAGACGCGCGTGGGGTCGCCGGGGAATTCGCAGGCGTCGCCGATCCGGTCGTCGTCGGTGTCGAACTGGGGCAGGTTGTACACCTCGGGGCAGTTGTCGCAGACATCGACGATCGTGTCGCCGTCCTCGTCGTGCGGCGGCGGCGGGTCGTCCTCGGTGTCGGGGATGCCGTCGTTGTCGTCGTCGTCGTCGCAGGCGTCGCCCAGCCCGTCGCCGTCGCAGTCGGCCTGATCGGGGTTGGGGACGGTGGGGCAGTTGTCGAGCGGGTCGGCGATTCCGTCGCCGTCGGTGTCCTCGGTGGTCTCGGGCGACGTCTCGCCCGCGTCCTCGCGCGGGGTTCCGTCCTCGTGCACCGCCGCGTCGTCGAGGCCGCCGTCCGCCGCCGCCGGCACGCAGACGCCGAAGTAGCATTCGAAGCCGGCACGGCACCCCGGGCTGCAGGTCTCGTCGCCGCAGCCGGGAAGGCCGAGCAGCACGGTCGCGACCGACACGATGTAGAGCGACATGCGAGCCATGGTTCGCCTCCCGTGCGCTCAGGCCAGGGCGGCCCGCAGCGCGTCCGCCAGCCGTTCGCCGTCCGCCGGCCGGGTCCGTTCGGTGACCGTGACGAGGAACGCTCCGTCCAGTTCCGGGAAGTCGGGCGCGAGCGGCACGCCGAGCAGGATGCCGTCGCGCTCCAGCTTCGCGGCGGCGGTCGCCAGCTTCCCGCCGTCGTGCCGCAGCACGAACTCGTGGAAGTACGGCGCGGCGAAGGCGAGGTGCACGCCGGGCAGCGCCGCGAGCCGGGCGGCGAGAGCCCGGGCCCGGGCGTGGCACGTCTCGGCGATGCGCCGGAACCCCCCGGGGCCGATCAGCGACAGGTGCATCGTCACGCCCAGCGCGCACAGCCCCTGGTTGGTGCAGACGTTGCTGGTCGCCTTCTCGCGCCGGATGTGCTGCTCGCGCGTCGACAGCGTCAGCACGAACGCGCGCTGGCCGCGGGTATCGACCGTCTCGCCGGCCAGCCGGCCGGGAACCTGCCGCACGAACTCGGTCCGCGTGGCGATCAGGCCCACACCCGGCCCGCCGAACGACATCGGCAGGCCCAGCGGCTGACCCTCCCCGACGGCCACGGCGACGTTCGCCGCACCGGGCGGGCGCAGCACGCCCAGCGCGAACGGGTCCGGGGTGTAGCTCGCGAGGTACGCGCCGGCGTCGCAGCACAACCGCGCCGCCGCCTCGAGGTCCTCGGGCACGCCGAAGTAGTTGGGATACCCGAGCAGCACCGCGGCCACGTCGGGGCCCAGCCGGGCCCGGAGCGCCCCGAGGTCCGCGGCGCCGGCCGCCGGGACGTACGGGATCTCCTCCACCAGCTCCGGCGCCCCGCTGCTCGTGTAGGTCCGGATCGTCCGCTTGACCTGCGGCGGCAGCGCCGCCGAGACCAGGATCCGCTCGCGCTTCGCCAGCCGCCGGCACATCAGCACCGCCTCGGCGGCCGCCGACGGGCCGTCGTACAGCGAGGCGTTGGCCACCTCGAGCCCGAACAGCTCCGCGACCATCGTCTGGAACTCGAAGACGGCCTGCAACGTCCCCTGGCTCGCCTCCGGCTGGTACGGCGTGTACGGCGTGAGGATCTCCGAACGCGCGAGGAGCTGGTCGACCACCGGGTGCACCAGGTGGTCGTAGGCGCCGGCACCGAGAAACGACAGCTTCGCTCCGATGGAGCGCGCCGCGAGCGCCTCGAGCCGCTCCGCCAGCGCCACCTCGTCGAGCCCGGCGGGGAGGTCGAGCGGCTTCGAGCGCCGGACCGACTTCGGGATCGCCTCGAGCAGCTTCTCGACGTCGGGGACGCCGATCGCCTGCAGCATCCGCGCGACGTCCTCCCGGGTGTGCGGAACGTACGGCACGGTCAGCCCTCCGACGCCACGTGCTTCTCGTAGGCCGCGGCGTCCAGCAGCGCGGCAACCTCGCCCGGCACGCCCAGCTCGATCCGCACCATCCACCCCTTGCCGTACGGTTCCTCGTTCACCGCCTGCGGCGCGTCGGCCAGCGCGGTGTTGACCTCCTTGACCGTGCCCGACAGCGGCGCGAACAGCTCGGAAACCGTCTTGACCGACTCGATGTTCCCCAGCACCTCGCCCTGCTTGACCGCCGTCCCGACCTTCGGCAGCTCGACCAGCGTCACGTCCCCCAGCTGCTCGACGGCGAACTGCGTGATGCCGACGGTCGCCAGCTTCCCCTCGACCTTCGCCCACTCGTGGTCCTTCGTGTACTTCAACTCGTTCGGGTACGACATCGCGTCCTCCTTGGCCCCCGCGCCCGGGCCCCGCGCCGTCGAGCGCGGCGCGAGCATAGGACAAGAAAGCGTCAGGGGCCAGGGGTCAGGGACTCAGGGGGTCGTGACGGGAGGTTCGGGGGCGGCGGAGCACTGGAAGACGAAGATCAGGACGTTCATCGGGTCGGGCCAGGGCACGACGAGCGGCAGCGGCGCGCCGGAGAGGCGGATCGTCGGCTCGAGCAGCGTCTGGCCGTCCTTGGACAGCTTGAACTCGAACAGCAGGTCGCCGGCCTGCGCCGAGTAGCCGGAGTACGTGATCCGGGCCGAGAGGCCCGCCAGGCCGGGCGTGGAGAAGGCGACCGTCTGCTCCTGGGGGATGGTCGCGAACTCGAGGGTCTTGACGAACAGCCGCTTGAAGACCTTGAAGATCGTGAACGGCGGCACGGTGAGCAGCGACTGCAGCGGCGCAAGCTGCGGGTCCATCGAGGGCGCCGCCTCGCCGTCGTGCGCCTCCACCACCGTCAACGTGCACGAGGCGCCCCGGTCGGCCGCCGCCGTCGCGGGCAGCGCGAGCGCCACCGCCAGCACCAACCCTCCGATTCCGCTCGTCATCCACCGCATCGCATCACCCCGCCGTCCCGCACGTCCGCCCGCTCACAGCACGGCCTTCGCAGCCGCAGCCGGCAGCGCGGACAGCCACAGCACCGTCGCCGTACCCCCGTCGTACGGCACGTTCATCATCACATAGCTCACGTCACGCCCCGCCGCCACCGCCACGACGCTCGAACTGGCCTCGCGCGGCGCCGTCGGCGGCGCCACCGGCGGCGCCACCGCGACGATCCCCGCCTCGGACGCCGCCACGCCCGCGTCCGGCGACGCCGGCCGGACCGCCACGACCGGCGTGGCGTCCGACGCCGACACCGCGACCGGCGACGGACCCGCTCCCTCGCTGGCGGGCTGGACGGCCACCAACACGCCGGTGACGACCAGCGCGAGGGCCAGCCCGACGCCCAGCACCGTGGCCAGGGCCCGCGGCCGGACGTGCAGCAGCCCCGCCAGTCGGTCGAGCCACCCGGTCTCGCGCTCCGGCGCACGCGCCAACGCCTCGATCGCCGAGGCGGCGGGCCAGCCGGGCGGCGCCTGCAGCCGGTACGACTCGCCCAGCTCGGCCATCAGCCCCGACACCGCCCGCTGCCGCTCGACCGCGGCCCGACACACCGCGCACAGCTCGAGGTGCCGGCGGTCGGCCTCGCCCAGCGGCTCCAGGTCGTCGGCCGCCAGACCGATCCGCTCCTCGTCGAGGTGCTCGTTCCCGTTGCCGGTCCGCCGCTCGTCCATCACACCACCGAGATCTCGCCGTCCACGAACTCGGCGAGCGCCTTCTGCAGCTTATGCCGGGCATGGAACAGCCGGGACATGATCGTCCCCTTCGGCACCTGCATCACCTGCGCCATCTCCTCGTACGTCAGCCCCTCGAACTCCCGCATCACGATCACCGCCCGATGGTGCTGCGGCAGCGTGTCCAGCGCCGCGACCAGCTTCGCCATCGCCTCGTGGCGCCGCGCCGCCCGGCCCGGGTTGACGTCGTGCCGCACCGGGAGGACCGGGAAGTCCCCCTGGTCCACGTTCTCGTGCGCCAGCCGGTCCTCGTAGGGGGCGGCCCGCATCCGCGCCGCCTTGCGCACGTGGTCGATGCACAGGTTCATCGTGATCCGGTAGAGCCAGGTGTAGAAGCTGGAGTCGCCCTGGAAGCTGCCGAGGTGGCGGTAGACGCGGACGAAGGCGTCCTGCAGGACGTCCATCGCGTCGTCCCGGTTGCCTACCATGCCCATCGCCAGCCCGAACACCTTGCGCCTGTACCGTCCCAGGAGGTCCTCGAATGCCTTGACGTCGCCCTTCTGGGCCCTCCGTACCAACTCCAGGTCCACCTCCCGGGTCTCGGCCCCGGAGCGCGACGGAGACGCATGCTTCGACGCGCCCTGAACACCCGTATTCACGTGCGGGGGGGACCCGGCCCGGGGACTCGCGCCGGCGCGGCGGGGGGCGGTGGCCGGAGGCGGCGCGTCGGCCTCGTCGTCGTCGGCAGCGTCGCCGTCGGGGGCCTCGTCGAGGTCCCGATCCCGGCGTCCCGCCGCCTCGTCGCGCTCAGCCATGCTCATGGAACAACGGCGCCCTCCGGCGCAGGAACCGCTCCACGGCCGAACGGTCCTCGCCCGTCAGATCGAGGAACTGCACTCCCATCCCCGGCATCATCTCCGGCGTCCGGGGGTTGTGCTCGCGCACCCACCGCACCTCCGACTCCGCGCGGACCACGTGCCCGTCGGGCAGCGTGAAGTTCACGGCCAGCCGCGAGCCGAGCGGCAGGAAGTCGTAGGTCGCGACGAACAGCCCGCCCTCCGAGATGTCCTCGGAGAAGCCGACGTAGAAGTTGGTCTCGCTCTGGAAGCCGATGTCGACGTCCAGCGGCAGGCGGCGCGCGGTGCGCCGCGGGTCGTGCGGCACGTCCTTCGGCGGCCCCGGGGGCGGCGGCACCATCGAGGCGCGTTCCTGGGCCTTCTGCAACGGGTAGAGGAACGCCAGCACCGCGGCGATCGTCTGCGTCGTCTTGACCACGGCCGGCTCGTCCGACCCCAGGTCCTGCAGCGCCTGCATCGCCCCGCGCAGGTGCCCCATCGCCTGCTGCACGCCGGCCATGTGCGCCGGCTCCTCGGGCCCCGAGGACTGCACGGCAAACAGCGCACCGATCGCCTTCGCCACGTGCCCCGCCAGCATCTCGAGGTTCGCCCCCGGCGTCTGGATGTCCTGCAACGGTCCGAGACACTCCGCCAACCAGTCGCGGGCCTGCCGCGCCGGACGCGAAGCCCGGAACAACGACGACGGCGAATCGACGACTCCGACGCTCATAGAGGACACCCTCCCCGCTCGCGCCCGGGCGCACGAAACCACCGGGACGCCCGCATCCTAGCGGATTGCGCCAGGATCGCAAGCAACGGCGGACGACCGCCGGCCGGCTACTCGTGGACGAACGGCGCGGCGACCTTGGGCCCGTTCTTGACGAAGTTGTCCAGGCCGATGCGCATGTCCTTCGTAGCGTGGCACGAGGCCAGCATCTCCGCCTCGTACTGGAGACCGTCCTCGAGCTTGCGTCGCGCACCGCCCAGGATCGCCTCCTGCAGGATGGCGTCGATC
>JAFGHH010000346.1 GCA_016930215.1 Deltaproteobacteria bacterium
GAGACGCCGCCGGCGACCCCGCCGGACGGCGACGACGTGCCGGCCGGCGGCGAAACGCCGGAACCGCCCGACGCGGGCACGGCGGCGACGCCCACGGACGCCGGTCGCGTCGCGGCACCGCCGGCGGACGGCGGCACCCCCGACGACGCCGCCGCGTCGCGGGACGCGCGAATCCCGGCGGACGCCGCGGCCGTCGTCCGCCGCGTCGGCTGCGACCCGATCACCCGCGGCCAGGTCGACGGCCAGCTGCGCCTGCTCGCGGCGTGGGAGGGCCGGGCGCTCGACCCGGGCGAGATCCCCGACGACGACCCGTTGCGCGACGGGGCGCTGGAGGTGCTGATCGACCAGCGGATCGTCGAGCGCGAGGCGCGGGTGCGGGGGCTCGGCGTCGAGGTCTGGGAGGTCCAGCAGGCGGCCGCGATGCTGGCCCAGCGCATGGGCGGCGAGTTGGCGCAGATGTACGGCATGTTCCAGCAGCTCGGCGTCGCCATGGCCGACGTCGAACGGGCGCTCGAGGCGCAGGTGCTGGCCTACAAGGTGGCGCTGGCGATCGCCGAGGAGCGGGGCGTGCACGCCACCGACGAGCAGATCGCCGCCGAGTACGCGACGCGCACCGCGGGGCTCGACCCCTCGATGGTCCGGCCGCTGGAGGAGGCGAGCGAGGGCCTCCGACAGGAGCTGGAGTTCAAGCTGCGACTCGAGGCGGGCCGGGCCTGGGTGGCCGAGCAGCGCGAGGCGCTGGGACGGCTCCGCACGACCACCCGCGGCGGACGCTGCGTGGAGCTGCCCGCCGAGGAACCCCCGGCGTCGTGACGGCCGATTCCCGGCTCTGCCTGGTCCTCGGACTGCTCGCCGGCCTCGGCGTCGGTTGTCGGGCCGAGCGGCCGCCGCCGGAAGCGGCCTCTCCCGTGCCCGGGGCGCCGGATACCGCAGCCGCCGAGCCGGCCGTCGGGACCGCCGACGACGCGGGGCCCGAACCGGAAGCCGAGGTCCGGCACGCGGCTTCGGACGCCGGTCCGCCCGCGGTGTCCGGCGCGGGGGACGTCGGGGCCGCGGACCCCGGCCTCCCGTTGCTTCCCGACGGCCCGTTCGTGCTGCCGGTGGAGGGATTCGAGCCGGCCGTGGCGGTGCCTCCCGCCGAGTCCTTCCAGGGCGTTGCACCGCCGATCGTGATCCTCCACGGCAACTTCGACCGTCCCGAGTGGCAGTGTGGGACGTGGGCGGCGGTGGGGACCGCGCACGGCTGGCTGCTCTGCCCGCGCGGGTCGCCCCGGACCGACGTCGACCCGACGCTCGACCGGTGGACCTGGGACGGTCCGGAGGCCGCGGCGCGGGAGGTGTCGGCGGCGGTCCGGGCGCTCCGAACGGCCTGGCCCGACCGGCTGCGCGACGAGGGAGCCGTACTCGTGGGCTTCTCGCTCGGGGCGCGCTACGCGCCCGCGGTGGCGGCGGCGGACGTCGGCATCCGGTTCGAATCGCTCGTGCTGGTGGAGCAGGGCTTCGCGGTGACGTCGGCGGACGTGCAGGCGGCGCGGGAGGCCGGCGTGGCGCGGGTCGTGTACGCGTGCGGCGAGCGGACGGAGTGTCCGGCGCGGGCGGAGACGGCGAGCGCGCGCTGGGAGCGCGCCGGGGTCGCGGTGGAGCGGCTCGTGATGGAGGGGGTGGGACACGCGTATCCCGAAAAGTTCGACCCGCTGGCGGAGCGGGTGTTCGAGGCGCTGGCGGCGTTGCCGTGAGCGGGCGGGCGCCGGGTGCGATCCGGCCCGGCTTCCGGTATCCTGCCGGGCATGGCGTTGTACCGTTTCGGCGATCGGGTGCCGCGCGTCGCGCCGGGCGCGTGGGTCAGCGATTCGGCCCTGGTGATCGGCGACGTCGAAATCGCGGAGAGCTGCTACATCGGCCACGGCGCGATCCTGCGCGGCGACTACGGCAGCATCCGGATCGGGCCGGGAACGGCGGTGGAGGAGAACGCGACGATCCACATCCGGCCGGACGGGCTGAGCGTGCTCGGGGAACGGGTGACCGTCGGCCACGGCGCGATCCTGCACTGCAACTGCGTCGGGGACTTCGCCGTGATCGGCATGGGGGCGATCGTCGGCTTCGACGTCGAGGTCGGCGAGTGGGCGATCGTCGCCGAGGGGTGCGTGGTCCCGATGGGCCGGAACGTCGCGCCGGGGCGGGTCGTGATGGGCGTGCCGGCGACCGACGCCGGCGAGGTGCTCGAGCGGCACCGGGCGTTCTGGAACTACGGGAAGCAGCTGTACGTCGACCTCGCGGCGCGCTACCCGCACGAGTTCGAGCGGCTCGACGGGCGGGCGCCGCGACGCCGGAAGCGCGCCGGAACGCTCAGCGCCGGGCGCGGCGCGCCGTCTGGTCGCCGTCGGGACGGTGGAGGACCAGCGCGTCGTCCTTGAAGGTGAGCTGCAGGTCGCTCACCCGGACGTAGAAATCGATCGGGCTCGCCGCGTACAGTCGCGCCGGCGGCTCGTCCGGGCTGATCAGCACCAGGTGGTCCTCCTCGCGCTCGACCTCGAGGTACAGGCCGCGCTCCAGCCGATAGCGGCCGACCCACAGGTCGAGCAGGTAGGTCGACAGCTCGACGGTCGGCCGCAGCTCGACCGCCTCCTGCTGGCCGAGCGCCACGCGTCCGATCTGGTCGACCACGTCGCTGGAGGTGTCGGAGAGCACGACGACCCCGAGGCCGGCGACGGGGTCGAGGGCGAGGAAGCTGCGGCAGCCGCCGGTCTGGCCGGTACGCCACAACGTCGAGCCGTCCTCCATCAACTGCCAGCCGAACGCCGCCCGCTCGGTCTGGGGCATGCGGGTGGCGGCGAGGACGGGGTCGAGCGGCGAGGCGAGGTAGCCGAGATTCGCGCCGAGCAGCGCCAGCAGGTCGTTTGTGGAGGACCGCAGCCCGCCCGCGCCCGCGAACGCGCCGAAGTCCCACGCCCCGACCTCCACCAGGTCGCCGTCGTGCCCCTGCGCCAGCCCCTCGACGGCGATGCCGGTGTGCGGCATCCCGAGCGGCTCGAGGATCCGCTCCCGGAGCGTCGCCTCGTAGTCCGGCGCCAGCACCTGCGCCAAGAGGGCGATGCCGAGGTTCGACACGGCGAACGTCTCGCCGGGCGGCGTCTCCGGCCGGAACCTGCCGAGGTACTCGTGGAGCTTCTCGACCGTGTAGTCGACATACGGGTTGGTGAGGTCGGTCGGCGCGAAGTTGTCGGGGCGCCGCGGCAGTCCGGCGGTGTGCGTGACCAGGTGCCGCAGCGTCACCTCCTCCGGAAACGCCACCTCGGGCGGCAGGAACCTGCACACCGGGTCGTCCAGCGCCACCAGCCCGCGCTCTACGGCGTCCGCCAGCAGCAGCCCGGTGAACACCTCGGTGGCCGACCCGAGCTCGACGACCGAGTCGCCGTCGAGCGTGCCGTAGGCGTAGACCCGCGGGCCGCGGGAGTCGGCGAGGCCGACGACGAGCCCCGAGACCCAGGCGCCCTCCAGCACCGGGGCGACGGCGGCATCGATGCGCGCCCGCTCCTCCGGCGGAGGGAACGCCCCCGCCTCCGGAGGTGGTGGCGGCGGCGGTGCGGCGGGGCAGCCCGAAGCCAACGCTCCCAGGAGAACCAGCGCGACGACGTGATGCATGACGGAACGGTATCCCGGTCGTCGGGCGCAGGTCAATCCGCCGGGTTCCGCCTTCGCCGGCTCCCCGCTTTGCAGGACGGACCGACCGGTGCTACGAAGTCGATCCGGCGGGACGTCGTGCCGGACGACGGGCTCGCGGGAGGTTTCCCACCATGTCCAGTCGCTCCGTTCGAGTGAACGTCCTCGTCGCGTGTCTCCTGGCGGTGGTGTCCGGTGTGCCGCTCGCCTGCGACAACGGGCCGACGCACCTCGTCGGCGACCCGGACGGCGACGTCGCCGACCGGGCCGACGACGCGAGTCTTCCCGAGGCGGAGGGTTCCTACGACGACGCGGGGCCGTGGGATCCCGGCCTTGACCCGGGCGACACGGCCGACGACGCACCCGGGGAGACGGAGCCGGCGTGCCGCGCGGAGTGCCCGAACGACCCGCCGGACAGCCCGATCGGCGAGCCGTGCCTCGACGACCTGGACTGCGAGTCCGGGCTGACCTGCTGGACGGAGGACGCGCAGCCCTGGGACGGCGAGACCTACGTGACCTGGGCCGGCGGCTACTGTTCCTCGATGGGTGCCGGCTCCGCAGCCTGCCGGCCCGAGGATCCGGCGAGCTGCCCGGACGGCAGCACCTGCATCCCGTTCGGCGAGTGGATGGGGATCGAGTACTACGGGTGCATGGACCGGTGCTCTCCCGCCAGCTACGACGGGGTGCCGTGGAACGACAACTGCGACTGCCGGGACGGCTACGCCTGCGACCTGGCGAACGAGCTGTGCCTCAACGGCTGCTCGAACGACCGCGAGTGCTGCGAGGTGTGGAACGACGCCAACGAGAACGGGCGGCGCAACGCCGGCGAGGTGACGGTCCTCGACGCGAGCCGCTGCCTGGATACCTGCGACCCCTGCACGTTCGCCTGCACGCAGCGGGGATGCCCGGGCGGCGACTGCGCCGTCGGCGGCCCTTGTGAGCACGACTCGGACTGCCCGGCGCTGTCCACCTGCTGGAGCGAGCTGTGGGGGATTCAGGGCGGGATGTGCGTACTGCAGCGTTGCGACCTGGTCGGCCGCGAGTGCCCGACGGGCTCCGGCTGCGCCAACCTCGGCGGCATCGCGGACCCGTACTTCGCCTGCATGGTGCCGTGCGAGTCCGGAACGCAGCCGGGGGACGCGGGGTACCCGTGTCGCGACGTGGGACCGGCCGGTCCGTCGGCGGGCGACCAGTCCTGCTGGCCGCACGAGTCGTCGGCCTGGTTCGACGGGACGGGTGCGAACGGCTACTGCTACCCGGGCAGCTTCCCCGGCGGGGACCTGCCGTTCGGGGCGACCTGCACGGAGGACGAGGAGTGCCGGTCGCCCGCCGGGCTCGGCCTGTGCGCGACCTGGCTCGGACCGGGGTTCTGCACGGCGATGTGCGACGAGCGGACCGCGGGGGAGGGCTTGTGCGAGATCGATGCGACGGCGACGGACGCGACCGGGGTGTGTTTCTACAGCGTCTGCCTGGAGGCCTGCGACGTCCCGAGCGGGCCGCGGGGCGCCAACGGGTGCGACAATCCGGTGATGGCCTGCTACCCCGCGGCGGAGATGAGCGGCTACCTGTGGGTCGCCGACGGCCGCGACCCGGTCGCGGGGTTCTGCTACCCGGGCTGCGACACCGACCGTTTCTGCGAGCAGCTCTGGGGCGCGGGCTCGGTCTGCGACGAAGCGTCCGGGGTCTGCTCGATCTGACCGTCTTCGGCGGCGTCAGGGGGCGGCCGGCGGCGGTTCGGCCGGCTGGTCTTCCGGGCAGCGCGGTCGCGGCAGGCTCCCCGCGCCGTAGTCCAGCGCGTAGAAGAACGAGGTCTTCGGGTCGCGCAGCACCCGCTCGGTGATCAGCGCCAACGGCACGACGTCGCCGTCGACGTACTTGCGGACCAGTTCCTCCCCGGCGGCCTTGTCGCCCCGGGCCTTGATCCGTCCGACGAGCGTCATCAGCTCCTCGATCGCGGCGGGGAGCTTCTCGAAGTCGATCGAGAACACGCCCTGGTCGGTCCCGTTGGCCGCGGTCCCTTCCGGGTCGAAGCGCAGCGCGCCGCGGTCGAGGAAGAAGCCGAAATGAATCGCGGCGAGCTGGCTGTACGGCTTCGGCTCGCCGGCGGCGGTGTACATCCCGCGCGAGATGTGTCCGGTGGCCCACAGCAGGCTGTCGGTCCAGGTGCGCTTGGCCATCGCCTCGTCGATCACGCCGCGGCGCTGCAGGAACAGCGTCAGCCACAGCGCGCCGGTCTGCGCCTTGAGCTCCTCGAGGACCGTGGCCAGCGGACCGCCGAACACGTCGTCATCGACCTTGCCGTCCACCTTGTACTCGTGCGACGGCCCGAGGTTGTGCGTCGCCTCGTGGAGCATCGTCGACAGCAGGCCGGGCTCGCGGTCGTCGGAGTACCAGGCCATTGCGGCCGTGTCGAGCAGCGACTCGGCGCGGCGGCGGAACATGCGCCGCGAGTCGGGGTCGCCGTAGAGGTTGGTCGAGGCCCAGGTGCGGCCGCGGCCCTCGTTGGCCACCGGGCCCCAGTTCGGCAGGCTCTGGCCGATCACGGCGCCCATCGGGTCCCGGTCGTCGCCGTGGTTGGCGACGATGTCGATGAAGTCCGGCAGGTGGAACGTCACGCTGCGGGCCTCGTACGGCGCGCCGATCAGCTCGGCCAGCTCGTCCTCCATCGCCTGCTGCACCGGCTGCAGCCGTTCCTGCCAGGCCAGCGAGCCGGTGTTGATGCGGGCCAGCGTCAGGTGGAACCCGGCCTTGGTGTTGCACGGCTCCCAGTAGGTCTCGTCGGGGGCCACGCGGACGTACCACTTCGAGTTCTCCGCGTTCATCGCGGCCCACGCCTCGTCGGCCGCCTCCCAGTCGTTGGTCTCGAAGGCCGTCGCGGCGGCCCCGAGGTACTTGACCAGCGCCGCCTCCTCCGGAATCCCGGCCAGGTGTTCGGTCGCGCGGCGCAGCTCGAGCGCCACGCCCTTCATCTCGTTCGCGTACGCCTCGTGGTACGGCACGGCCCGCAGGCCGCCGGCGTCGTCGTCGCGGACCACGTTGAAGTGTCCCAGCAGCTCCTCGCCGTTCGGGCGCTCGGCGAGCTGCTTGCAGAAGTCCGGGGCGTCCTGCAGCGCCGCCGGATAGGCATCGACGGGCTGCTTGGGGCAGCCCGGGATCGCGCAGCACTTCTCGTTGCGCTCGGTGCTCGGCGCGACGCAGCGCGTGCCCCAGTTGCGCAGGAACAGGAACCGGCTCGCCGGGTCGTCCGCCGGCAGCTGCGCCTCGAGCGCCGCGGCGCCGGACTGGAGCGCGTACAGCCGGTCGATCGCCTCGCCGGCGAACAGCATCCGGTCCAGGAACAGCCGCTCCGCCTCCGGCAGCGCGGAGAGGTCGTTGTGGACCAGCGTCGGGTAGCCCTGGTCCAGCTCCTCCCGGACCAGCTTGCGCCGCTCGGCCTCGGCCGGCTCGAGGTTCGCGAAGGCCGCCTCGGGCTCGGCGGCCAGCGCCGCCAGCCGCGCGTAGGCCTCGTCGAACTGCGCCGTGAACTTCCCGTCCTCGAGCCACCCGCCGGTCGGCCCGCGGAACATCAACAGCGAAGTCTCGGCCGGATCGAGGATCCCGTCGCCGTTCTCGTCGCCGCGCCAGAACAGCGGCAGGCCGAGATGCACGGCGAGGCGGTTGAAGGTGTCGCGGTCGAGCTTCGACCGGTCGGGGATCTCGGGTGCCGGCGCCGCGTCGGCGACCGGCGGCGGCGGGACCGCGTCGGCCGCGGGCGGCGTCGCCGCGTCGCCCGCCCCCACGGGCGGCAAGGTGGCGTCCGGCGCGGACTTGCTCTTCTTGCAGCCCGCGGCGAGCAGCACGGCGAACAGGGCGACGACGATGATGGTTCGACGGTTCGACATGGCACGGCCCTCCTCGGCCTCGGCCGAACCCTATACCACAGCGGGAGGGGGAGGGCGCTAGCGCGGCCCGCAGTCGGTGCAGTCGGTGCCGAGGTCGCACAGCGAGTAGTCGGAGCCGGGGCCGCCGTCGTCGCAGTCCCCGTCCGCGTAGTAGATGCAGGTGTCGGTGCACAGGACGGTGCCGCCGTCATCGACCGTCGTCGTGTCCTCGACCACGGTCTCGTCGGGCACGGAGGTCTCGTCGGGCACGGAGGCCTCGTCGGGCACGGAGGCCTCGTCGGGCACGGAGGCCTCGTCGGGCGCGGAGGCCTCGTCGGGCACGAAAGCCTCGTCGGGCACGGAGGCCTCGTCGGGAAGCGAGGCCTCGTCGTAGACTCCGTCCGGCGCATCCACCGGGATCGTCGCGTCGTCCGGCGGGTCGGCGTCGGCGTCTGCGGCGACATCGAGGTGGACCTCCGGGCGCGCGTCCCATACGTCCCACACGTCGTAGAGGTCCTCGACCTCGGCGCA
>JAFGHH010000347.1 GCA_016930215.1 Deltaproteobacteria bacterium
GCACCAGATCAAGCGGATCGCTCAGCGGCTCGTGGCGCTCGGCGAGGACCACGCCGAAGTCCTGACGGCCCTGGCGGCCGGCCCGTTGTACGACGCGGACCCGGCGCGGCGCGCGGTCAGCACCGCGGTGATCGCCGCGGCGATGGTGCGCCTCCTGACCGACGACCGCGAGCTGCGCTCCACGGTGGCACAGGCGGCGCTGGTCGCCGACCTGGATCGCGTGCTGACGGGCACGGCGGACGAGGGCCCGGACCGGGCGCCCGGCGCGCTGCTCGCGCTCTCCACGCTCGGGCAGTACTACGCCGGCGCGATCCGCAGGAACGTCGTCGTCTTCGAGGCGCTCTCGCTGCCCTCCCCCACCGGGCCGCTGCACGACGGCGCGACGAGGCCGACCGCGGCCGCGGCGCT
Organism: Deltaproteobacteria bacterium; assembly: GCA_016930215.1. Lineage (GTDB taxonomy): Bacteria > Myxococcota_A > Polyangia > DRWM01 > JAAZOP01 > JAAZOP01. The sequence continues at coordinate 409 of JAFGHH010000347.1, forward strand.
GCTGCTGGTGGCCCGGCGGTTCAACGAGCTGCGCACGCCGGACGGGGCGGGGCGGGCGGCCACGATCGACGAGGCCGTCCGGGCGCTCGAGGCCGACGCCCGCGGTCCGCTCGAGCAGGCCTACCTCCGGCTGCTCGTCGTCTCGCTGGGCTTCTACCCGCTGCGTACCGTCGTCGAGCTCGACAGCGGCGAGGTCGCCGTGGTGTCGGGCTTCCCGAAGGTGCCCGTGGACTTCGCCCGCCCGCCGGTCCAGATCCTGATGGACCGCCGGCAGCAGATGCTCCCGACGCCCCTGGCGGTGGATCTCGCCGCCCCGGCGCACGGCCAGCCGAAACGCAGGATCCGGCGCGTGGGCCGTACGGCCTCCTGAACGCCTCGTCCTCGCGCCCAAACACCGTCATGGTCGCTCCGCTCGGCCGGCCGGTCGAAGCGGGCGGGGAGGCGGCGACCCGCCGGTCACCGGTCGCGTCGCGGTTCGTCGTCCTTCGCGTAGGTCGGCGGCAGCATGACGAACGGCTCGCGGGCCGTCGGCAGAGGCGGCGGTGTGAGCGAGCCGGAGGCGGCCTCCGCGACGAGCCGATCGACGGCCCGGCGCACGGGCGGATCGAGGTCGGCGAATTCCAGGCCGAAGCCCCAGCCCCGCGCTTCCCCTCCGCCGACGATGCGCACGACGCGCGCCTTGACCCGGATGTTCACGAGCTCGCGTTCGGTGGACAGGTCCAGCTCCAGCCGCTCGCCGGCCTCGACGCGGCGCAGCATCGCCTCGCTCGTGACACGCACGAACAGGCCGGAGGCGCTGATGTTCGCGACGTCGAGCACATGGTTCGTGTCGGCGTGGCGGAATCGCACCTGGGCCAGGATCTCGTAGCGCGGGTGGCGGCGGCGCTCGGAGGAGGTGGTGTTCGACTCGGGCATCTGGGGAAAGGATGTTCCGACGAGGGCACCGACAAGTCAACAGCCGGATGGAACGAGGTGCGGGCCTCACTTCACCCGCAGGCGGGTCGTCCGGGGACGTTCGGGGGGCACGCCGCCGCTTTCCGCCCCGGACCCCTCCTGCTCCTCGAGCAGCGCTTCGTACCCGGCAGTGGCGGCCGCGGCGTCGGCCACGGGGACGCGCACGAACTGGACGCCGACGCCGGGCGGGTGGAGCGGTCCGGCCTTCGAGCCGTATTCCTTCCGCCACATCACCTGCGCGTCGGCCGCCGCCAGCCCTTCCCCGAAGGGCGGACGGAACCACACGTGCAGCAGCGTGCCGAGGGGAGGCGGCACCAGCGTTCGCACGTACAGCCCGGTCCGATTGATGTTGTAGGAGTAGGCCCAGAACATCTCCGGACTGCCGTCGGTCCAGAACGACACCGGTCCGCCGTGCAGCAGACGGGCGGAGCGGCGCGCGTCCGCGGCGCGCGCCTGGAGCAGGTCGTTCACCAGAAAGATGATGTTCTCCGGCGAACCGCCCCGGTCGAACACGCTGGCCGAGCCGTAGGCCCGCGCGATGTCCTGCGCCTGCGGCAACCGGTCCGGGTCGGTGAGCAGCACCCAGGGGATCTCGACGCCCGGCCGGGCGCTCCTGAGCTTGGGCAGCGCGGTCGAGGCGCCGTCCGGCGGCAGGTCATGGGCGACGAGCGCGACGCGCGGCACGGGGTCCCTGCGAAGCTGCTCGGCCAGCTCGTCGAAGTCCATGGCGAAGCTCAGGTCGAAGCCCCAGTGGCGTAGGATGCGGGCCACGAGCTGTCGGCGTGCACGGTCCGCGTCGGCCAGCACGATGCGGCCAGCGGAAGCGCGCACTCCGGTCCACGGGTCGCCCTTCTCGAGCGCCACCGCACGGTCGCAGAGCTGGTGGATCGCCGACTCGACCAGGTAGTCGTCGATGCCGAGCCGGAACGACCGGTCGAGCGGTTCCCGCAGCGGGTCGCGCACGACGACCAGCAGCGGCAGGTTCTCCACCCCCTCGCTGCCGCGCAGCAGCCCGGACACCTCACCCAGGTTCGCGGACCCGGCGTCGACCACGAGCGCGCCGGCACCTTCGCGAGCCGCCTGCAGGGCCTCGTTCGCCGTGTCGACGGCCACCGCTTCCAGGCCCCGGGCGGACAGCGCGTCCCGGGCGGCGGTCCGCCACGAGGCGTTTCCGGGCAACATCACGATTCGCATCACCACCTCCACCTCACACAGAGCGCTCCGCACCGACGCCCAGGTCCAGGATCCGTCCTTCGCGGTACCGCGGGTCGCGCGCGGCCGAGGCCCGCAACGGCTCGAGGAACTCCTCCGCCGTCTGGAACCGGTCGGCCGGCTCCCGCTCCAGCGCCCGCAGCACGGTCCGTTCCAGCGCCGGGTCGAGCCCATCGACCAGCTCGCCGGGCCGCTGGAAGTCGCACAGCGCCACCGCCCCGGCGATGACGTAGGGGTTGGGACCGTCGAACACCGGCCGACCGACGAGCATCTCGTAAAGGATCGCCCCGACCGTGAAGAGGTCCGAACGGTGGTCGATATCGGTCCTGCCGCGGGCCTGCTCGGGCGACATGTACTGCGGAGTGCCGAGCACCTCGCCGACCTGGGTCAGCCGCTTGCTCCGCGCCTCGTCGCCGACGAGCAGCGAGATGCCGAAGTCGAGGACCTTGAGTCGCGGCTCGCCGGATTCGTCGAGCAGGAAGACGTTGTCGGGCTTGAGGTCGCGGTGGACGATCCCCTTGGCATGCACCGCGGAGAGCGTGCGGAGGATCTCGATCGCGACGGTCACCGCGGCCAGCCGCGCCGGCCGCTTCCGCTCGCGCAGCAGGTCGCCCAGGCCCCGTCCTTCCAGCAGCTCCATCACGATGAACGGAATCCCCTCGACCGTCTCACCCATGTCGGTGACTTGCACGAGGTTGGGGTGGCCGACGGCCGAGACGAAGCGCGCCTCGTTGCAGAAGCGGGCCACGCTCTCGGGGCTGTGGGCCAGCTCCAGGTCGAGGAACTTGATCGCCAGCCTGCGCTCGATCAGCAGGTGGCGCGCCTCGTAGACCGCCGCCATGCCGCCCACGCCGAGCCCCTCGCGGACCTTGTAGCGCTCCCCGACGACCCGACCGGAGAGCTTGTGGATCGTCCGCAGGGGCTCCCTGGACTTCGGGCAGAACTCGGCCGTCCGCGGGTGCAGGCCGCGGCAGAACGGGCAGGAGAAGTAGGCGTCGCCGGTCGCGTCCAGCACGGCGCCGTCCGCCATGTCGCGGGCGCTGATGCGGAACCCGGTGCGGCTGGGCCGCTCGGGCGTCGCCAGCCGCTCGGCCAGCAGGGTGACGTCGGCCCGACAGCCCTCGAGCGCCGCGACCACGTCCGGGTCGAAACGCCGACCCGCGCCGCCACGCACGATGTCGAAGGCCACGTCGACCGGGTAGGCGTCCTTGAACGCGCGGCGCGTCGTCAGCGCGTCGAACACGTCGGCCACGGCGAGCACGCGTGCGCCGAACGGGATCTCGTCGGCCCGCAGGCCGCGCGGGTACCCGCCGCCGTCGAAACACTCGTGGTGCGTCCACGCGAGCAGCGCCGCCTCCCGCAGCAGGGGCGAGCCGGCTTCCCCGAGCAGCTCGCGGCCCAGTTCCGCGTGGCGACGCATCAGCGCCGTCTCGCCCTCGTCCAGCTTCCCCTCCTTGCGGAGGACCGCCTCCGGAACGTCGACCATCCCCACGTCGTGGAACACGGCCGCGCGCCGCAACAGCGCGACCTCCTCGGCCGGGCGGCCGCAGGCGGAGGCCAGCACGGTCACGTACGCCGAGATGCGCTCGAGGTGCTCGACGATGCCGTCCTCGCGGAACTGGTACCCGGACGCCAGGCGCACCAACACCTCGAGCAACTCGTCACCGGAATCCCCGCCCGCCGCCGACCGACCGCTCGAGCGAGGGATTCGAGAGGTATCGCCGGGACCGGCCATGCCGCACTCGCTTCCCTTCGCAGGGCATCATAGGACGACTGCGGTCGACCGGGCAAGGCGGCGCGGCGACCGACGCGGCGACCGCAGGGGGGTGCCCGGAATCCCGCCGGAGCGTTTCCGGAACCGCGCGAGGCGCCGGGGCGAGACTCCCGCCCGCCGGGCGGTCTGGCGCGGTCCGGCGCTTTCGCGTAGCGTCCGGGGCCGTGGACCGCCTGCCGCTCGAGCAGCACCTGCCCGAGATCGTCGCCCGGGTCGCGGACGCCGGCGCGCTGGCGCTGGTCGCCGAGCCCGGGGCCGGCAAGACGACCCGCGTGCCCCGCGCCCTGCTCGACGCCGACCCGGACGGCTCCGCCGGGGTCGTGGTGCTGGAGCCGCGGCGGCTGGCCGCGCGGCTCGCCGCCCGTCGCGTCGCCGAGGAGCTGGGCGAGGAGCCCGGCGGCCTCGTCGGGTGGCAGGTGCGGTTCGAGGACGTCTCGTCGGCGCGCACGCGGCTGCGGTTCGTCACCGAAGGGATCCTCACGCGGCGGCTGGTCGCCGACCCGCTGCTCCGCGGCGTCTCGACCGTGGTGCTCGACGAATTCCACGAGCGGCATCTGGCGGGCGACCTGGCGCTGGCGCTGTTGCGCCGGCTGCGTCGCACGCGGCGACCCGAGCTGCGGCTGGTCGTGATGAGCGCAACGCTCGAGGCCGAGCCGGTGGCGCGGTTCCTCGACGCCCCGCTGCTCTACGTCGCCGGCCGCGGGCACAAGGTGGAGATCGAGCACGTCGCCCGCGAGTCGCTCGAGCCGTCGTCGTCCCCCGCCGAGGTGGCGGCACGGGTGGCGACGGCGCTGGCGCGGCTGCTGGCCGAGCCGTCCGGCGGGGCGGAGCGGCCCGGCGACGTGCTGGTGTTCCTGGCCGGCGCCGCCGAAATCCGCCGGACGCTCGAGGCCTGCCGACCGGCGGCGGAGCGCCACGACGTCGAGCTGGTGCCGCTGCACGGCGACCTGCCGCCGGCGGACCAGGACCGCGCGGTGCGCCCCGGCCCACGACGCAGATTGATCCTCTCGACCAACGTCGCCGAGAGCTCGGTCACCATCCCGGGCGTCGCCGTCGTGATCGACACCGGCCTCGCGCGCACCGTCCGCCACTCGCCGTGGTCGGGGCTGCCGGGCCGGGACACCGTGCGCGTCAGCCGGGCGTCGGCGGCCCAGCGCGCCGGTCGCGCGGGGCGTACCGGTCCGGGCCGCTGCCTGCGGCTGTACACGCGCGCGGACCACGACCGGCGGCCGGCGCACGACCTGCCGGAGATCCGCCGCGCGGATCTTTCCGAGACGCTGCTCGCCCTGCGCTCGCTGCCCGACGACGGGCCGCTCGAGTGGCTCGACGCGCCGCTACCGGCGGCGGAGCAGGCGGCCGAGGAGCTCCTCGCACGGCTCGGCGCGCTCGACGCCGCCGGCCGCCTCACCGGGCTCGGACGGCGGATGGCGCGGCTGCCGCTGCACCCGCGCCTGGGTCGGCTGGCGCTCGCCGCGGCCGAGCTCGGCATCGGCGAAGCCGGTTGCCTGCTCGCCGCGCTGCTCGGCGAGCGCGACATCCGCCGCGACGTTCGGGCCGGGCCGGGCCGCGCGGGCGCAAGGGGCGACGTCCTGTACGCCGGGTCGTCGGACCTGCTCGACCGGCTCGAGGCGTTCCGGCGTGCCGAACGGCGCGGGTTCCGCGATGGGAACGAGCTGCTGGACGGCGGCGCGCTCCGGGCGACGGCGCGGGCCCGGGACCAGCTCCGCCGGGCGCTCGCCGGGGCCGGCCGGGGGACGCGGCGCGACACGGTCGCACGGGCGGCCGGGACGGCGCCGCCCACGCCCCATGACGAGGACAGCGCCTTGGGCCGCGCGGTGCTCGCCGGCTTCCCCGACCGCGTCGCCCGACGACGGCGCCGCGGCTCGGACGAGCTGCTGCTGTCGGGCGGCGGCGCGGCGCGGCTCGCCGAGACCAGCGTCGTGCGCGAGGCCGAGCTGCTCGTCGCCGTCGAGGCCGAGCTGCCGCGGCCGGGCGCGGGCGACCGCCCTGCCCTGCCCCTGGTCCGGCTGGCCTCGGCGCTCGAGCCCGAGTGGCTGCTCGAACAGCTCCCGGAGCGGCTCGCGGAACGGACGGAGCTGCGGTTCGACGCGCGGGCCGGGCGGGTCGAGGCCTCGGCGATCCTGTCCTACGACCGGCTGGTGCTGCACGAGAACCGCGTGCCGGCGTCGGGACCGGAGGCGGAGCGCGCGCTGGCCGAGGCGGCGCTCGCGGCCGGCCCCGGGGCGTTCTGCGACGCGGAGGAGCTGGCGGCGTGGCGGGCGCGCGTGGCGTTCGCCGCCGCCTACCTTCCCGGCCTGCCGCCCGCGGACGACGAGGCGGTGCGCGCCGCGCTGGTCGAGCTGTGCCGCGGGCGGCGGAGCTTCGCCGAGCTGCGGGCGGCGGAGGGCGGCGGGCTCGTCGGGGCCCTGCGCGCGCGACTCGAGTCGCGGCAACGGGCGGCGGTGGAGCGGCTGGCGCCGGAGCGGGTCGTGGTGGGAGGCCGGAGGATCAGGGTCGGCTGGAAACCCGGCCGCGAACCGTGGATCGAATCCCGGCTGCAGGACTTCTTCGGCCTGGTCGAGGGCCCGCGCATCGCGGACGGCCGGGTGCCGCTGGTGTTGCACCTGCTGGCGCCGAGC
>JAFGHH010000348.1 GCA_016930215.1 Deltaproteobacteria bacterium
CGGTGCTCGACGAGGACTGCCTGACGCTCAACGTCTGGGCCCCGGCGACCCCCGGCCCCCACCCGGTGATGGTCTTCGTCCACGGCGGCGGCTTCAACACCGGCGCCTCGTGCAACGCGATCTACGACGGCACCGCGCTCGCCCGTCGCCACGGCATCGTCGTCGTGACCTTCAACTACCGCCTCGGCCCGCTCGGCTTCCTGGCCCACCCGCTGCTGACCGCCGAGGACCCGGCGCACCCGGCCTCGGGCGGCTGGGGCATGGAGGACCAGCGCGCGGCGCTCGAGTGGGTCCGCGACAACGTCGCCGGGTTCGGCGGCGACCCGGCGGACGTCACGCTGTTCGGCCAGTCGGCCGGCGGGCTGGCCGTCTGCGCGCACCTGGTCTCGCCGCGCAGCGCCGGGCTGTTCCGCCGCGTGGCGATGCAGAGCGGCCCGTGTTTCGAGCTGTTCGCGACGTTGGACGAGGCCGAGGCGCAGGGCGAGGCGTTCGCCGCGGCCCTCGGCTGCGACACCGCCTCCGACCCGCTCGCCTGCCTGCGCGGCGCGTCGGCCACCGACCTGCTCGACGCCATCCCGCTGCGCCTCGGGATGTTCTTCGGCGAGGGCGCCCTGTGGGCGCCGGCGGTCGATGACTGGAACCTCACCGCCGAGCCGTCGCACGCGGTGCGCGACGGCGGCCCCCGCGACCTCGAGGTGCTGCTCGGGTCGAACGGCCGCGAGGGCAGCATGATCCGGCTGATGACCTACCCGACCGGCCTGACGCCGGAGGTCTACGAGGACTTCGTCGAGCTGGTGTTCGGGGAGCACGCCGCCGCGGTGCTGGCGCGCTACCCGGTGAGCGCCTACGGGTCGGTGGAGGACGCGCTGGACGACGCGATCGGCACCTTCGCCTTCGTCTGCCCGACGCGCCGCACCGCGCGCGCTCTCACCGCGGTCGGCGCCACCGTCTACCTGTACCGCTTCCTGCACGAGCCGGGCTACCTGCCGTTCCCGGACATGGGCTCGTACCACACGGCGGAGCTGCCGTTCGTCTTCGGCATGCCGCCGGCCGGGCGGAGCTTCAGCCCGGAGGAGCAGGCGCTGTCCGACGCGATGGTCGGCTACTGGGGCCGCTTCGCCGCGGAGCGCGCCCCCGGCGGGACCGGCACCGCGGCGTGGCCCGTCCACGCCGCGGCCGACGACCCGCACCTGAGCCTCGACGTGTCGGCGATCGCCCCGGCCACCGGCTACCTCGTCGACGATTGCGACTTCTGGGACGCCCTGCCCATCCAACCGTGAGGCGTTCCCGCCCCGGCTCCGCCGGCCGGGGCAACCGGAAAGGGAGGACGAACATGACCCTGCGCACGACCCTCGTCCATGCCTGGCTCGCCCTCGCCCTGCTCGGCTGCGGCGACGACGACTCCGCCGGCACCGACGTGCCCGCCGAAGGCGGCGCCGATGCCGATGCCGACGTGCCCGCCGAAGCCGAGGCGGAGGCGGGCGCCGACGCCGACGCCGACGTGCCCGCCGAAGCCGAGGCGGAGGCGGACGCCGACGTCCCCGTCGGCCCGCTCGCCTGCTCCGACGGCGAGCGGAACGGCGACGAGACCGGCGTCGATTGCGGCGGCTCGTGCCCCAACCCCGACTGCTGCACCAACGGCTACGCCGACATCCACCTCGACGAGACCGGCGTCGATTGCGGCGGCACCTGCGGCGCCTGCGGCCCGGAGACCACCTACTTCGTCGCCGACGCCGGCGACGACGACAACCCGGGAACCTCGCCCGCCGAGCCGTGGCGGACGATCGACCGGGTCCACCGCGCCTCGCTCCAGCCCGGCGACGCCGTGCTGTTCCGCCGGGGCGACACCTGGCGCGAGACGCTTACGATCGGCGCCTCGGGCACCCCGGAGGCCTGGCTCACATTCGGCACGTACGACGCCGGCCCCAGGCCGCGGATCCTCGGCTCGACCCGCGCCGCCGACTGGACCGCCGTCGCCGGGCACCCGCAGGTCTGGCGCTCGGCCACCACCGTCGAACGGCCGTTCGCGGGCAAGGCGGCCAGCATCTTCTTCGGCGGGACGGACGGCACGACGCGCTGGGGCCGGGTCCGGGCGACCGACGAAGTGCCCGAATGCGACGGCGGCTTCTCGTTCCTGCTCCAGGAGTACGACTGGTGCTGGGCCGACGGCGCGGTTCACGTGTTCGCCCCGAACGACCCCGACGAGCGCTACGCGTTCGTCGAGGTGCCGCAGCGGCGCGCCGCGGTCGCGATGGCGAGCCACGCCCCGATGCAGTACGTCGCGCTCGACGGGCTCGAGCTGATGTACACGACGATGGCCGGCTACGACGACGGCTGGCCGATGGACTACGAGGTGCGCGGGCTGCGGATCCAGAACTGCCACGTCGGCTACGTCGGCATCCAGGGCGGCAGCTCCGCGATGGGCCTGCAGGTCTGGCACTCGGACCTCGTCGTCCGCAACAACGAGATCCACGACTCCGGCCGCCGCAACATCTCCTACAACATCTACCTCGACAACGGCCGGAGCCACCCGGGGCTGACGTTCGAGAACGTGCTGTTCGAGCGCAACGAGCTGTACCACGGGTTCCACACCACCGGCCTCGACATCTCCTGCGCGCCCGGCACCGCCGGCGAAACGCTCGGCGACACGCTGCGGAACTTCACGATCCGCGACAACCTGGTGTGGGACGACCCCGCGGACGACCCGCAGGCAGCCCCCAACGACTTCACCAGCATGGGGATCTACCTGTGGGGCGAGTCGGCGAGCTTCACCGGGTTCCTCGTCTACAACAACGTGCTGCGATACACCAAGCAGAAGGGCCTGATCCTCTACGGCGTCCACGACACCCGGGTGTTCCACAACACGTTCTTCGGCATGAACGAGCGGGCCGGGGTGCTCGGCACCTCCACCGGCTACCGCGGGATGGTCACCGTCGCCGGCGACGTCTCGAACCTGAGCTTCGACGGCAACCTGCTCCACGGCAACGTCGGCCCCGAGCAGTTCCACCTGCAGCTCGTGACCTTCTCCGGCACCTCGGAGGACGGGATCGTCAGCCTGGACCACAACCTGTACTGGCAGGACCACGCCGACCAGGCCCTGGTCAACACCTCGGCCGGGGCCTACGACGCCGCGGAATGGGAGGCGTACCGGAGCGCGACCGGCTGGGACGCGCACAGCCCCGCGCCGCAGCCTCCGCAGCTGGTCGACCCGCCGGGCTTCGACTTCCGCCCGGCCGCCGGGAGCCCCGCGATCGATGCCGGCGCGACGTTCGCCGAGCGCACGACCGACTTCCTCGGCGAGGGGCTGGTCGGCGTCCCGGACATCGGCGCGGTCGAATTCCGCTAGCAGTTCCGGAGGATCGCGCCGGTGAGCCGGTTCCATCGCGGCCGGACACTGTACGGACAGGTGCCGGCGGGTGAACCAAGCAGGTTCGGGACCCCCTCCCAACCCGCCGGCGCTTCTTCCCTCTCCCGGCCTACAGATCGAGCTCCTGCTGGCCGAGCACCAGCGAGGCCTTGTGGTCGCCGTTGCGGGTCCGGACGTCGTCGAGGAACTTCGTCGGACTGCTGCCGCGGCGCAGGACGACCGAGTAGACCGCCTCCTTCAGCTCGCCGCCGCGCACGGTCTCGAGGGAGATGATGTTCGCCTCCTTGGCGTGCTTCTCGAACACCTCGCCCAGCAGCTCGTCCGGGTTCGCGTCCCCCGGCACCTCGACCAGCAGGATCCGCTCGTGGACCACCTTGGCGAACACGCGCAGGCGGCTGAGCAGCACCAGGATGCCGCCGATCCAGATCGTGGCGAACACCGCCAGCATGTAGAACCGCGTGCCGCAGGCCATGCCGATCGCCAGCGTGGCGAAGATGAAGCCGACGTCGCGGGTCTCCTTGAGCGCGTTGCGGAAGCGGATGATCGACAACGCGCCGACCAGCGTGAAGGCGCGAGCGATGTTCGAGCCGACGATCAGCATCAGGAGCGCGACCACCACGCACAGCACCACCAGCGTGTGCACGAAGCCCTGGGAGTACGACACGCCGCGGTGGGTCGCGCGGTAGACGAAGCCCATCACCAGTCCGAGCACGAAGCTCAGGCCGAGCACCAGGGCCACGTCGAGCAGGGCGAAGGTTCCGGTCAGGTCGGTCAGCTGGCTCAGAAAATCGTCCATCGTTCCTCACTCCCTCGTCGCGCCACGGCTCCCCCGCCGGTCCGCGCGGCGTCCGTCCGCCGCAGGCCGGCGGCCACCGACAGGCAGTACTTGCTCACCCGCTGCAGCACGCACTCGTGGCGCGCCACGAGCGATGTCGCCCAGTCGGGCACCCGGTCGTCGACCTTGATCTCCATCACCACCGCCGTCTCCGGCAGGATCGGCCGGCAGCGCGCGGGGGCCGTCAGGTCCAGCACCGTCGTCCGGCCGGAGACCAGCGTGTCGAACGTCACCCGCATCCCCCGCTCGTAGCGGCTGCCGACGAACGCGCGCCGCCGGTAGGTCACGACGCAGGTCGGCCGCAGCCGCAGCGCCCGCACCATGTACTGGATCTCGGAGCCGGCGGCGACGTCCGCGGCGTCGCCCCCGGCCGCACCGTCGATGTGCCCGGCGCAGTGCTCGAGCGCCGTCCCGAGCGGCAGGACGATCCGCCGCTTCTGCACGGTCTGGTTCATCCGCTGCTTGATCTCGACGAATGCCGGCGACGACTCGTCGACCCCCCGCGCCCCGGGGTAGACCCGCACGCGCAGCTTGCGCCGGTAGCGCAGCCCGTCGAGCTTCGCGCGATAGAAGTGCAGGTCCGGGCTGTCGTAATACAGGCTCGTCACCCGGTAGGCCCCGTCGTCGTCCGCGTGTTCGTCCGGCGCCATGAAGTGCAGCAGGTCCCGCACCAGCGGTGCCACCTGCCGGACGTGCAGCACGTACTTCAGCTCGTAGCGGTTGAACCGCCGCACGATCGTCATGACCCGTACCCGTTTCCCGGCTCGACGAACCGCAGCCCGACCGACTCCTCGGGGTCGGAGGTCGCGAACCCGCCGCTCGCCGCCAGCCGCCCCAGCACCGGCCGCTCCTCCGCCCCGGACGACGGCAGCGGCACGACGCACTCCTGCGTCCCCGCCTGCGGGTACTCGAGCCGGCAGCCGGCGCCGCCGACCGATACCTCGACCGTCAGCGGCCAGCTCGACGCCCCGCGCGCTTCCAGCGCGACCCGCAGCCCGGCCTCCCGGCCGCGCAGCACCAGGAAGTGCGATGTCGGCGCCGTGCTCCACCCGCCGCTGGTCCGCGCCAGGTGCTTGAGCCGCTTGTCGCCGAGCCGGTCGCGCGCCAGCGCGGGGTGCCGCTCGATGCACCGCGCGAGCACCTCGGCGTCCCCGGCCGTCAGCTCCGCCGCCCCCCGGTCGGTCCGCGAGAGGATCCACCAGGCGCGGTCGAGGTCCGGCTCCGCCAGGCCCCAGGCCAGGAACGCGGCCAGCCCGCTCCAGCTCGCGACGAGCAGCACGAAGCCGCCCCCCGGCAGCCACCGGCGCCTCACGGCAACTCCTCGCGCCAACGCCGCAGCACCCCGTCCAGCTCCGACCATGCGGCGAGCCCGAGCGACTCGCGCAGCCGGCGCAGCGCGTCGCCCGGCAGCCCCGACTGCAGGTCCGGGCGCGGGTCGAGCGCGCCGTCCTCGACGAGCAGCCCGGCGCCGCAACCGGAGGCGTGGGTTCGCTCGAGCTGCAGGCGGCTGTCGCCCGGCCAGTTCTCGCCCGAGACGCGCACCACCGCCGCCGTTCCGGTCCGCTCGAACAGCACGTCCACCAGCCGCACGCGCGAGCCGGCCTTGACCAGCAATCCGGTGCGCGAGCCGGCGACCAGCACGCGCGCCGCACGGAGCCGCGCCCCCGAGCCGACCGAGATCGCATTGGCGCCGCAGTCCAGCAGCCGCGCGTCGGCCAGCGTCACCCGGCCGCCGTTCACGTCGAGCGCCTCCTGGCCGGCATCGACGACCGTGAGTCCCTGGATCGCGCCGAGCACGAACTCGAGGTCCAGCGCGTCGCCGCGGGCCTCGCGCAGCTCCAGGTCGCCCAGCAGCAGGCCCCGCACGTAGGCCGCGCGGAACGTCTCCGCCTGCTTCTTGCCGCCCCGGATCCGCCCGTGGGCCACCACGACGGCCGCGGTGTCCTGGATGTCGACCGCGCTCGGCGTCGTCGTCAGCGGCACCTCGGGCGCCGTGGCGCCGTCCACCTCGAAGTGCACGAGCCGCGACCCCGCCGTCCCGGGCCCGAGCAGCGCCAGCCCGCCCCACCGCTTGTCCTGCGCCACGAAGCGGATCGGCGCCTCGGCCGTCCCGACCGCGAACAACGGGCCGCGGAAGACCAGCGAGGCGCCCTTCGCCAGCTCCACCGTGGTCCCCGGAGCGATCGATACCGTCTCGCCCGGCCGGTACTCCCGCGTCTCGTCCACGCGCACCGTGCCGGGACCCAGGCGGACGAACCGCCGCGGCTCGGCCGGCAGGCACCACGGGTGCAGCGACCTGCGCCCCGGCACCAGCCCGGGCGCGGTCTCGGCACAGGCGAGCGGCTCGTCCGCCGCGACACCGCTCGACGCCGGCGCCGCCGCCATCCGCTGCTCGACGCCTCCGGTCACCAGGTTCGTCGTCCGCACGTGGACCGCGGACGCGACGCACCCCCCGGCCTCGAGCCGGAACCGGTAGGTCCGCTCGTCGGTCGCCGAGACGACGTTCCCGCGCGTCGGGTGCGGCTTGCGCGCCTCGAGGACCGTGCCCGGGTACAAGGGCCACCCGGGCCGGACCGCCTGCCCCGCAGCCCACTCCCCGGTCGTCCCCGCCTTGCCCGCGCCGCCGGTGCGCTCGGCCGACATCCGCCAGCGCTCCGGCACGCAGCCCGCGGACCACTCGACCCGGACCTCGTCGAGCCGGTAGCCCGCGGGTCCGTCGACGGCGGCCTCGAGCAGCACCCCGCCGTCGGTCGCCGTCCGTCGCGTCCACGTCGACCCCGGCTTCGACAGCTCCTCACGCAGGTAGGCGACCCGCCGTTCGAACTCGTCGAGGCGCCCGGCGAGCACCAGCTCCTGCCGCTCCGCCGTCATCGGCCGGATCATGTCCTCGAAGTAGCCGTCGCCCGCCGGCAGCAGGTCGAAGGCGTCCCAGAACGGGTCGGCCGCCTGGTCCTGCGCCAGCTCGTCCACCGTCCGCCGGGCGCGCTCGCGGACCGCCTCGAGCGAGCACGGCCCGTGGAGGAGCCGCCAGACCTGCCGGTTGCGCGCCGTCAGGTACTCCGGCAGCTCCTTCAGCCGGATCAACAACGGGTGTTCGACGCGGTTCAGATCGCGGGTGTGCTCCCAGCCACGGAAGTCCGACGCCACCGGCTCGAAACGCCCCGTGACGGGGTCGAGCACCAGCTTGTGGTTGCGGCCGAAGTCCATGCGGTCGACGCCGAACACGACGTTGATCGCGTCGAGCAGCGCCAGCCGACGCAGGTCGAGGTGGTCGCGGGCGAAGCGGGCGAACTCCGCCTGCGAGCCGCTTCCGACGAGCGCCAGCAGCCGCTCCAGCGGCGCTGCGTCCGCCGGCACCCCGCCCTCGTCGGCATCGACCTGCTTCCAGTACTGCGCGTCCTCCCACAGCCGGCTGACGCCGGTCTCCGGGTGGGTCGACGCGTCGTTGCCGGAGTACAACGGACCGGGCACCCGGTCGCTCGACCGCAGCAGGTCGGTGTCCGGTTGCGCGACGAAGAAGTAGACGCCCATCCCGGTGTCGTTGAACAGCATCCGCACCGGGAACGCCGCGGGGGTGAGCAGCCCCTGCTCGCGCGCCACGTCCAGCACCAACTGCTCGTCGAAGGCCAACGGCTCCGGGCTGTTGATCAGGTTGAACGTCGCGGTGCCGTGCACCCGCCCACCGTCCAGGACGCGCATCTTCCACGACTTCTGCGGATAGTCCCGGTGCCACGACTCCTGCCCGCGGTACCGCACCTGCACCCGGAAAAGCCCCCGCTCGAACCGCAGCGTGCCGGTGACGTACGCGCTCGGCCCCTCCGTGATGTCGCACGCGGCCAGCGCCTCGAGCTCGTCCGCGCCGAGCGTCAGCGCGACCGTCGGCAGGTCGCTCGAACGAAGCTGCGGGGACTGCCGCAGGGCTCGCAGGTCCCGCGTCAGGCGGTCGTGCAGGTGGAGCTGGAACAGCTCGGCGTCCAGCGGGCGGTCCTCGCCCGCCGCCCGGTCGTGGCGCGCGTGTTCGGCCACCGCCCCTACGGCGTACCACGCCAGCAGGAACAGCGCCGGCGCCGCCGCCAGGAAGCCCGGCGCCGGCCGCAGCCGGTACAGCCGGCCGAACAGCCGCGACCAGCCCGGGCCGGCGTTCCAGCGCCACGGCTTCGGCCGGAGCCCGTTGCCGTCGCCCGCCGCCGCGGGCGGCGCGCCGGTCACACGTCCAGCGCCAGCTGCACCCTCAGGCAATTCACGTTCTCCCAGCCGCCCGGCCACTCTCCCGGCCACAGCCCGCCCCGCCGCACCGTGTCCGGCTGCGGGCCCTCCACCCGCGTGAACTCGCCATCGACCATCAGCCGCACGTACCTCCCGAGCAGCAGGTTGACGCCGACCACGGCGCGCCACATCCGCTGGTCCAGCCATTCGATCCGCGGCAGCGCCAGCTCCCCGCGGAACACCGGCTCCAGCCCCAGACCCCACTCCTCCAGCAGCTCGATTTCGTACCAGGCGACCAGCGTCACCGCCGACGTCAGCGGCGCCCCCTCGAACCACCAATTCTCCCCAAAAGCAGCCTCGGCCAGCACTCGCAACCCGGCCGCACGGAACACCACGTCCGCCCCGGTCATCCACGTCGTCCCGACCATCCACTCGTGCTCGTCGCGGAAGTCGGACTCGTCGTAGCCGCCCGGATAGCGCACCAGGTCGTCGACCTCCGCGAAGATCGCCGGGTCGACCAGGTACGGCAGGTCCTGCGGCTCCAGCGTGTTGAGCGAGAAGCTCAGCCCGACCGACAGCCAATCGACCGGCCGCGCGTCGAGCCGCGCCGAGAAGTCCTTGAACCCCTGCCCCGCGCTCTCCAGCATTCCGGCGCCGCGGCCGTTGAACACCCCCACCGCGTAGTCGAGGTTCGCCGCCTTCCACAGCCGCCCGGACAGCCCGACGCCGATGTCCCGGTCGCCGTAGCCGAGCCGACCCACGACCCAGCGGTTCTGCAGCCCGCGGTCGATCGTCCGGAGGTTCCGCCGAGGCGTCAGCTCGAGCCGCGAGAATGCCCGCTTGAACTGCCCCGCCCGCACCTCGAGCCACCGGAACGGCGACAGCTCGACGTACGCGTCCCGCAGCAGCCCCTCCGCCGAGCCCCCTTGCACGAGCTGCTCGGCCTCCAGCTCGAGCACCGCCCGGGCCCAATCGACCGGCTCCCACTCCGCCTGGACCCGCATCGAATTCAGTGCGAACTCGTTGCCGGGATCCTCGAGGTCGTCCGTCAGCCGCCACATCGTGTACAGCCGGGCGCCCACCTCGACGTTGGCCCAGTCGGGGACAGCACCCTGGTCCGCCTCGCCGCCGGACGCCGCCGGCTCGGCCTGCGCCGTCGCCTCGGGCCCCGCCGCGGCCCCCACCTCCACGGCCGACTCCGGCTCCACGGCCGCGTCCACCTCCACGACCGCCTCCGCATCCGCCACCGTCTCCGCCTCCGCACCCGCCGCGGGCTGGACCGCCGTCCCGGTCTCGCCGACCGTCCCGGGTTGTTCCTGCGTCCCGGGCTCGACGGCCGTTTCCGGCTCGACGGCCGTCCCGGTCGCGTCGGCCTGCCCCGGCAGCTCCGGCGTGCCGGGCTCCCCGGCAGCTCCGACTTCCGTCTCCGGATCCCCGACGGCGCCCGTGGCCGGCTCGGTGCCGACGACCGCGCCCTCTCCCGTCCCCGGCTCCGTCTCGACCGTCGGGTCGGCCTCGGTCGCCGGCTGCGCCGCGGCGAGCTGCGCGATGCCGAGCGACAGCAGCACGGCCCAGGCAGGTGCCGGAACCGTCGCCGCCAACCAACGACCGCCGTCCGTGGTGCGCCCGGCGCCGACCGCGCCGCCTCGCGTCGTCCTCCCTCGCATGATCAAGAGCCTCCAGACTCGTCCCGGACGCATGGCGACGGACGCGTCGGGGCCACGGCTTTGTGCCGTTCCAGTGTCGGAATCGGGGCGAACAGGCTCATCACGGCCCCGCCAGCGCCGCGGTCGCCGCCGCGCGACGCGAATCCACGTGTGTCGTCAGCATCTCGAGCGACGCCTCGAACGCCCCGGCGTCGCGCAGCAGCGTGTACCGCGGCTGCTCGCCGTCGGCACCGACGATGTGCGGCGCGACCAGCGCGTGCGCCTCGCGCAGCCGCCGCTCGATCCGGCCCTCCGCGAACGGTCCCTCGAGGAAGCTCCGCAGCTCCCGCCGGTAGCTCGCGGAGTACTCCGCATCGTCCATCAGGAAGCGGACCAGCGGCCGGTCGTCGCCTACCGTGGCCAGGTCGAGCGGCAGCAGCTCGCCCGGGCTGCCGAAGGTGCCGAACGACAGGTTCTGGTCCCACGGGATCCAGTGCAGCCGGCCGTCCTCGGACGGGTCGCCGTAGAGATAGTAGTTGTGGCAGGTGAGCCCGTACGAGTCCCAGTTCTGGACGACGGTGTTGATCGCGAGCCAGCGCAGGAAACCGCGCGCGTCGAATCGCCGCTCGAGCCCCTCGCGCCACAGGTCGCCCGGGGAACGGTCCGCGTGGAGCGCCGCGATCGCCGCCTCGACATCGCTCCAGTCGGCCTCCTCCCGGTTCGACTTCTTGGGGAACGACGTGTCGTTCACCGGCAGACCGTCCTGCCACGAGGCGGCGCTGGTGGCCGGGGGACCGTCGGGCTTGTACAGGTTTCCGCCCGCGGCACCGAACCGACGCAGGAACATCGGCCGGTCGGGCACCTCGATCACCGTGTAGAGGCCGAAGTAGCGCGACGTCCCATCGACATCGATCTGCACGCGGTAGAACGCGCTCTGCGGCGCGGGCACGCCGCTCTCGCGCAGCAGGTCGCCCATCACCTTCTCGCGGACCAGCGAATCGTCCAGCGCGCCGTTGGCGAAGGCCAGCGTCTGGAACCCGTAGAACCGCTGGTTCTCGATCTCCGGATGCTCGTCCTCGAAATGGTCGAACTCGACCCGCAGCGGCAGCTTGTAGCTGCCGGCCGCCCACGCCTCCCGCAGCGACGAGTAGCCCTTGAACCGCACGCCGACGTGTTGCCAGGTTCGCCCGTCGAAGCGGACGGTGCACGGCTTCCAGATCGGGTCGCGGGACCCGGCGGCGCCCTCGCGCGGCGGCAGCACCGCGTCGCACAGCAGCAGGCTGCCGGCGAGCGTGCAGACGCCGTCGAGCGGCGGGCCCTCGGGCAGCCGCAGCATGCAGGCCGCCCCCGCCGTCCGGCCGTCGCAGGCCGCCGCAAGCATCTCGTCCGGCACCAGCCCGCGCACGTGCAGCTCGCACGTCAGCGGCCGCTCGTCGGGCGGCTGGATGCAGAACCCCGAGTGGTGCCGGCCTTCCAGGTCGGTGCTGCAGGCATCGCCCTCGGCCAGCCCCCGACAGGCCGCAGCCAACGGGTCGGTCGGCTCCGGCACCGACCCTCCCGCGCCGAACTCGCCGAACTGCTCCGCCGCATCCGCCAGCATCGCCGCCCAGTCGGCCGGCGCGATCGTGAGCTCGATGCGGTTCACCGTGTCCGCCGGAAAGACCTTCGCGTACGCCCAGTCCGCGGGCGCCGCCTCGCCGTGCGTCCGGTCGGTCCACCCCTCCGGGCGGTCGCGGCCCTCCCCGCAGCCGAGGGGCCCAGCCGACACGAATGCGGGAACGAGAGCCAGCATCGTTCGGACCGCCTGCATCGCGTCGCCACCTCCGGGCGCCCCGCTGAGGCAAGGAGTGTGCCGCGCCGGGAATCGCCCGACAAGCGCCAAGTTCACCGCGGATTCGCCGCACGCCCACGAGACGGCCGGGCGACCCGTTGCGCTTTCAGCAGCGCGGGCTGCGGAATCCGCAGTCGGGCCCGACGCCCCGGCCCGGCGTATACTGCCGGGTCGGGCCGCGAGCCGCTCGTAGCCCCGAAAGACACTGGAGAAGCATGGCCGCCCGCGCGACCGACAGGACGGGACTCGAATCGGCCGCGCCGGACGCCAAGGTCATGCGCCCGGAGTGCTTCCTCGGCAACGACGAGGCGCTGCTCGAGCGGGTGCGACGGGGCGAGCCCGGCGCCGCGCTGGCCTTGTACGACCGTCATGCCCCGCACCTGCGCCGCGTCCTGGCCCGCATCATGGGCGTCGATGCCGAGCTGCCCGACCTGCTGCACGAAAGCTTCGCCAACGCGCTGGCCGGCATCGACCAGCTGCGCGACGCCGGACGGCTGCGCGCCTGGCTGAGCTGCATCGCCGTGTACACCGCCCGCGGCTGCATCCGCCGGCGCGGCCGGCGACGGTGGCTGGAGCTCCGCGAGCCGGAGCGCGTGGAGCAGGCCGCCGCGCCGGAAAGCCGTCCGGAGGACGCCGAGGCGCTCCGGCGGACCTACGCGGTCCTCGACCGGATGGCGGCCGACGAGCGGATCCCGTTCACGCTGCGGTTCCTGGAGGACATGACGCTGCCCGAGGCCGCGGAGGCCTGTCGGGTGTCGCTGGCGACCATCAAGCGCCGCCTCGCCCGGGCCGAGCGGACGTTCGTGACGGCGGCGCGGGAGGACCCGGTGCTCCGGCAGTGGGTCAATGACAGCCCGCGATGGAGGGAGCGATGAGCCGCATCGACGAGTTGGGGCGTCGCGTGGCGGCGGAGCAGGACCGGATCCTCGACGGGCGGGACGACCTCGCCCTCGTGCGCCGGCGCCTCGAGCACGGGGACCCGCCGCCCGCCCGCAAGGACCGCCGGCCGTGGCTGGCCGCCGCGGCCGCGCTCGCCGTCGCCGCGGCCGCGGGCCTGGTCTACGCGATCGCCGCCGGCGCCGGCGACCACGCGGCGTCGCCGGCCACGGCCCCGGACTGGACGCTCGGCGGATGGATCACCGCCCCCGAAGGCGCCGCGGTGCCGATCCGGTTCGCGGACGGCTCCGTGCTGCGTCTCGAGCCGCGGGGCGAGGCCTGCGTGCTGGCCGCCGACGCCGCCGACACCCGCGTCGCGCTCCGCCGCGGCGCCGCCGAGGTCGAGGTGGTCCACCGGCCCGCGGCCCGCTGGGTCGTCGAGGCCGGCCCATTCTCGGTGCAGGTCACCGGTACCCGCTTCCGCGCCGCCTGGGACCCGGACGCCGAGTCGTTCGAGCTGGCACTGACGCGCGGCCGCGTCGTCGTCGACGGTCCGCTGCTCGCCGCCGGCCGGCCGCTGGTCGAGGGCGACGTGCTGCGCGTCTGGGTCACCGAGCGCCGCGTGGAGCTCATCGCGAACGGCGAGCGCGTGGCGCGCGTCGCACCTGAGCCGACGCGGCCCGTCCCGAAGCCCTGTCCGCCGATCGCGCCACCGGCGCCGCCCGTCGTCACGGTCGTTCCGGTCGAGACGCCGGCCTGCCCGCCGCCCGACCCCGGCGCGACCGCGGCACCGCCGCGAACCCCAGCCCCGCGGGCTCCCGAAGACGCGGCAACCCCTCCGGCGGCCCACGAAGACGCCTGGCGTACGCTGGCCCGCGTCGGACGCTACGACGAGGCAGTCGCGGCCGCGGAGCAGGTCGGCTTCGAGCCGCTCGTCGCCGGTGCCCCGGCCGTCGACCTGCTCGCGCTGGGCGACGCGGCCCGGCTCGCCGGCCGCGCCGACCGCGCCGA
>JAFGHH010000349.1 GCA_016930215.1 Deltaproteobacteria bacterium
CGTAGGTACACCCACTCGTGCGACTCGACCGCGAGCCGCACGCGCCGATCGATCGAGAGCGGGTACTCCGCGATCCCCTGGTAGCTATCAGCGATCGCCGCTCCGGCCGGAATACTCGTACAATTGATCGACATGTTCCTACCCTCCCGCCCGTTAGAACGGGCACTCTTCGGCCGCAACCGCGGCCGGTTCAACGGTAACCTCGGGAACCTCCCCGCGCCGACGGGAAGCCTCATGCTCGGAGCACTGGGAAACGAAATCGAACCACGCGGCGCGCTTGGCACGGCCGACGGCCCTTGCGATTTCGATCGGCGAGGGGGGAAGATCGTCCGCCGTCACAACCTGCGGACGCCCCTCGGATGCGTCATTCTGCGACATGTCGTTATTCCACCCGTCACATGCCGCTTTGTGCGAGCTGTAGACCCGATGGACTTCGTCGGCTGTTCCACCTTCCGGGACCCGAAACTTGCGGTAGGTGCAGCGTTTCGAGCAACCCCAACACCGATCAGAATCGTACGGCATGGGGTCAACCTCCGGCTCGGGATCGGGATCGGGATCAGGACTGACGTCGATCGGGGCCGTGCGTCGGGCTGGAGACTCCGGATCGGCTGGTACGACGTCGACCAGGGGCGCGGAACGATGGCGTGGGGCCGGATCCGGGCCCGGGTCGGGACAGGGGTCGGCCGGCCGCACGGTCCGCCGGTTCGAGCGGATACGATCGGCAAGCCAAAACATGAACATGATCAACGCGAATGCTGCGATTTCCACCATCATCGGGACTGCCCTCCCGGTCCGACGCTTCGCGGACGCATGGGGGGATATGCGGGCGACGTGCCAATCGTAACACGTGGCAACCTATCGGAATCACAGACTGCGGAATCCGCAGCGTAACACGATTGAAACTGCGGATTTCGCAGATGTGCGCGTAAACATGCGCAGCGATTGCGCTATTCGACCATTTCATAAACGTAACACACCCTTTCTGTTGTGTTACGTTTGAGTGTCGTACGGTGTGCGTCCTTGTGGGAATAGCAACCGCTCGAACCGACGGCGGAAATACTCTAGTCTTTCCCGTGGGATATGCACGATATAACGCTCGACAGATGCCGCCGAATCCCATCCCCCCATTTGCGCGATTAGGACCAGATCGGGAGTGATTGCATAATGATACGTAGCAAAAGCGCGTCGGAAATCATGCGGGCGAGTAGGGGGCGGGATGCACTTGCGCAATGCTGCGGATGCTCGGCGGATCGGATCCTTGCGTGCATCGGGACAGATCAATTCGTGCAGCGTCGACCATCCTGGATCCGCCACCATCCGCCGGAGAGCCGGCCGGATCTGCGACACCGGGCGCCAGATTCGCTGCCGTCGACGTCCGTAGCCTTTCTGCCGGATCACGGTCTCCGATCCGCTGGCCGCCGACTCTGCTTCCCCGCGACGAAGCGATAGAAGATCCCCGACACGTAGGCCGGAGTAGCATAGAACCCATAACGTATGCCCCACCGGGCCGGGGTGCGCACGCAACATCCGCGGGCCCAGCTCCCGCCACAACTCCAGGTCGGGCACGTGCACCGGCCGGCGGGGCCCACGGAGGGGAAGCGGAACGGCCTGGAACACTTGGACAGCCCCCAACATCCCACGGTGCCGGCAGTAGTGTATCAGGGCCATCTTCGCCCGGCGTGCCTCCACGTTTGACCGTTGCCGCTCAAGGTAGGCAACAGGATCGCGCCATCCTCGTGCAACATGCTCCACGTAACACCTGGTAGTCCACCCACACCGGCCAAGCTTGGTGAGGTATTCCGCGAAGGAAACCAAGCCTCTTTGCACCGATGGGTCCGTGTCCCACAGGGGCCATGTCTGGCCGTGTCCCACATCGCCCGACATTGACCTCGCCACCCGTCCCTAAGACCGGCCACAGGTACGGCCATGTAGGTGTTCTCCACACCATATCAGACCGTGGAATCCATGGGTAAAAAACGTGGTAAAACCGTGGTAAATCACCACAAAATCGTGGTCCGATCGTGGTGTTCCGTGGGCGATCCGTGGGAGTCGGATGGGCATCCCGTGGGCAGATCCTAGCGCTTCGGCTTGCCGGTGTCCAGCCTGCGGCCGATCGACTCCCCAACCTCCGCAGCAATCTTCTGGATGGACAGGGGTGGATCGGGGTCGATCCGCTTGGTCGTGGCGAAGACGTAGTGGGAGCACAGGTGTCGGATCGTGGGGATCCGACGGCACAGGTCCACGATCAGGCCCACGACGGCGTTGTACGTCGCGAACGGGATGGGGGCGAACCACCGCGGGAGACCGTCGAGGCAGACCTCGCGGGACCACACGTCCGGGCACAACCACCCGCGCGACTCGAACCAGTCTCGGGCCTGGTCCTGCGTCTTGCAGATCTTCCGCGGCGCCGGCCCGGGGTAGCAGACCTCGATCCCCACCGACATACGGTTCGTGATCCCGCTGAGCGGCCCGACGTGGTGGGCGATCCGTTCCACCGGCACGGTCTCCACCACGGGCACGACCAGGTCGCGGTGGGCGATCCCTTGGATCCGGAAGGTTTCTGGCATCTCCGGCGCTGAGAGCCTGCGGACCTCCACCACGGTCGACGCAACGAAGTAGTGCGCGATGGCTTCCCTGGGAGAAGCGCACGAGATTGCCGCCTGGGCGATCGAGTCAGGAATGCAGGCGGTGTTGTTGGGATCGTCGGGGTTCTGCATGAAGTTGATGGACGACCTGAGCCAAATAGCCTGGGCCGTCTCCACGTTTCCGGCGCGAGTCGCCCTGAGAATGAGGCTTTCCACACGGTCCACGCTGAGCGCCCTCGGGAGATTCGCGCAGGCGGTGTAGTGCAGAACCACCGTGTCGACCGGCCCGTCGCCCTTCCGGCGAGGCGCGGACGCCCCCGGCTCGAGGCTGTGCAGCTTGAGCAGCACCCCGCCGCGCTTCACCAGCTCCGTCTTCTCCATGGTCGTCTCCCTTCGACGTCTCAGGGACAGTCCTACGTCGCGCGCACGCAGCGCCACGGCGCGGAACGAATGCGTGGTGCCCTTGGTCACGCCGCCCCACCTTCCGTGGGAGCGGCGACCGTCTCGCGGGCCCATTCCCGGGCGAACACCTTGAAGGTGTCCTCCGTGTCCCCGGCCTTCCGCACGCGGTCGAACAGCACCTCGGGCACGTGATCGGCGTCCGGCGCCCCGAGTTCGCGCCAGTAGCGGTCGATGAACGCCTCCTGCGAGGACGGATCGTCCACGCCGACCTCGCTGCACCACCTACGCATCGCCTTGGCGGCGCCCTCGAGGCCCCTCTTCCCGGCCAGCTTGGCGGGCGGCGCGTCCTTCGAGGCGGTGGTCACGGCGGGAGGTTTCTCCACGAACGCATCCTCGGAGGGGGCGGCGGGGGGCGGATCCGGGGGCTCCTCGGGGGCGTCCTGCTTCGGCGGAGCGGTCGTCTCGCCGGCGGCGTCGGGCGGCGGCGTGGCCGGCGGCGTGGCTTCCGCCGCTGCGGCGGGCGGATCCGGGGGCCCCTTGCGCACCAGGGTGTCGAACGCCGTGCGCGCGGCAACGACATCATCCCCGTTCCACTCCACCATCGACTCCTTCGGCACGGCGGCGCGAAGCACCTTCGTCGCCTCGCCCTTCGGATCGTCGGCGCCTGCGTGGCGGAACCACCGCGCCACCTCGCCGAACAGGGTCTTCGCGGCCTCGAGCGCCGGCGATTGCTTCTGCGCCGCGGGCGCCATCGCCTCGATCGGCACGGCCTCGAGCACGAGTTCTCGCTGGTCGTCGCGGGCCAGAACCTCCCGGGCGTGGTCGTCGGTCGGGACGAGCTTCATCCCACGGCGCAGGACCGTCTTGCGCCCCATCATCTTGAGGTTCGTTTTCCACGGGGAGTTCTTCTCACGCTGGAACGACCGGCTGTGCTTCCGGTGGTCGAGCATCTCCGCCCGTGGCATGATCTCGTACTGCTGTGCTCCGCTCTTGAGGTCGAACACGACGTACCAGTGCGTGATCTTCTCCTCGTCCGACGTCTCCCATCGCGGTTCGTGGTTCACCTCCGGGCGCGACCCGTACTGCACACGGAACACGTCGCCGTCGTAAACCTCGTGCGCGTGCACGGCCACGATCTCGCCCGACCGCCGGCACACCTTGAGGAGACCCTGGTACATCGGCTGGTACTGCGCCTCGAACGACCCGAGGTCCTTGTTCCAGTAGGGCACCATCGCGGCCTCGACGCCGTCCAGCTCGAGGCCGTCGGCCGCCGCCTCCATGACGGATCCGATGATCGACTCGGGCGAGCACTTCTGCAGGAACTCGTTCTGCCGCAGCGTCGTCAGCACGATCCGCACGAACCTTTCCGGGTCGATGTACTTCGGCAGTGACCGGACGATCCGATCGCGCCATCGGTTGAGCAGCTCGCCCACCGTGCCGATCATCTCGGGCTCCGTCGATCCGGGCAACAACGGGACGGGCTTCTTCTCGTTCGCCATCTTCCATTCCTCCCTACAGGTCCAGGCGCCCTGGACCCAGAATGCAGTAGTCGTAGTGGGGACACGCCCCACGGTTGCACTTCCACGACCCGCGGCCCGTGCGAGGGAACAGCCCGCTTTCGTAGATCCGCACGAGCGTCCGCAACTCCTGGACAACGATCGGCGTGCGGTCGGCCTCGTCCGGCACGGCGATCGTCCGAACCTTCCCTCCGCCGGCGGCCCACGTGTAGTCGACCAGCAGGTCGGACGCCGGCTCGCCGAGCGCCCTGCACACGAGCTGGTACACGATGAGTTGGTCGGCGTCGTCGTTCAGCAAGCCGGGCGGCGCCGACGCCTTCGTCTTGAGGTCGCGGATCTGCCGTGGGCGGCCGGCGGCGACGGTTTCGCCCCACGGGCCAGCCGCACGTGCAAGGAAGAGTGGGCGCGAGACCAGGTCGATCCGGCCGACGACGGTTTCTCCAACCTCGGGCACCTCGGCCTCGACCTTGCGCTCCGCGTCGATCGGCACCACGTCGTTCGCGATCGTCCTGGCGTGCGCCAACGACATCACGATCACCTGGTCCTTCACCTCGCCGCGCCGCGACTCCTCCGCCGGCCAGTTGACCATGAAGGCGTGCGTCTCCCACGCGTCGGCCGCGGCGTCGGCGACCTTGCGCGTCGAGAGGTAGCTGCCCTTCTCGATCCGGTGCAGTAGGTTGCGCGCCGCTGCGTCGTGCGTCGCCGAGCCGCGCGCCGCGTCCGCGTTCGTCCAGAACTCGGTGCGCCCCTCGAGCACCTCGTACTGCAGCAGCCGGAGGCACATCCTACTCCGACGGAGTTGCGACGCTGAGAGGTGGCCCGGTTGCATATCGTGAGACTTGCACGGCGCCATAGTTCTGTCAACGAAAAAAACTTTTCTGTTTCCCTGTTGACAGAATACGGCCGTTGTGCGAGGCTCACGTGATGCGGAGGGACAGCATGACGAACAACGAGAAGGACACCGTGGTCAGCGTCAGGATTCCCGACTCCTGGGTGAACAGGCTCGACGAGGACGCCGTGCGTCTCGCCCAGTCCATCGGGACCAAGATCGATAGGTCGGACATCCTGCGGATCGCGCTGTCGCGCTACCTTGGGTTCATCTCAGAGGAGGCCAAGCCGGCGCCCTCGCAGTAGCCACCAACCCATCGATGCTTTCTTCCCTGCCAAACAGGAGAGTTGAGGTGGACGGTGGCTGATGATCTTGGAAGGTACAGCAAGGTATACCGCCGGGTCTGGCGGGACGAGAAGTTCAGGGCGCTGTCCGACCGCGGCAAGCTCTGCTTCCTGCGCATGGTCACGGCTCCAGAAATGGGGTCCGTCCCGGGTATCGTGACCGGCACGGACGCGCACTTCGCACGAACATTGGGCTGGTCGCTGGAAGCCTTCCGGGAAGCCTTCGGGGAAGCCTTCGCCAAAGGGATGGCGAGGGCTGATTGGGAGGCAGGTCTGGTGTGGCTCCCGAGGGCCATGAGGTACAACAGGCCCGAGTCGCCGAACGTTGTCAGGAGTTGGCGCCGCGAGTGGCCGGAGGTGCCCGAGTGCCAACTAAAACGTGACGCATTTCAGGGACTCAAAGCCTTTGCCGAAGCCTTCGGGGAAGCCTTTGCCGAAGCCTTTGCCGAAGCCTTACCCGAAGCCATGCCCGAAGCCATGCCCGAACCAGTAGCAGTAGCAGTAACAGTAACAGTAGCAGGAGCAGTAGGAGAAGGAATAGCTACACCGGCACCTGCCGGCGCCGGACCACAGCATGCCAGCACACCAGCAGCAGGGGAGCCCCCCGAGCCGGATGCCTTCTGCCTGAAGCCAGACCACCGTGTTACGTCCGGATCAAAGAAGGGCGGCGGAAAGCAGCTCCGCCACATCGGCCCGGGGACCCCGGTCGAGGGGCTGGACGAGATGGACCGCTGCCGGCGGCGCTTCGCGATCGAGTGGAAGGCCAGCGAGCGGTACAACGGCACCCCGTACCCGGACCAACCCGGCCCGGACCGGAAGGCGATGGCGGACGTGCTCGCCTACCACCGCCGGAACAAGCTCGGGGAGCCGTGGCAGTCCTGGATGCTCCGGGTGTTCCGCTCCTACCTGGAGATCGCGGACGACCGGTACATCGTGTCGGCCTGCCACCCGCTGTCGTTGATCCCGCGCAACCTACCGCGCATCCTGACCGCGATGAAGGAGGCGTCATGAACCACACCAGCCAGTCGGCATCACCTCGGCCCGGACGATGGACGCCGCCGCACCACGGCGTCTTCCACCTCTGCGACCTGCCGGTCTACCTGCAGGCGACCGTTGAGGAGTACGAGGACTGGACGCACGCCTACGTGCTGTCCCGGCTCTCGGAGACGCCGTTCACGCCCATCGCAGAGCGGTTGTTCGAGGGTCCGTCCCACCTCGAGGACGCGAAGCGGTGGCTCGTGGAGGAACTGCGCGCCAAGAGGGGCCTGTCGTGATCGTCTCCGACGGGTGGCTTCACGACGAGGACGCGGAACGCGGGCTCTGCGGGTGCGCGATCTACGACCAGCAGGTGCTCCAGGAGTGCGCCGACTACGTCGAGGCGCGGGACTTCTACGAGCCGCACCTGCGGGAAATCTGGTCGGCGATGGTATCGCTGCACAAGAGCGGCGCCGACGTGGACGCGGTGACGATCTCCGGCGAGCTGCGTTCCCGGCGCAAGTACGACCAGGTCGGCGGAGCGCCGTTCCTCGACGCGCTGCTCGATGCCGTGCCTCCGCTCGGACACGCGGATGAGTACGCGAAGCGGATCGCGACGGCGTCCAAGCACAGGAGGACGAGGGCTGCCGCGGAGAGGCTCCGTCTCGTGCTCGAGGACCCGGCCGTGAGCGAGGAGGCGATCGAGCGGAGCATCATCGCCGTGCGCCGAGAGGCCGAGGGATCGGTGCACGAGTTGCCCGCCGTGACGCTCGAGGACCTCGAGGCGATCGAGAGACCACGCGGTGGGAAGTGGCTGGTGCACGGGTGGTGGACGCAGCAGGGTTGCGGACTCATCGCCGGCGACCCGAAGTCCAACAAGAGCCTGCTCGCGCTCGCGCTATGCATGTCGATCGCGAGCGGGGAACCCTTCCTGCGACGCTGGCAGGTCGACGTGAGCGGCCCGACGCTCTACATCGGCGAAGAAGACGACCAGTGGACGGTGAAGGACCGCTCGCGGAAACTGCGCCGCGCCCTCGCTATCTCCGACGTGCGAAGGCGGATGTTCATCGCGTGCCAGCAGGGGGCCGACATCACGTCGCAGCGTGGCCGCGGTCGGGTCTCTGCTCTCGTGCGACGCATCCGTCCCGTGTTCACGGTGATCGACACGTGGGGGCGGTGTGCGGAGCGGGTGGACTTGAACAGCTACCGCGAGGTCATGGAGCACCTCGGATACCTGCGCCGGCTCTCGGCGGAGGTCGGCACCGCGATCATGATCGTCCACCACCTCAAGAAGACGGATTTCAACCGGCCGACGGAGCACATCACGGCGCGTGCTCTCGGTTCCCAGGCGTTCTGGGGGTGGAGCGACGACTTCATCGGCGTCGAGCGGCCCGGCAAGAAGAAGCTCGACGACGGGAAGCGCCACATCTCGGCGTACCACCGCGCCGCCGGCGAAATGGAGCCGCAGGAGATCATCGTGAAGTGGGACGACGAACGCGACGAAGTGCGCATTGCGATCGGCGAGCCCCCGGCCGGCAGCTCGACCCAGGCCGAACTCGGGGACGTGTTCTAATGCCCGTGCTGCACAGCGCGACGTTCTGGATCCCGGGGACACCGCAAGGGCAAGGCCGTCCGCAAATCACGACCAGGATCCGCTACTGGTGCCGCGACGCGTTCACCGGCGAGAAACGCCTCGAGTCGAAGCTGCTCGAGCACCCAATCGTGCGACCGAACCCGAAGACGTCCGTGGAGGCGAAGCGCGTCCGGAAGATCGCACGGGACGCGATGGCGCGCTTGGGCGTGTCGAGGATCGAAGGGCCGGCCTTCCTTGGCGTGACGGCCGTGTTCGTTGCTCCGCCGAGCTGGAGCCGAGCGAAGCGCGAGGCGTCGATCTGGCACACCGACACGCCAGATGCGACGAACATCCTCAAGCTCGTCGAGGATGCCGGCAACCGCCAGCAGCGCCGCGGGGAGTGGGCCCGCGCGCTGGAGGAAGAACTCGCCGGCGTGCTCTGGGACGACGACCAGCAGGCGGCGGTGGTCTGCGCGCGGAAGGTCTACGGCAGGCAGGAGGGAGAACTCGTGACCGTCGCCGAGCTGGACCCGCGCTCGCTCGAGCTGCGCCCGGCGGACTGCCAGGGCGTCTCGTGGCCGGTCACGGACCAGGTGCGAGCGGTTCTCGTCGGCGGCGAAGAGCAGATGGGTCTCGAGGCTACGGCTTGATGAACGGGATGGAGATCCGCGACGCCATCGACTTCGGTCCCACGGCGACCGTCGCCCCGGTCGCGAGCTGCAGGCCGACGGGAACGATCAACCTGGACACGGACACGCCGGCCGGCGGAGCAACCTGAACGCGACCTCGTTCCCACGATCCGGATCCGAACGACTTCCAGAACCAGTTGCCGCCGAACTCGGCGTCGTGGGCGCCGTGTGTTCCCTCGCCCAGGCCGCTCTTCATGAACTCGACCAGCCCGGTGTACGGCTCGGACGAGATCCCGCCGCGGAACAACGACAACACGCGGGCGACGAGTCCCGGGTACGTGCGCTCGCATTCGCTCGGACCCATCGTGGCGAACCGATTGCGCCTCCGGATCGCGGCTGCGTCGCCACGTTGGCGCCAGTACGGGTTGATCGGCTGGCAGTAGAACAGCAGGATCTCGGTCAGCGAGTGCGGCGGTCGCAGGGTCCATCCGCCGCCGCGCCGGTCCCAGGTGTCGTGCCGGCGCGCGTAGGCGTACTGGATCATCGCCCAGGCGACCGCGTCGCTCGGAGGACCGAGCACGCCGGACGACTCGCCGGCGAGCGCCCGACACATCCAGGCCACGTCCGACGCGGTGAGCGGCATCAGCCATCCGTCGGGTGAATGCGCGACGCCGAGTCGAACGCCGCGAAGGAAATGCACCCAGTCCTTCACGTAGTTCATGGGACCAGCCTAGCACCGGCAGACGCCCGGCGGCGACCTGCGGGCTTGCCGGTCTGTGACAGGTGGCCGTATCGTTGCGGCATGAGCGAAATCGTACACGACGGGAAGGTCTGCGGCAGGACGAGGTGTCGCAAGGTGCGCGCGAAGGTCGACACCGGATCGTTCGGAACGATCGTCCCACGGTCCGTGGCAGACGAAGCCGGAGTCTCCTACACCGGCGCGGACACGTCGGCGGTGGGGGTGGGAAACAAGCGCACCAAGTTGCGCGAGGCTGAGGCGAAGGTCTGCATTCCGAAGTGCGGTTGCCGCACGCAGCGCGTCTTCGTCGCGAACGACGGTGCGCTCCACGGCGAGGTGCTCGTTGGGATGGACTACCTCAACGGGATGCGAGCCGTTGTGGACGCGTCGAACGGACGAATCCGCTGCAGGTGCCGCCGTCCGAAGAAGAGGTCGAGACGGTGAAGAAGATCGGCGACGTGTTGCTCGAGGGCCTCGGCTGGGGTCTCCTGGCCGGACTGACGCGCACGGTGGTCCGATACGGAGCCGGTGCGAGCCGCGAGTCGTCCGACGCCGCCGGCCTGGCCGTCCCGCTGCTCGGCGCCGCGCTGTCCGGCCGGAGCGTCACGACTGCGGCGGCAGGCTCGCTCGTCGGCGTGACGGCGTCCGAGATCGGCGAGAGCATCGCGACCGGCACGGCACGCATCGTTGCGTGGTCCGACAGCCACGGCCGCGCGACACCGCGCAGGGAGATCATCGCGAGGATGGCGATCGAGTCGGCCGTGGACGCCTACGTGTTCTGCGGAGACGCCGAAGGGTGGGACCAGTGGTATCGAGACACCGAGCCGCTGCGGAGCCGAGCCCGCGTGATCCCGTTGCCCGGGAACCACGACGATCCTCCGTCGAGCGGAATCGGAGGACTCGCGCTGCCGCGCGTCGAGCGCCTCGCCGGCGCGAACATCGTGCTGCTCGGCGATCCGCCAACGTCCCGCGACGTGAAGAAGGCGATCAAACTGCTCGACCCGTCGCTGCTCAACGTCGTGTTCGTGCACCGGTCTCCAATCCCGTTCTCCAGGCAGAATGCCGCCGGAACGGTGCGCGTGCGCGAGGCACTGCTGCCGCTGCTCGAACGCGGTGCGACGGTGGTCTGCGGACACCACCACGTCTACGGCTGGGGGCTCATCGGTCCGTCGCTCGTCATCTCCGCCGGCATCGGAGGATCGAAGCACTACGACTGCCTCTGCGAAGCTCCGTGCCAGGAGTGCGACGAGGACGTGCGCGGCTACCTGCGAATCGACATCGGTCGCAAGGTCTCGACGTACCTCGTGCCCGTGACGGTGGACCATGAGCGGACTTGACGGTCACGCCAGGTACCACGACATCCGTCCGCGGTCGATCGAGGAGCGGGTGTCGCGCATCCGGTGCTGCTCCGCAGCCGGGTTGGGATCGCCATGGGTCATGAGCTACCTCGAGAAGCTGCGACAGTGGGGAAACTGCAACCCCGGCGACTTCTCGAAGATGGTCCCAGTCGGCTACTACACGATCGCGAACCTGGTGCAGTACACCCCCGACCCGCCCGGCCGCGACCTGTTCAAGTCGCTCGAGGTCGTTCGTCTCGAGGCGCAGAAGTACGGCAAGGGCTTCGGCGACTGCGGGACCTTCACGGCGTGTCTCGAGACCGTCTTTGCGGCGTGGGGCTTCGAGTGCGGCGAGGAGTTGTTCGCGCAGGGACCGGGGTGGGACCACGTCGCACTGCGCGTTCGTGCGCCAGGCGTCGGGAGCATCATCCTCGACGCGAGCGTGCGACCCATCAAGCCCCCGGGATGGGAACCGCCTGCGACGAAGTACCACGCACGCAAGACGTTGTGGCTGCGCAACCCGCAGGAGTGGGTGGATTGGTGGAACCGCGGCGCACGCAACGACGAGATGCCTGCCGTATAGCCACGCGCAACCACGCTATCACGAAGGGCCCCCGCCGCGTCTTGCGCTCCGGCGTGTCTGGGCCGTAGCCTCAGACACGAGGCGAACGAGAATCGCCAGGCAACAGCGGAGGACGACGATGGACAACGAAATCATGCGGGCGAAGAGGGGCAAGCGTCGCGGCAAGAAGCGCGTCGCGACGAAGTGCCGGGAGATCCGGCGTCGGATGGGGAAGGCGGGCGTCCGCACCATCCGGATCTGCCCCGGCAAGCCGGCCCGCATCGTCGGCTGAGCCGGAAGGAAGGACACGACCATGACGAACGAGCAGAACGTGGGTTTCGCGGGTCTCCTGGGCGGCATGTCGGCCGTCCTGACCAACGTCGGGCTCCGCTACTTCGCCGACAACAAGGTCTCGGTGCCGACCGACACGACCGAGACGCCGACGCGGCCGTTCCTGTACGAGCACGCGCCGCTCCTGGGCCTGGTGCCGACCGCCATCGCGACGTTCGCGTCGTACAAGTGGCTGGGCGGCGCCGCCGCCGCGGTCGCCTGCGCGATCACCGGCCTGTTCGCCTCGACCGCCCCGCCGATCAACGACTGGATCGTCGAGGCGCGGCTCGAGAAGGACGCGAAGGAGCAGCAGGAGGAGACCGACGCCCCGGCCGAGGGCGTGCGCGGACTGGCGGCCCGGCTCGCCGCGATGCGGAAGGCGGCCTAGCCCCGGGGCTTCCCGGGCGGTGGATGGATCGGCCGCTTGGTCGGCCGTGAACGGAGGAGAGAACGATGCTCAGCCTGATGGGGCCCAACGATCTGCAGCTCTGGCTCGACGGGAAGTACCACTGCGGCAAGGAGTGGTGCCGCGGGTTCATCACGAACGCGCACACGTTCGAGAACCCCCTCGAGCTGTGGAAGTACTTCCAGCGCGACACCGACGGCGTGGCCGGCTCCGACCTGCTCAACGCACCGGCCGGCGTGCTCATCCCGGGCCGGTTCGACACCAGCCTGGCGAACCGGAAGCAGATGCCGGACACGATGCCGTTCACGGCGACGCACCACGGGCTGACGGTCGAGCGCCGGTCGGTCCGCGACGACACCGCCGCCGACGACCTCATCCTGACCATCGACAACCTGCTCGAGCTGGAGGCGCGGTGCTGGTACGAGCTGTACTTCAACGGCGACGCCTCGCCGGCCGACGAGGGGCTCGTGACCGAGTACCCGCCGGGGTTCGGCCCCGAGGGCGACTTCACGGACGACGACCAGCGCATCCTTCGGACGGGGATGAACAACTACTCCGTCGTCAAGATGCTGCCCAAGCCGCGGACGGTCAACGCGCAGTTGCTCGCGAAGCTGGTTCCGGTCCACGGGCCGACCACCTTCACGGCCAGCGGCGGCGTGGCCACGAACCCCGGCGTCGGCGTCCGGAACATCGTCTACTGGTTCAAGTAGACCCGCCGCCCTGCCGTCCGTCGGCTGCCCGCGGCCGGCACGCTTCGCCGCCTGGGCAGTTGACGGAGGACGACGGTGGCTGAGTTCAACCGTTCCGAGTTCAAGATCCCCGACTTCAAGATGGTCGAGATCGCGGTGCCGGCAGCGCCCGGCGCCGGTCAGTTCTCGCAGGTCGAGTTCGACGACGAGGCGCTCGAGTACGACTACGACGCGTTCGTCGACCGCGTGATCTTCACCGAGGACACGCTCATCACGGAGAATCCGGCCCCGGTCGCCGGCACGTCGCTCCTGCCGTACATCGACGTGCGCTGGTGGAAGGACAAGGAGTTCCCGTACGGCAACTACCTGCCGCTCATCTCGCTCGACGACCGTCGGGCGAGGCTGTGCGAGGTGGACGCCCCCGCCGTCGGCGCCGGCTTCGGCCAGCTCGTCTGGGAGCCGAAGGGGCCCGAGCCGTTGCGGGTGCGGTACAAGGACTCGCTCGTCGTGGACTGGGAGAACCCGAGCGTCGCCGTGGCCCCGGGCTTCCCGGCCGGCATCGCCGGCTTCTCCGCGCAGGGATACCTCGAGGACTCGAGGCGCCCGTACGTGCTGTACGTGCCGATCGCGTACACGCTGGGCGCCATCGCGCCGGCCGCGCTCGTCGCCGACCAGACGCCGCCGAACGACGCCAGCCGCAACATGACCGGGCAGGACCTCATCGTGAAGCGGTTCGTGACGACGATCGACGCGGGACGCTACCCGACGCTCGCCCTCGACGCCCGGATCTGGCGCCACCTGCGGATGATGCCGCGGCTGTCCGGCCGCCAGGACGAGCGGTGGGCGCCGCAGCGCGAGCGGGCCCCGCTGGTCGCCTTCGGCCAGGACGTCCAGGTGAACAACCACGCCATCACGATCGAGTTCTACGAGCCGATCCCGGTGGACCGTCTCGGGTCGATCAAGTGGGAGATCCGGAACTACTTCGTGCCGAACGGCACGCAGATGATCGCGACGTTCTGCGGTTGGAAGCGCCCGCAGAGGGGCTAGGGCGATGGGACTCAAGCGCGGAGAGGTCGAGTTCCTGACGGTGTTCGTCCGTTCCAACACGGACGTCCGCGCGCTCGGTCCCTACACCAAAGACCTCATCGTCCAGGTGCACAGCAACGAGTCGTCGGGCGTCTGGGTTGGAACGAAGCGTGTCGCGGTGCGTCGTGGCGACAACCGCGCTCAGGTCTACTCGTCGCAGATCGTGCGGTTCCCACTCGGCAAGGATCAGATCCTCTGGATCCGGAACACGAACGCGCCGACAAGCGCCGAGGTGAACCTCTCGTACTGGTTGGCAGGAGACCCGGTGTGACCGACGTCGCGGACCAGTACGGGAGCCTCATCTACCAGCTCGTGCACCTGGCGGAGACGCTGCGCCTGCACGGCAACGCGCTGTTCGAGATGGGACCACTCGCTCCTCCGTGCCTGGTGCGGCCGTACAACGAGTACCGGCAGAAGGTGCTGAACGCCGCGGTCGTGCTCGACTCGGCGCTGCGGGATGGCGGGCTTATTCCGCCCGAGCTGGCGCCGGTCTTGAGCCGCGGTGTCGCATCGCTGCTCCCGCACATGCCGGAGTTGATCGGCTCGTACTCCGATGCCCCTCCGGAATGGCAACCGGACGCGTACGACGCTCCGTCGCGACCTCCTCTCGGGCGGTTGGGACAGTCGGAACTCACGAACTACCTGCGCGACGTGATGATCCGCCGTCCGATCGGCGGCGGGGCCCCGGCCGTGGTGTCGTCCGTCGAGGCCGTCGGCGGACACTGGTTCTGGCGCGGCGCCCGCTACATGGGCGGCGGGCTCATGCGGTGGGCGTCCCGCTGGTGCGTGCCGTTGATGATCTTCGAGGCTCGTGGGTGGCTTGGCAGCCCCAAGGAGTTGTTCGACCTGATGCACCAGATCGAGCGCCCTGCCTCGTCTTCGGTCGCGTCCGCGGTGAACAGCGTACTCGACGCCTTCGAGTCGGACTACTGGCCCCGGGTGGCGCAACAGTGGCAGGCGATGATCCGGATCTACCGGGCGAGCATGGGCCGCCCGGACACGGTGCGCTCGATGATGGCGGCGTGGGAC
>JAFGHH010000350.1 GCA_016930215.1 Deltaproteobacteria bacterium
AACGTCGTCGTAGGCGTACTCCAGGTCGAGCACGTCGGGCGTGACATCACCGACCGCCCCGAACGTCACCCGCTCGACCCGGCCGCGCGGACCGCGGGTCAGGTCGTACTGCATCCCGGGACCGGTCCGGTAGCCGGTGAGAAGGCCGGCGGCGGTGTAGGCGATCGAATCGGCCAGGGTGGTCGCCGCCGGGCTCATCGCGACCACCGAAGTCGCCCGGTCGGCGGCGGCGTCCTGTCGCAGGTACCAGAGTCGCAGGCCGGAAGGATAGGTCGTGAACTCGATGTTCCCCAGGCTGTCATGGTCGTAGGTCGTCTCGTAGTCCCGGCCGCCCTGCGAGCGTTGCTCCGACGAGAGGCGGTGCTCGTCGTCGTGCCCGAACGTCGTGACGGCGCGCTCCGTGCCGCCGAACGGTATCCCGTCACGTTCGGTCACCGTTGCCAGGTCGCCACGAGCGTCGTAGTCGAACGACGCATACCATCTGGGCCGCGCGCCCCAGTTGAGGTTGTAGACCGTGCGGAGCAGCCGGCCGGCCAGGTCGTGCGACCACGACCAGCGGCCTCCGTTCGCCCGGTTCTGCAACTCCAGCCGGCCCAGCCCGTCGTAGCCGTAGCCGTCCGTGCCCGAATCGGGCAGCGCCGCGCTGACCACCTGACGGTAGTTGCTGCCCCAGGTTCCCCAGCCGTACGTCGATTCGCGGCCCTCGGCGTCCTGGACGGAGGTCACTGCAGCATCGGCACGGTACTCCCGGTCCCACGGGTCAAGGTAGCCGTAGTCGGTCGTTCCGGCCGTGTCTCCCGCTTCGGCCGGCGGCTGCACGACCGCCTGCAGCCGGCCGTTCCAGTCGTAGGAGTAGGCCGTCTCGCGGATCAGGTCGCCGGCGGCGTCGCGCAACTCGGCCCCCGCCACCAACGAGCCGAGCCCCTCGTAGCGGTACTTCGTCCGCGTGCCTGTCGTCTCATCGATCACCCACTCCACCCGGCCGAGATCGTCGTACTGATACTCCGTGACGTTGAGATCGGGGTCGATCACGTACCGTGGCCCGTTCCCATGCCACCCGCAACATCCCCCGCCGCCGGTGTCGTCGTACTGGTACTCGGTCTGGCCCCGCGGACCGAACACGAACCGCAGCCGACCAAGGTCGTCGTACGTCCGCTGCGTCCACCGCGCGCGACCATCCCAGCCGGTTTCGGTCTCGCGCGTCACGCGATCGGCGTCGTCGTACTCCAGGACGCGGACCGTGCCGTCGCGCCGTCTGATCGTCTTCAACCGCAGGCGCGCGTCGTACTCGTAGCGGAACCTCCAGCCGCGTTCGTCCCACTCCTCGCCGAGCAGACCGTTCACCGCATCATAGGCGTAGGTCGTCTCGGAAACGGCGGTCATGGGCCCGCTCGACGGAGCGATCTCGACCAGATGCAAGGTGGGCCGGCAGCGGTCGTCGTAGGTCCAGGTCTCGACCAGGCGCTCGAAGTAGTACGGCGTCTCGCGGCGGAGCACCCGGTCGCAGACCGCGTCGTAGTCGATGGTGGTGGTGACGCCGCCATAGGTCGTGTCCTCCACGACGCGACCGAAGGCGTCGTGCCGACGCGTGATCGCAGGCCCGGTGCCCGAGTAGCTGTACGGGAAGTAGTCGATCCGGAGGGGGTCGAATCCACCGACGGCGTTGGTCTCGTCTCCCGGCACCGTGGCGTCGAACGATGCCGAATGGAGCAGAGGGTCACCGGCCATGGCGGTCGTGCGCCAGCCGGTGCTCGCGGTGTCCCGCCAGAACGCATACTCACGCCCCACCCCGCGATCGTCTGTCACGGTGGCCGTGGCCGGGAAGCCGCCGCGCGGTTGATCCAGCATCCAGGTGTCGGCGGTGGAGAGCGGTGGCTGACCGGCGGACCAGGGCCGGTCGTTGAGCACGCGTCCCGCGTCGGACGCGGACAGCTGGCGCCAGGGACTGCCGTTGAGTCGGACGAGGGTCGTCATGCCGTCCGGTCCGTAGGAGTAGTCGGCGGCCCTGCGTCCGTCGGTCTGGCCGCGCAGCAGGTGGTTCTCGTAGGAGAAGGTCCGGGACGTTTCCGGATGGCCGTCGATCCGCGTCTCGACGAGGTCGCCGGTCGCATCGACCCGGAAGCTCCGCCGCTGCCCGGAGAAGTCGATGATTCCCGCGAGCTTCCCGGCGCCGTCGTATTCGAAAGTCGCGGGACGACCGGCGGCGTCGGTGACCTGCGCAAGACGCCCCAGTTCATCGTAGTCGAACCGGTAGTCCCAACCGATCGCGGCCTCCGCGGCACTGACGGACTTGACGAGCCGGACGCCTTCGGCGGCGACGACGAAGTACTCGCTGCCGCGGCCCGGGTGTTTCAGTTCGACGAACTGGGCCGCTCCAACGGCATAGGGTCGCAAGCTTGCCAGACCGCCGTCCTCCGGGACGATCAGCCCGTCGGCGCCCACGAGCCGCACCGCGTGGGCCTCGTCCTCGGCGTAGTGCAGGATGCCGCGGCCGTCGAACGCCAGTCCCCGCACGTTCCGCGTCAACACCCGCGTCGCCCGCACTCCGTCGGGCCAGACCGCGACCGTCAGGTGCGGCTGGGGCCGGCCGACGACGGTCACCAGTTCCCCGGTCGAACCGATCTTCCGGACCAGGTCCACGGCTCGGCCCTCCACACGACCTCGCATGCCGAAGTGCAACTCGCCCGCCGGCGACACCACGAGACTGATCGGCGGGTAGGTCGGGTTGCCCGCGGCCAGGTTGCCGTCGGAGGTCCAGCCGGAGACTCCGTGGCCGACCACCGTGGTGATGATCCCCGGCGGATCGACTCGCCGCACCGACGGACAGCGTGCGTCGGCCACATAGACGTTGCCGAGCCCGTCGCCCGCCACGGCCGACGGTTCGCACAGCGTGGCGTCCCGCGCCGGCCCGCCGTCCCCACCGTAGGCGGAGACGCCCGGCGTGCCGGCGAGCCGCCACAGGTACCCCGACCCGTCGACCTTCCACACCACGCCGTTGAACGTCGACAGGTACGCCTCACCGGTCGCCGGGTCGGCCCAGACACCCGTGACGGCGGCGCCGAAGCCGACGTCGGTCGCGAGCGCACCATCCGCGGCCGCCAACACGCCGCCGCCGGCGAACGGCGCCCAGGAGCAGCTCCGCCCGCCGGGCCCGGCCGGATCGCCGGCGCAGACCACCCGAACGACCGTCGCTCCCGTCGCTGCGAGCAACGCGCCGTGGACCGGGCTCCAGCTCAGCCCGACCACGCCGCGGGTCAGGTTCTGCGTCGCCGGAACCCCTTCGGCCCGACCCCGCGGCGGCAAGACGGTCTGGAGCAGCCCGCCGCCATCGACGTAGCTCAACGCGGCGAAACCCGCGGCGACCTCATGCGTCACGAACAGCCGGCCGTCGCCGTCGAACCCCACCGCCGTCGGATGCGGAATGCCGGCCAGTCGGGCCGCCCGGCCGCTGCCCAGGTACACCGAGCGGCCGTTGCCGGCCACGGTGTAGACCTCCCCCGGACCGACGCCGTGGAAGCGCTGGGTCGCACCCCCCGCATCGAACACCGCCCACGAGTCGCCGGAGCGTTCGAGCCGCTTGTGTCCGGCCAACGTCCATCCCGCCCCGAAGGGGCTCGACCGCTCGTCCCGGAACCACAGGTTCTGCGTCGCCTCGAGCCACAGCAGGTGCGGCTCGCCGAGCGGCGTGCCGGTTCCCGCGTAGGTCCCGCCCTGGTAGAGGCTGCCGATCCGCATCGTCACCGGGACCATCCCCGTGGCCCACATCCCGCCCGGCGCGTAGCGGTAGCGGAGTCGCGACGGCCGAACCGACATCTCGGCGGGGAAGGCCCCGCCGTCGGCCGGGAAGAGCCAGTCATCCCACAGGTCCGCCGCCTGCACTTCGACGGGAGTCGCGATACGGCTGAGCGGGTCGCCGGCCGGGGCGTCATAGGTTCGCCACGCGGTCAGCTCGACCATCCCGTGCGGCGCGACGGTGTCGCTCGAGTAGACCAGTCGCAGGGGCCAGGGCGAGAAGCCGTCGCCGTTCTCGCGGCCGTCCGGACCGACCACGATCACCTCGCTCAACGCGCCGGTCTTGCGCGACACCGCCGAGCCGCCGTACGCCGCATTCTCGCAGCGGTCTTCGCAACCGGTGCCGCCGCAGCCGGCGGGCGACGGGCCCTCGATCGGCGGCTCCGGACCCGACGCCGGCATCGACCAGTAACAGATGCTGAAATGCGGCGCCTCGTAGTACAGCCAGGCGCCGTCGTCGGTCACGACCCCGGCGCCTTCGCTCTCCCAGTCGCCGTCCTTCCACCACGCCGCGGGCACCACGGTGCCCGGCGGCAGGCCGAGCGTGTTGGCGAGCCACACCCGCACCGGCACCGCGAACGCGGCGCCACTGGGCTCCAGCGACAACCCGTACGCGAACGCGAGCACGTCGGGCACCGGCACCGCGAGCGAGCGGCTCGTCGGGTATTCGGACACCCGCAGCTCGACCGCCCG
>JAFGHH010000351.1 GCA_016930215.1 Deltaproteobacteria bacterium
AGCAGCGGAGGAATACTTGCGGTATTTCGAGCAGCGCAGCGACGAGCCTGCCCGACGCAGGCCGCAAATGCGCGTTGCAGCAGGCGGGTCAAACCGGTCGGCGTTCTAGCTCCACTTCTCCTGCTGGACCAACTCGGCCGGCGACTTGCGGGGCGTCGGCTTCGACGGTTTTTCCAAAACCTCCTGTTCTCGGACTGTCACGACTTCCGATCCCACCCGGTCTTCCGCCTTTGCCCCCTGCGCTCGCACGGCGTGCCGGCGCTCGCACCGGTTCTCGTTTCGCTGAACGACGACGACCCAATCACCTTCTCGACCGCTTCGGCGGACGAGCACGCCCACGTCCTGTACGCCCTGATCCGGCGCGGGGTCCCGAGCCAGAATGCACTTGCGTGGATCGACCAGGCGCGCGAGAACGCCTGGCGAAGTCGGTTCACGCTCGAGATCAGCCGCGACGACGGCGTGCTGGAGCATGTTGAAGCCCCGGGCGATGCCCGCTCGTCTGCCTGAGACAGTCCCGTGGGGCCGCGTGATTCCGGTTTCTCGCGCGCCGTTCCCCGAGAGGTAGTCTTCCTGGCCAAGGCCTCCGTTCAGCACCGACGATTCGGACGCTCAACTGCAGCCCGCCGCCGTCGTGCGCCGTCGCATGCCGCTCACGTGCTATGCTCGGCGGCAGGGTCACCACGCCGGCCGGGGGAACGCAACCTGTGCGGCAAGCGTTGGGGCGAGGCTGCTCGCGGCTACCTTCCGCCCTTGCCTCGCCCCAGAACCCCCTCCGTCGCGAACCGGATCGGCGAGACGAGCGGCTCGATCAGCTTCTTGAAGTCGGCAGGCGGAATCACCTGGGCCGCCTTCTCCAGCAACCGCTCGGCGAACGTGGCCGGACTCGCCCGATACCCCGTGATGCCGTGGAGGAGCCCCAGAAGACGCTTGCAGGTCTGCACCGGGAGCCCGTTATCACGGAGCAGTCCGGTGAACCTGTCCAACTTCTGGAACGCCTTCGCGTAGGGCGTCGCCTTCAACTCGCTGATTCCGCCGTACACGTCCTCACGAGCAAGCAGGCGAACCAGGTAGTCATCCATCGCGAAGCTCGTGACCTCGCTCCATGGCGCAACGCCGCCGGCGGCCGAGAGTTCCTTGATGCCGGGGTCCCCGACAATCACCACCCCGACACGAACGGGCCGGGACGGGTCGGTTGCCACGGTCACAGTGAAGAGCAACCGGCTGGACGAGCAGTCGGGCGGATCGGACTCCCGGACCGCCGTGAGTCCATGCGCGGCCAGCGACTTCACGAACCAGGCCTGGATCCGGGCGGGATCATCGTCGTCGGCGTCCCGGATGATCAACGCCGATGTGCCCGCCCTCAGCGCGGGGACAACATCATCGATCATCCCGTCCTTGCCGCCGTGGAGCCGCTCGACCTTCCGCGGCTGGCGGGAGTCGAGAACCTCAGGCAGATGCCCGTTCTCGACCAGCCACTCGACCACGGCGTAGTCGTCGCGCCCCTCGCAGAAGAACGGAAGCTTGCGCGCGTCAGGCATAGAGGTCGAGGTCCCGGACGTCCATCCCCGTCCGATCGAGGCCGCGGAGGGTCTCGGCATCGATGCTCCGGACGTCGAGCTTGCCGTTGGCGAGCCCCAGGTGCAGCACCGCAAACGAGGAGCCCGCGTTGCTCGAGCCCTCAAGGAACGCGCGGATGCACTCGATGCTGTGCGTGGTGATGACGAGTTGCGTGTCCAATCGCTTGGCCTGTGAGCACATCGCCGCTCCAAGACGCATCAGCGATCCGGGGTGCTGGTGTGTCTCCGGATGCTCCATCACGAACAGGGTCCTCTCGGCCAGGGCCAGCTTGATCAGGCAACGAACGGCCGCACGAGTCCCTGCTCCGTGCGCATCAAGGGCGATGGTCCGTTCGGCAAGCACCAGGAGCAGACGACCATCAGGCGGAAGCTGGATCTGCTCGACCTGCATGCCGAAGATCTCGTTCACGGCCGCGATAAGCGTCTTGTCCTTGCGTGGCCCCAGGACCATCGTCCATAGGTGCTTCTCGATCTCGACGTTGCCGGCGTCGGCAGGAAGGAAGTCGGCCCACCGAGAAAGGAACGCCGCACCGGGCGGGATGGGGGTTCCAATGCCGACCGTCCCAGGAGAGCCCGCGCCGAGAGCGACGCTGAAGGCGGCGCCATCGATCCAAGCCACGAGACCCAACCGCTTCGACCGGTCCTTGTCGAACCAGCGCTCCTCAATTCTGCCCGCTTCGTTCCGGTCGGTTGACCAGCGACCGAGGGACTCGGCGGTCGTGGGAGCCGCCCATGGTTCCGGCTGTTGGGCCTTCACGGCCGCAGCCACGGTGACCATCGCCTCGGCCACCGTCGACTTGCCGGAGTTGTTCCGGCCGACGAGGAGGGTAACGTCGGCGAAGCCGGAGACGATTCCCTTGCGGATTCCCCGGAAATTCGCGATGTCCAGCTTCGTCAGCCGAGGCACGGTACGAGGCTAGCACGCCGAGAGGCAGCCGGCCAAATTGGGACGAGAGCGAGGTCTCCCCCCGCCCGTCAGTTCCCTCTTGACCCTGCCCGTCACCTCGCGCCACCACCGACCGCGTTGGACCATCGCGACGGATTCCCGGGTTGGGAAGCGCCATTGCTGCGATGGCTGGGAGGAAACAGATGTCCGAGAAGATCGACCGGAATCGCGGGCCCCGGCCGACCCCGGCCCCGTGGTGGTCCTGCGCTGCCCCCCGGCCCCCGATCCCTAGCTCCACCTCTCCTGCTTGACGAGTTCGGCCGGCGACTTGCGGGGCGTCGGCTTCGACGGTTTTTCCGGATACCCGAGCGGCACGGCTTCGACGAACTTCACGTCGGCCGGCAGCCCGAGCAGCTCGCCGACCTTGACGGTGTCGATCAGCCCGACGTGGACGGTGCCGAGGCCCAGGGCGTGGGCGGCCAGCGTGAGCTGCGACATGGCCAGCCCGAGGTCGAACAGGAACCAGTCGCCGAGCGCCGTGGAGGCCTTGCCGTTGAAGAAGCCGGAGACCCCGGTCTGCGCGCAGGCGCAGATCACCACCGGCGCCTGCGCCAGCGCCTTGCGCCCCGGATTGCCCTCGGGCGTCGCCTCCGCGATCCGCTGCTTCGTCTGCGGGTCGCGCACGACGACGAAGCGCCAGCACTGCGTGTTGGCCCACGACGGGGCCTGCCGCGCCGCTTCCAGCACCCGCTCCAGCGTCGTGTCCTCGACCGGGCGGTCGGCGTACCTGCGCACGCTGCGTCGTTCGCGCATCGCCTCAAAAACGTCCATCACGCACCTCCCTCGCGGCGCCGCGCCGCGCGTGTCCACCCTCGAGCCGCCGACGATCTGCGCATTCGTCGCGACGAGCGTCAAGAGCGGTCGTGCGGACCGCGCGGCGGCGCCGTGGCACGCCCGGACGGGCGGTGCTAGGCTGACTTCGCATGGACGGGGAGCGCCGGACGGGGCAACGGATGCTGGGCCTTGCGCTGGCGGCGAGCCTGCTGCTGTTCGCCGCGGGCCGCTGCCTGCTCTCCCCGCAGCCCGACCCTCCGGGCGACGACCCGGACGCGCGCGACGCGACCGCGGACACGCGGCCCGACGGCGGCGTGGAGGACACCACGGGAGCCGACGCCGACGCCGATGCCGATGCCGACGTGTCCGGCGAGGCGGAGACGGGCTTCGACGCGGACTGGGACTTCGCGCCGGACGGCGCGGGGGACGTCGTGGGCGGCGACGACGGCGAGCCGGACCCGGACGCCGGCGAGGTGTCCGGGGACGTCGTCGAGGACGACGCCGGAGCGGAGGACGGCGAGGCCGGACCGCCGACGGAGTGCTGCACGGACCACGACGACGACGACGGCGACGGCCTGGTCGACTGCGAGGACCCCGACTGCCTGACGGCCCCGACGTGCGCACCGTGCCGCCCCGGCCCGGAGCTGTGCTGGGACGGCTGCGACAACGACAACGACTGCCGGACCGACGGCGAGGACGACGACTGCACCTGCGCGCTGTTCGGCCTCTGCAACTGCCCGCCCGCGCTCGTCGAGACCTGCGACGACGGATGCGACAACGACCGGGACGGGCGCGTCGACTGCGGCGACCCGGATTGCGCGTCGTTCGCGGCCTGCGCCGCCTGCGTCCCGGTCCCCGAGGATACCGTCGCCGCCTGCGTCAACGGCATCGACGACGACTGCGACGGCTGGACCGACTGCGCGGACCAGCCCGACTGCGGCCTGGTCGGCTGCGACCTCGCCCGCCCCGAGGTCTGCGACAGCCTGGTCGACGAGGACCTCGACGGCCAGACCGATTGCATGGACGACGACTGCCACTGCTCCCGCGACTGCCTCGCAATGGTCTTCCCCCCGGAGGTCTGCGACAACGGCGAGGACGACGACCTCGACGGCCTGACCGACCTCGACGACCTCGGCGACTGCCCCGTGGAGTGCGACTAGGCGCGCGACGCCGCCCGGCTACGCGTCGGAGTCCACGACCGGCTCGGGAACCCGCAGGAAGCTCATCGGCAGCCGCAGGTGCAGCTCGCCGCCCTGGGGCGGCGTGGCGCGGAAGTCGAGCGACTCGAGTCTCTGGCGGATGCACCCGGTCACCCCCGCCTGCTCCAGCGCCGGGGACCGGTCGAGCACCTCGACCTCCACGTCCCCCGCCTGCCGGACCGTCAGGGCGAAGGTCACCGCCCCTTCCAGCGTCGGGTCGGCGGCCCGGGCGCCGTGGTAGCACGCCTCGAGCGACCGCTGCTTGCGGCCGAGGATCGAGCGCAGG
Source organism: Deltaproteobacteria bacterium (assembly GCA_016930215.1). Classification (GTDB taxonomy): domain Bacteria; phylum Myxococcota_A; class Polyangia; order DRWM01; family JAAZOP01; genus JAAZOP01. The sequence goes on from JAFGHH010000351.1 coordinate 4,783, forward strand.
GTGCGGTCCGAGATCCACCCGGCCGCCGGCTCTCCTTCGCGCAGCGCCGGCGTCCGCCCCTCGCGCAGCCGCCCTTCGGGGACGTCGGCGTGGTCCGGACGCGAGGCGGGCGGCGCGGTGTGCGAGCCGATGCTTCCGACGAGCGGTTCCGCGGGGGTCGCCTCCTCCGGGCCGCCGGCCGACGGCGCGGCGGTCTCGGCCGCCTCGACGACCGTCACCGGTCCCGCCGCGGACGCCGCGGCGGGCAGCCGCCCCAGCACGACCCACTCGACGACCAGGTCCGGGTCCGCCGCGCCCGGTCCGACCAGCGCGGCCCGGACGCCCGGTGCCATCGACCCTGCGTCCCGGCCCGTCCCGCCGGCCCACAGCAGCGTCAGGCCGACCAGCGCGGCCAGCCCCGCCGCGAGATACCATCGAGAGTCTCTTCGTGCTCGGAACATGTCGTCCCCTCCCGCGGCCGCAGGCGGGCCGCCGTGAGCGTCGTCCCAAGAGCGTTCCCCGTCGTCCGGGGCCGCGCCGACCGTCCGGCCGCGGGCGCCGGGGCGCAGCGCGTCGTTTTCGGTCCCTTGGGTGCCGGGGACCGGCCGGGCGTTCAAACGGAAGGGCGAGGCTACTTCCGGCAGGCGGGCGGGTAGTCCTCGTCGGTCCCCGGGTCCCGCGGGCCGGCGGGGTGGCGGCGGCGGGCGCAGTTGCGTCGGTTCCGGTCGTTGTGGTTTCATCGCCGGCGCATGGGGAGGCGCATGCACGCGGGTTCCGGTCCGGATTCCACCGTCCGCATCCGCCGTCCGGTGGGCTTTCGCGCCGTCCTCTGCGCCGGCGCCCTGGCGCTGCTCGCCGCGCCCGCCGCGGCCCAGGAGGCCGTGACCCTCGACCAGTACCGCCCCGCTCCGCTCGGCGACGACGGCTTCGCGATCTCCCGCCCGGGCGACCTCGGCCACCTCCGCGGCGGCCTGCGCCTCGACTTCGACTACGCGATGAATCCGCTGGTCTACGAGGAGGACGTCGGCGACAGCTCGACCGAGGTCGGCGCGATCGTCAAGGACCACCTCGTGCTCCAGCTGATCGGCACGCTGGGACTGCTCGACCGCCTGGTGCTGTGGGTCGGCCTGCCGGTGAACCTGTTCATGTCCGGCCGGCGCTTCGAGGGGATGCCGGAGCCGGACGGCTCGCGGCCCGGCGACCTGTACCTCGGGATCCGCGGGCGGATCTGGGGCGAGCCCGACGAGCTGTTCGGCTTCGGCGCCCAGGCCGCCGTCAGCGCGCCGCTCGCCTGCGCCTCGGACGACGACGTCTGGCTCTCCGGCGAGCAGAGCTTCGCCGGGACGGCGACGCTGCTGGCCGAGCTGCGCTGGCGCTACGTCGTCGCGACCCTCAACGTCGGCGCCCGCTTCCGCCAGCCGTCCGACGTGACGACCACCGAGGTCGGCCAGGAGCTGCTGTGGGGCCTCGGCCTCACCTTCCCGATCCTCCCCGGCACCCTCGCCGCGTACCTCGAGACGTACGGCGCCACCACGTTCGTCGTCTTCGGCAAGCGGGAGGCGACGCCGGTCGAGCTGCTGGCCGGGGTGCGGGTCTGGGAGGACCACGGCCTGTCGGTCTCGGCCGCCGTGGCGGCCGGCGTGGTCCGCGGCTACGGGGCCCCGGACGTCCGCGGGGTCGTCTCGCTCTCCTGGACGCTGCCGGAGGAGGGCCTGCCGGACGAGGAGCCCGCGCCGCCCGTCGAGTCCCGGCCGTTCGACGAGCCTGCGGAACCGTCCCCGGAGCCGTCGCCCGCTGTCTGACCCCCGGTTCGCCGCCCGGCAGCGGTTGTCCTGATTTGTCCCGAATGGTCCCTTTCTTCTTGACCCCGGCATCGGGCCCGCGCGAGATTCCGGGCCGCTTCGTCCCGGGAGGTGCCGCATGGTCCGATCCCCCGTGGTCCTCGCCCTGCTCGTGCTGCCGGCCCTGGGCTCCGGCGCCTGTCGCCGGTCCGAGCCGCGGATCGTGATGGCCACGACGACGTCGGTGCGCGACTGCGGACTGCTCGACGAGCTGCTGCCGGCCTTCGAGCGGGAGACCGGGATCAAGGTCGCGCCGGTCGCCGTCGGCTCGGGCGAGGCGCTGCGGCTCGGGCGCGACGGCAACGCCGACCTGCTGTTCACGCACGACCCCGACGGGGAGAAGGCGATGCTCGAGGAGGGGCTCCTGGTACGGCGCGAGGAGCTGATGCGCGGCCGGTTCGTGGTCGTCGGCCCGCCGTCCGACCCCGCCGGCATCCGGGGGCTGGAGGATCCGGCCGAGGTGTTCGCGCGGCTGGCGCAGGGCAAGGCCCCGTTCGTGTCCCGCGGCGACGACTCGGGCACCCATCGCAAGGAGCACAAGCTCTGGAAGGCGGCCGGCCTCGAGCCGTCCGGGGCGTGGTACCTCGAGGTCGGCGCGGGGATGGTCCACACGCTGCGGGTGGCCGGCGAGCGGCAGGGGTACTGCCTGGCGGACACCGCGACCTTCCTCCAGGCGCGGCCGACCGTCGCGCTCGAGCTGCTCGTCGATTCGGGCCGGACGGAGTGGACCAACCTGTACGCCGTCTCGCTGCTGTCGCCGGAGCGGTACCCGGAGCTGCGGCACGAGTGGGCGGCGAAGTTCGTGGAGTTCGTGACGCACGGGCCGGGCCGCGAGATCCTCGTGCAGTTCGGCGCCGCGAAGTTCGGCCGACCCGTGTTCGACGTGCTGCCGCCCCCGCCCTAGGCTTGCGCCTCGCCGGCTTCCGGGCCATGCTGGCCTCGTCGGAAAGCGTCGGCGGCCCGCGGGGCCGCGGGGAGGTCGCGATGCTCGCACGCTGGATGCGCCAGGCCCGCAAGCTCCGCCCGTGGATGGTCGCGGTGGCGCTCGCCGCCGGCGGCGCCTTCGCCTCCTGCAACGGCGGCAACGGCGACGACGACGGCGATGCGGATGCCGACGCGCCGGCCGACGTCGCGGAGGTCGTCGACGTCTGCACGCCGGAGGACCCCGGAGTCTGCACGGCCGACCTGCAGTGCGTCGTGAACTTCGGCGCCGGCTGGTACTGCGACCCCACGCCGAGCAGCTACGACGACGGCTGCAGCGACGCGCTCCAGTGGGGCCGGCTGTGCCGGGAAGGTGCCGCCGCCGATGCCGATGCCGATGCCGATGCCGATGCCGATGCCGACGCCGACGCGG
>JAFGHH010000352.1 GCA_016930215.1 Deltaproteobacteria bacterium
GACGTCATGTTCTCCTCCTGGTCCTTCCTCGGCGCGCAAGCCTAGGCGACCGAGGCGCCCGTTGCAACACCCGAGAAGCTCTTGATCGCGGGCCGCCCCCCGGCTCATAGTCCGCCCGATCCCGTGGGGGATACGGAGGTGCCGTCATGGCCGACCTGCTGCCCAGAGCCACCCTGTGCGAAACCGACCCCGCGCTCGCCGAGTTGTTCGAGATCGAAGCCACGCGCCAGGCCCGCAAGCTGATCCTGATCGCGTCGGAATCGATCTGCCCGCCCGCCGTCCGCGCGACGCTCGACAGCGAGTTCGGCAACCTCTACGCCGAGGGCTACCCCTCCACCAAGATGTGCACCGACGACGAGGAGCGCCTGGGCGACCACGCCGAACAACTCTCCTACGTCCGTCGCTACTCCGACCGCCGCTACTACAAGGGCGTCGAGCTGGTCGACTTCGTCGAGGCGCTCGCCCGGCGGCGGATGGCCGAGGCGTTCGCCACCGACGCCGTGCCCGCGACGGAGATCTTCGCCAACGTCCAGCCGCTCTCCGGCGCCGCCGCCAACAACGCCGTCTACAACGCCTTCGTCTCCGCCGGCGACGTCGTGATGGGCATGAGCCTCTCCTCCGGCGGACACCTCACCCACGGCAGCCCCGTCAACCGCTCGGGGCGCAACCACAAGATCGTGTCCTACGGCGTCGGCCCGGACGGCCGCCTGGACTACGACGCGATCCGCAAGCTGGCCCTCGAGAGCCGCCCGAAGCTGATCATCGGCGGCTTCTCCGCCTTCCCCTGGGACATCGATTGGGCCCGCTTCCGCGCGATCGCCGACGAGGTCGGCGCGGTCCTGTTGGCCGACGTCGCCCATACCTCGGGCCTCGTTGCCACGGGCATCGTCCGCCACCCGTTCCCCCACGCCCACGTCATGTCCTTCACCACCCACAAGTCGTTCTGCGGGCCGCGCGGCGCCGCGATCCTCACCACGCACCCGGAGTTGGCGAAGAAGATCGACATGGGCGTCTTCCCCGGCGAGCAGGGCGGCCCGCACGTGCACCAGATCGCCGGCAAGGCCGTCGCCGCCCGGCTCGCGAAGACCGACGCCTTCCGGAAGCTGATGCGAAACGTCGCCGACAACGCCAAGGCGCTCGGCGAGGCCCTCGTCGCCGAGGGCCTGGCGCTGGCCTACGGCGGCACCGACACCCACCTGGTGCTGGTCGACCTCAAGTGCATCCCGTCCCCCACCGGCACGCCGCTCTCCGGCGAGACCGCCTCCCGGCTGCTCGACCTCGTCGGCCTGACCGTCAACAAGAACACGATCCAGGGCGACACCAGCGCCGTCCACCCCTCCGCCGTACGCTTCGGCACCGTCTGGGTCAGCCAGCGCGGTGCCACCCCGGACCACGCCCGCCGGATCGCCAAGGTCGCCGCGCGCGTGCTCAAGGCGATCCACCCGTACGAGTACATCGGCGCCGGCGTCCCCATCGGCCGGGGCAAGATCGAGATGGAGGTGCTGGAGTGGGGTCGGCGGGAGGTCGACGCCTTGACCCGCGAGTTGGGCGCCGACGCCGCGACCGGCAAGGGCACCGGCTACCCGTACCTGTTCGAGCCGCGCCCCGAACAGCCCGCCGACCGCGCGAAGCTCGAGGTCTCCGGCGCCCGCGCCCCCCACCTGCTGGACGGCGCCTGCACCGCCGACGTCCGCTCCCTCGAGGAAGGCAGGTCGCTCGAAACCCTGCTGCTCGACCGCAAGGGCGAGGCGCTGGCCGCCGGCACCGTCGCGCGAACGAAGCCGCGGCCCGACGGCGCTCCGCGCTTCGAGCTGGAGCTCGCCGGGCCCCGCGCCGGCACCGCCGCCGCCTGGCTCCGCGCCCTCTCGGACGGCTACGTGCTGCACGACGACGACCTGCTGCTCAAGGTCGAGGGCCCGGCGAAGATCGTCGAGCTCGAGGCGCCCAGGACCGCGCCGAAGGTCAAGCTGCCCGAGGGGGTGGTCAAGACCACCGACCCGCGGGTCGCCAAGGGCAAGCCGTTCTTCGTCGGCCTGCGGGCGATGCGGAAGCAGGGCGAGTGGATCGCCCCCAAGCGCGAGGAGTTCCGCTGGTCGCCTCCCCAGGCCGAGCCCCGCAAGACCTGCCTCTACGAGGAGCACCTCAAGCGCGCCAACAAGCGGATGATCGTCCCCTTCGCCGGCTGGCTGATGCCGGTCTGGTTCCAGGGGATCGCCCAGGAGCACGAGGCCGTCCGCAAGCGCGCCGGCCTGTTCGACGTCGCCCACATGGGCGTCCTCGAGGTCCGCGGCCCCGACGCCGAACGGTTCCTCGATCTGACCACCACCAACTACGTGGCCATGCTGCGCCGCGGCCAGGCCCACTACTCGTACCTGCTCGACCCCGACGGCCGCGCGATCGACGACATCCTGATCTACCGGCGCGGCGACGAGCAGTTCATGGTGATCGTCAACGCCGCCAACGCCGAGGAGGACGAAGCCTGGCTCCGTTCCGCGGCCTCCGGCAGGTTCCTGCTCTGTCGCGAGGACCCGACGATCGAGCCGCCGAAACGCCTCGAGATCCGCAACCTCAAGGACCCCTCGGCCGGCAAGGACCAGCGGGTCGACCTGGCCATCCAGGGCCCCGCCTCGCTCCCCACCCTCGCCGCGGCGATCGGCCCGGGGCGCTTCCTGTGGCGCCTCGAGCGGCTCGGTCGCTTCGAGTTCGCCGAGGGTGAGCTCGACGGCGTCCACGCCGTCGTCTCCCGCACCGGGTACACGGGTGAGGACGCCGGCTTCGAGCTGTACCTGCACCCGGACGCCGCGCCCCGCATCTGGAACCTGCTGCTGGACAAGGGCGCGCCGCTCGGCGTCGTCCCCGCGGGCCTCGGCGCCCGCGACTCCACCCGCACCGAGGCGGGACTGCCGCTGCACGGGCACGAGCTGGCGGGACACCACGCCGTGTCGCCGATCGAGGCCGGCTACGGCTCGTTCGTCCGCCTGCACAAGCCGTTCTTCGTCGGACGCGCCAAGATGGTCGCCGACGCCGCCCGCCCGACCCGCACCCTCGTGCGGTTCCGCGTCCCGTCGGCGTCCGGCAAGATGGTCCGGCCGGGGAACGTGGTGGTCGATGGCCGGCGCGGCGAGTACGCCGGCACCGTCACCTCGTGCGCCGCCGTGGAGGGGTGCCAGATCGGCATGGCGCTGGTCGACCCGTCGCTCGCGACCCCCGGGACCCTGCTCCAGGTGTTCGCGATGTCCGAGAAGGACAGGTTCCCGGCCGGCAAGGCGCTGAACGAACTCGGGCCGGGCGACAAGGTCGTGCTCACCCGCGAGGCCGTCGTCCTCACCCGCTTCGCCGCCCGCGACCCGCTCTCCGGCAAGCTCGACTACAACGTGAGCAAGGCGCCGTAGGACGACCTGGCTCGCTGCACCTCTCCCGCGCCGCCCATCATGCTGCCGGCGTGCTGCGATCGGTGCTCTAGGGCTGCCGGTAGACCCGTCCCCGGTGGACACCGACCCACGGTCCCGTGCCATTGCTTGGCCGGACCATGAGCAGGAACGTCTCGTGGCCGTCGTCCAGCCGGACCTTGCGGTACTCGAGCCTCCGAACCGGGACGGCGCGCCCAGGCTCGACCTCGCGGTACGTGACGTCGCCGATCTCGCCCTCCCACGGTGCCCCTTCGGCCATTCCGCGTGTCAGCAGGACCCTGCGAGCCGTCTCGCCCGAGTCGAGGCGCAGGTCCCGTATCGCCAGGACGCCGATCTGGACCGGCGTACCGTCGGCGGCCTGCCGGAAGATCCGCTCGCCGTCCTCGCCGACAAGCGTGCCGGCCGTCGAGACCGACTCGTGCATGTGCAACGCACGCTCGGACCCGTCGGCCGCGCGAAGGGCGACGAAGCCGGCGTCGCGACCGATCGGTTGCAGGGCGCCGTCCGGTCCCTTCAGGAACATCTCGGAGCCGACCCGACCGATCCATGGAGCGTTGGGGATGACCAGGTACCGCCACATGCGGACCGTCTGCTCCCGGTCGTCGAGCTTCGCCGGCTGCCAGGCGACTTCCGCCGTCTCCCGGAACGAGCCGTCGTACCACTCCCGATTCGGCAGGGGGTTGCCCTCGTGGTCATGGAGTGTGAGCGCCAGGCGTTCGCCAAGCAACAGGTGTTCCACGACGACGTCGTCCTCCCCGGAGGCGGGTCCTTCCTCCGTTCCGGCTCGGTCGGCGGGCGCCGGCTCCGCGGGTTGCGACGGCCCGTTCCTGCAGCCGAGCGCTCCGGGCATCAGCGTTGCCACGAGCAGGACCACACGCTCCCATTCCATGGCTCTCCTCCGTGCACTCATCCGGGCGTCGCGGTCCCGGAGCCCGACGCTACCTCCCCGTCGCCGCCTCGACCTCCGCCACCGTCTTCGGGATCGGCGGCCCCAGCACCCGCTTGCCGTCGTTCGTGATCAGCACGTCGTCCTCGATCCGGATGCCGCCGAAGTCCTTGTAGGCCTCGACGCGGTCGTAGTCGATGAAGTCCCGGTGCAGCCCCTGCCCGCGCCACTGGTCGATCAGCGGCGGAACGAAGTAGATCCCGGGCTCGACCGTGAACACGAAGCCCGGCTCGAGCTTCCGCGACATTCGCAGGAACCCCAGCCCGAACTGCTCGCTGCGACGGACCCCCTCGCCGTACCCCACGATGTCCCCCAGATCCTCCATGTCGTGCACGTCCAGCCCCATCATGTGCCCGAGGCCGTGCGGGAAGAACAGCGCGTGCGCCCCGGCCTCCACCGCGGCCGTCGGGTCGCCCTTCATCAGCTTGAGGTCGATCAGGCCTTGCGCCAGCGTCCGCGCGGCCCCGAGGTGCAGCTCGAGGTTGGTGGTCCCGGGCCGCGCGTGGTCGATCGCGTGGAGCTGCATCGCCAGGCACAGCTCGTACAACTCCCGCTGCCGCGGCGTGAACTTCCCGTCCACCGGGAAGGTGCGGGTGATGTCCGAGGCATAGCCGTTCGGCGACTCGGCCCCGGAATCGATCAACACGAGTTGGCCGGAGCGCAGGGTGCCGTCGTAGCTCTCGTTGTGCAGGATCTGGCCGCGCACCGTGACGATCGGCTGGAAGCACTGCGCCCGGTCGTGCGACAGCGCGATCCCTTGCATCGCCCCCGCGATCTCCGCCTCGCGCGCGCCCGGCTTCGTCAGCGCCATCGCCCGCAGGTACATCTGCTTCGTGATCCCGAGCGCCTCCTCCATCTCGGTGACCTCGGCCGTCGTCTTGTGCAGCCGCTGGTCCACCACCGCCCGCTTGAGCGCCAGCGATTCGCCGGCGGCCAGGCCGCTCGCGCCCATGCCGAGCAGCGCGGCGAGCCGCAGCTTGGCGTCGGCCTGGAACGGCGTCAGGTAGTGGACCGGCACCCCCTGCGCCTTCAGCTCGGCCACGACCTTCGCCAGGTCGCCCGGCGGCATCGTCTCGGTGATCCCCGCCGGTGCCGCCCGCTCGGCCGGCGTCGGCAACGGGCCGCTCCAGACGATGTCGTCCATCGTCACCGGCGCCGCGAACAAGACGTCCCGCTCGCGGTCCATCCAGCTCAGCACCGCCAGGTCCGGCTCGTTGATCCCGACGAAGTACAGGAAGTGCGCGTGCTGCCGGAACCGGTAGGTGTTCGCCGGATACGTCCGCGGCTGGAGCGCATGGCCCAGCCACAACACCACCCCGCTCCCCACCTGCTCGCGCAGCCGCTTCCGGCGCTCGACGTAGACGCTCGACTCGAACATCGCATCACCTCCGCGGAGACCCTTAGCCGGAACCGGCCGGGGGCGCAACGGCGAGTCGAGAAGTCGAGCGTAGGGCAGGGTGAGCACGAGCGGAGCGAGGGCGAGTCATCCCGAGAAGCTGCGAAGTCGGGGCGTCGAGGGAGTCGAATAGGAGAGGCGATTGTCAGCGGGCGGCGGCCGGCGGGGGCGCTCGGCGGCGACGGGCGACCAGCGCGGCGAGCAAAGCGAGAAACACGACGGCCGTCGCCCCGTTCGGACCCCCGCCAACCCGGCACCCGCAGCCGTCGCCGCCGCCGTCCCCGGACTCCGCGGCGTCGTCCGTACCGTCCCCCGCGCCGTCCGCTTCCGTCGTGTCGGTCGTCGTGTCCGCGTCGGCACCGCCGTCGGCGTCGGCGTCGGCATCGGCATCGGCGTCCGCCCCGCCGTCGGCGTCGCCGTCCCCGTCGGCGTCCGCGTCGGCCCCGACCGGCTCGCCGTCGTACCATTCGTAGGCCCCCAGGTCGAAGCCGGCGCCCTGCGGCCGGGGGATCTCGTCCCGGTCCAGGCCCGGCGCGAGGTCCGGCGAGCCCGAATCGACCGCCGTCGAGGTCGCGAGCAGGTGGAGGTCGTGCGCCGCGGCGTCCACGAAGTGCGCGGCGAGGTCGGTCAGGATCAGGTTGTGGTCCTCGACGACGTTGACCCCCTCGTCGAGGTTCAGCGCCGTCGTGAGGTTGTTGCGCACCACGCAGTCCTCGGACGGTCTTCCGTCCTTGTGGTCGCCGATGGAGATCCAGGGCGGGCCGGGCCGGTCGGTGTTGGGGTCGAGCACGGTGTTGTTGACGATCCGGCAGTTGCGCGCGCCGGACAGCGTGATGCCGTGCCAGTGGTCGGTGACGATCACGTTGTTTTCGACCACCCAGTCGACGAAGAACCCGTCGAAACAGCCGATCCCCTGCAGCGTCCCCCGGAACGGCTGGTCGGGGTCCAGGTAGTTGATGATCGTGTTGCCCCGCAGCACGATCCCCACCACCTCGCCCGTCCCCACCCCGGCGTCCGTGCGCGACCAGGACTGGAACCCGTCGTCGTGGTTCTCGTTGACGTCGAAACAGCGCATCACCGTGTTGTACTGGAACACCCCGTGGTCCCCCAGACCCCGCAGCCCGTCGCCCGCGAACCCGTCGATCACGTTGCGCTCCACCAGCGCCCGCTTCCCCGAGACGCTGATGCCGAAGTTCACGTTGCGGATCCGGTTGCCCCGGATCGTCACGTCGTCGCCGCCCACGGAAACCGCGTTGCACGTCCGCTGGTCCCAGTCCTCCAGCGTCCACCCCGAGCTGTCGTTGCCGGTGAAGACGTCGCAGTCCTCCACCACGACGTGGTCGCTCGGACCGCGCCAGCCGTGCGACTCGACCCACACCAGGGCGCCGTAGTCGTCGTCCGGCCCGTGCTCGTAGCTCACCGACAACCCGCGCACCACCCAGCCGCTCGCCGCCTGGAAGTGCAGGCTGCGCACCGTCGGCGCGTGGCCGGACTCCGGCTCGATCGCGATCACGCCGTCGTTGTAGGCGCTCTGGATGAAGATCGAACCGTGGTACCCGCTGCGCAGCAGGACCGTGTCTCCGGCGCGGATCGGCGCCCCCGCGTTCCGCGGCACCAGCGTCGCCCCCTCCTCGTACGGCAGCGACTCCCAGGTCCGCGTCTCGTACAGGTCCGCCTCCAGCACCTCCTGCAGCGTCCGCCAGGGGTGTGCCGCGGACCCGTCGCCCGCCGGGCTGCCCGTCGCGGGGTCGACGTAGAAGGTCGCCGCCGCCGCCGTCCCGGCCCACGCCGAAACGACCGCCGTCCAGACCAGTGCATTCGTCCGCTTCATCGTGCGCGCTCCCCACCCGCGACGCCACCGACCCCACCGTTCGAGTCCACGGGCTCGCGGGCGCAACGGGAGCATCGTCGCGCGCGGCCGCCGGCCGGTCAAGACACGGGGCGCCAGGTCGGGGCGGCGGGCCGCGAAGCGACCCTCGGGACGCTCCGCCGGCCGTTCGTGGTAGACTCCGACCCGGCCGCCGCCGGGGAGACCAGCGTCGTTCCGTCGCGAGGCCCAGGAGGAAACACATGCCACGCACCCGATGGACGCTCGTCGTGCTTTCGTTGCTCGCCCCGCTCGCCGCCGCCTGCCCCGGCCGCACGCCGCCGCCGGACGTCGTCCAGCCGAACGGAGGGCCCGGCGGCGAAGGACCGGCCGAGCCCGACGGGGCCCCCGGGACGCCGCCCGACGCCGCGATGCCGCGGGCCGAGATTCCCGACGCGTACAAGTGGGACTTGACCCCGCTGTTCGGCGACGACGCCGCCTTCGAGGCCGGCCTGGTCGACGCGGCGACGCAGCGCACCGAGCTGGCCGCGTGCCGGGGGACCCTGGCCGACGCCGAACGGCTCGAAGCGTGCCTCGAGCTGTACTTCCGCGTGCGCCTGCTCACCAACCGGCTGACCCTCTACGCCAACCTGCGCCTGGAGACCGACACCGAATCGTCCGCGGCCCAGGCCCGCTCCGACCGCGCCCAGGCCGCCATGCAGGAGTTGATGACGCTCGCCGCCGGGTTTCGCGGCGAGTACCTGGCCTGGGACGATTCGGCGCTGACGGCGGCCTACGACGCCCGACCCGGCCTCAAACCGTACCAGCCGTACCTCGACCGGATCCGCGAACGCCGCGCCCACGTCCTCGGCGAGGAGGCCGAGCGGCTACTGTCGCTGGCCGGCGACAACCAGTGGGCCGAGATCGACCTCAACGAGATCCCCTCGGACCACGAGAAGGTCTTCGACTCGCTGCTGGGCGAGGTCCCGCTGCCGAAGATCGCCGACGAGTCCGGGACCGAGGTGCAGCTCACGCTGTCGAACTACGGCCGCTACCGCGCCTCGTCCGAGCGGCGCGTGCGGGCCGCCGCCGTGGAGGGCCTGTTCGGCGCCCTGCGCGAGTTCGACGGCGCCTTCGCCGCGGCCCTGGCCGGCCAGTTCCGCTTCAACGTCTTCCTCGCCCGGGCGCGCGGCTACGAGCGCGCCATCGATGCCTACCTGCTGCGCGACCAGGTCGCCCCCGGGATCTACGAGGGGCTCGTCCGCGCCGTGGAAGCCAACGTCGCCCCCGTACAGCGCTACCTCGAGCTCCGCCGCCGGCTGATGGGCCTCGACGAGCTCCACATCTACGACCTCTACACGCCGCTCGTCCCGGTCGTCGAATCGCGGATCCCCTACGAACAGGCCGTCGAGGAGATCCTTGCCGCCGTCCGGCCGCTCGGCGAGGAGTACCTCGCCGTGCTCGCCAAGGGGCTCGACCCGACGAACGGCTGGGTCGATGTCTTCCCGCACGCGGACAAGCGCAGCGGCGCGTTCTGCGCCTACATCTTCGGGGAACACCCGTGGGTGTTCATGAACTACTTCGAGGAGCTGGACGACCTGATGACGCTGGCGCACGAGTTCGGCCACGCGATGCACAGCCATCTGGCGATGGAACACCAGCCGTACGTCACTTCGAGCTACGTGCCGCTCGTCGCCGAGACCGCCTCGACCTTCAACGAGGTGCTCGTGCTGCGCCACCGGATCGACAACGCCTCCTCCGACGACGAACGGCTGTACCTGCTCGGCGAGCTGGTCGAATCGATCCGGACCACGATCTACCGACAGGCGCTGTTCGCGGCGTTCGAGTTGGAGGTTCACACCGCGGTGGAAGCGGGGACGCCGATCACCGCCGAGTTCCTCGAGCAGACCTACGCCGGCCTGCTGCGGCGGTACTACGGCGACGGCCTGACGCTGGGCGAGAACGACGGGATGGAGTGGGCCTACGTCCCCCACTTCTACTGGAAGTTCTACCTCTACTCCTATGCCGGCGGCCTCAGCGCCGGAATCGCGCTCGGCGAGAAGGTCCTGGCGGGCGGCGAAGCGGAGCGCGACGCCTACCTCGAGATGCTCCAGGGCGGCTCCTCCAAACCGCCGCTCGAGCTGTTCCGCGGCGCCGGGGTCGACCCGAGCGACCCCGCCGTCGTCGGGGCCGCGGCGAAGCTGCTCGACGACTCGCTCACCCGCATGGAGGAGATCCTCGCGCGCCGCTCCGCCCCGTCACCGTAGTGGTGGTCGACGCGCGCCCGCGGACTTCGAAGTCGGGGCGGCCGACGCGGGCCCGTGGGGTTCGAGAAGCCCGCCGGTCCAGGAGGTCGACGATGCCGGAACCCACCCGCACGGTGGACCAGGCCGACGTGCTCGAGTGGCTCGACCGCACGCCGCTCGACGAACGCCACGCGCTCGTCGCCTCGCTCCCCGACTACGGCGAGCTGCCGGAGCACGCCGTCGAGCCGTGGAAGGCCTGGTTCGCGCGCGTCGCCGACCGGGTCTTTGCCGCCGCCCACCCGCAGAGCCCGCTCGTCTTCTACCAGAGCGACGTGCGCCACGCCGGGACCTGGATCGATAAGGGGTTCCTCGTGCAGCAGGCCGCCGAACGGGCCGGGGCGGCGCTGCTGCTGCATCGCGTGGTCTGCCGCCGTCCCGCCGGGACGATCACCGGCGGCCGCGCGACCTGGTCCCACCTGCTCCTGTTCTCCAAGCGACTGCGCTGCTCGCGGCGCTTCACCTACGCCGACGTGTTGCCCGACGGCGGCCCGCGGGTCTGGGTCCGCGGCCTCGGTTTGACCACCTGCGAGGAGATCGTCCGCATGATCCGCCAGGAGAGCGCGTGCGACACGCTGGTGCACCTGTTCGCCGGCAAGGGCCTGCTGCTCGAGGTGGCCCGCGAGCAGGGGCTGCACGCGATCGGCGTCGATCTCAGCCGCCGCCAGTGCCTGCAGGCGCGGCGCTTCAGCCTGGTGAAGTTCCGCCGGGCCCGCACGGGCGGGCCACCGCAGTCTCAGCGCTGACCGCGGCCGCTTTCGCGAGCCATGCGCCAGAGTAGCTCGACTGTCTGCGGGCCGTCGGCGAGGCGCTCAA
>JAFGHH010000353.1 GCA_016930215.1 Deltaproteobacteria bacterium
GAGACGATCGACCTCGGCGCCCCCGTGCAGCAGGTGCTGCCGACCGGCGACCCGGACCGCGTGCTGCTGGTCCACGACGTCTACTCGGGCAGCCTGTCGATCCTCGACGTCGCCGACCGCACCGTCGAGCCGCTGGGGGTCCGGGTCAGCTCCGGGGTGCTGGCGACGCACCCGCAGGGCCGGGCGTTCTTCTTCGCCGCCGCGGGGCGCGCGGCGATCTCCGAGCTGCGGCTGGACACGGGCCACGCCGAGGAACTGCGGCTCGACGCCGCGCCGAGCGGCCTGCACGCCGTCCCCGGCCGGACCGTTGCCGGGTCGTTGCGCGGTCGCGCGCTGCTGGTCGACCACGGCTGGTCGTCGGGCTACCTCACCGCCCTGCCGCTCGACGCCCCCGACCGCGCCGGCGCGGCCTCGCTCCAGGGGTTCCTCGCCGACGGCTTCCTCGACATCGATGCGGACCGCTATCCGGCGGAGGAGGTGCCGTGATGCGCCGTCACCTGCTGGTCGCCGCGCTCGTGCTGTCCCTGGCCCCCGCCGCCCGCGCCACCGACGTGCGGCTCGGCGCCGACCTGGCCTGGGTCCAGGACTCCTCGTTCGACGCCTTCTGGACCAACGACCTGTTCAGCCGTTTCGACGTCTGCCTGGCCTACACCACCTTCGCCTCGATGCCGTTCCGGCTCGACGCCGAGCTGGGCTACGGCTACGCCGGCTACCTCGGCGCCGACGCCTCGTTCGCCTCGATCACCAGCGAGCTGTCGGTGCACGACGCCTACGTCGGCCTGCGCGCCTCGATCGACCCGCCGGGCGTGTCGTGGCTGCGGCCGTACGTCCGGGTGCAGGGCGGGGCGACCTTCGGGCTCGCCTCGTTCCGCGACACCGGCGCTTCCGACACGCCCGCGTACGAGGACTGGTCGGTGGGCGGGCTGGTCTACGGCGGCGGCGGCGTCGAGTTCGTCCTGCCGCTCGGCGTGTTCCTCGACGAGCCGCCCACGCCGCTCTCCGAGCCGATGGCGTTCGGCATCTTCCTCGAGGGCGGCTACTTCTACCGCTCGGCGCTCTCGTTCGACCCATCGATCCCTGCGCCCGACGACGAGCGGGAGGCGGCGGACCGGATCCCGGTCGACGGCTTCTCCGCCGGCGACCTGGCGCTGTCCGGCGGCGAGCTGCGAATCGGGTTCGTGGCGCGGCTGTAGGCCGGCCGGCGCCGGAATTCGACGGCCCTCCGACCCGCGTCGGATCGCTCAGGGCATGCAGCCGAACAACGGCGCGCCGCAGACCCCCGACTCGCACATGCAGCCGTCCCAGCACGGGGAGCCGACGCTCAGGTCGGACCAGCAGTTGTTGCCCCCACCGCTGCAGTAGGCCTCGGGGGCGCAGAACGGGGCGCAGCACTGGCCGGCGGCGCAGGGACAGGACGTGTAGCAGGCGCCCATGCCGTTGCAGGTGTACGTGGAGCAGTCGTTCTCCGGGTCGGTGCCCGACGGGCGGAAGTTGCAGGTCCCGCGGGTGGTCGACGACAGGTTGCAGGTCCGACAGTCGCCCGTGCACGAGGTGTTGCAGCAGTACCCATCGACGCAGTACCCGGACCTGCATTGGCAGGCATTGGAGCACGCGGTGCCGTTGACGGCATCGGCCACGCAGGTGCTGCTGGCGCAGTAGGCTCCGGCCTCGCAGCTCGTCGAGCAGGTCCCCGAGCAGCTCGTGTAGCAGGCGCCGCTGGCGTTGCACACGTAGTAGCCGCAGCCGTTCTCCGGGTCGGTGCCCACGGGACGGTTCGTGCAGTCGCCGTAGTGCCCCGAGAGGTTGCAGGCCACGCACGGGCCGCTGCATGACGTGTCGCAACAGTAGCCGTCGACGCAGTAGCCCGAATCGCAGGCGCAGGCGGCCGTGCACGTCGCCCCGTCCCCGCGGTCGGCCACGCATCTCCCGCCGGAGCAGTAGTAGTCCAGCTTGCAGTTGAGCGAACAGGTGTCCGGGCAGCTCGTGTAGCAGGCGCCCGAGCCGTTGCAGGTGTACGCGCCGCACTCCAGGTCGGGGTCGGTGTGGTCGGCGATGTTGGTGCAGGTGCCGAGCGCCCCGGAGACGTCGCAGGCGCGACAGGCGCCGGTGCACGAGGTGCTGCAACACCGGCCGTCGACGCAGAAGCCCGACGTGCACTCGACCGCCGCCAGGCAGGTGGAGCCGGTCGTCTTCTTGCTCCGGCAGGTGCCGGTCAGCGTGTCGCAGTACTGCGTCGAGGTGCAGCCGTTGACGTCGGGCGGGCAGGCCGCCGACGTGCCGGTGCAGCTCTCCGCCACCGTGTCGCAGGCCCCGCCGGCGGCCCGGCAGACCGTGCCGGCCGTCCGGTAGAGGTCCGGTCCGCACGTGATCGAGGCTCCGCTGCAGCTTTCGGCTGCGTCGCAGGTGTCCGCCGCCGGCCGGCACACCGTGGCGCTCGACGCGTAGCCGTCGGCCGGGCAGGCCGCCGACGTGCCGGTGCAGGTCTCCGCCGCGTCGCAGACGCCCGCCACCGAGCGGCACTCGGTCCCCACCGGCTGGAACGCGTCCGACGGACAATCGGTCGCCACACCGTCGCACTGCTCCTCCTGGTCGCAGACGTCGGCCACCGCCCGGCAGCTCGTCCCCAGCGCCGCCAGGCCGTCCGGCGGACAGCCCAACGCCGTCCCGTCGCACGTCTCGGCGACGTCGCAGACGCCTGCCGCCGCCCGGCACTCGGTCCCCGCGGCCAGCGCGGCGTCCGCAGGGCAGGTCATCGCCGTCCCGTCGCAAAGCTCCGCGGCATCGCACAGGTCGACCGCCGCCCGGCAGACCGTGCCCGCCGTCGCGACATCGTCCGCCGGACAGGCCGCCGAGGCGCCGTCGCAGACCTCCTCGGCATCGCAGGCGTCCGCCGCGGGCCGGCAGAGCGTCCCGGCCGCCGCGATCCCGTCCGTGGGGCAGACCATCGAGGTGCCGTCGCAGACCTCCTCCGCGTCACACCCGTCGGCCGCCGCCCGACAAGGCGCCCCGGCGACCTTCACCTGGTCCGCCGGGCAGTCGGCCGACGTGCCGTCGCAGACCTCCTCGGCGTCGCAGCCGTCTGCCGCCGTCCGGCACACGGTTCCCGCCGCCGAGAGCACGTCCTCCGGACAGCTCCCCGCCGTGCAGACCTCGGCCGCGTCGCAGGCCGTCGCCGACGTCCGACAGACCACGCCGCCGCAGTCCACGTCGGCGCAGTCGGTGTCTCCGTCTCCGTCGTCGTCCACGCCGTTGCCGCAGTCGGTCTCCGTCGCGGTCTCGCCGCCGCCTTCGTCGACCGCCGCGTCGTCCTCCGTGTCCGGCGTCGCCGCGTCGTCCTCCCCGTCCGGAACCGCCGCGTCGTCGAGGATCTCCTCCCCGTCCACCTCGGCCGCGCCGTCGTCGACCGCCACGTCCGTCCCCGAATCGCCGCCGCCGCAGGCCGGCAGCAGCGCCATTGAGACCAGTGCGATCAGGGTCGTGATTCGATTCATATGCACCTCCCATGCCTCGATCGAGGATTCTCCCGCACCGCCGGGGCAACGCCTAGCCGCAAAGATCTTTGCAGGTCGGTCGACGCGGTCAGGTCGGCGGAACCAGCGGCAGGCTGAAACCGGCCGTCGTTCCTCCGGCTTCGCCCCGGGCCAGCGTCAGCACGCCGCCGCTTCCCTCGACCAACCCGCGGACCACCGACAACCCGACGCCCGTCCCGCCCGGCTTGGCCGGCGTCGCCCGCTCCGAGCGCCCCGGGACGTCGGGCAACCCCGGGCCGTCGTCGCGTACCGTCACGCGCAGCATCCGGGCCTCAGCGTCCATCGTCGCCGCCACGGAGACGGTCGCGGAGCCCGTCCGGCCGTTGCCCTCGCAGGCGTTGTGCAGCAGGTTGACCAGGATCCGCTCCAACGACGTCTCGCCGCCGGCCACCAGCGCCGCGAGCCGCGGGTCGATCGGCTCGATCCGCAGCGCGACCTCCGGGAACCGAAGCCGCAACTGCTCGGCGACCCGCCCGACGACCTCCGCCACGACCACCGGCTCCGGGCGCCGGGCCTGCGCCAGGTCGCCCAGCGCCCGTCCCCGGACCTCCTCCACGACGCGACGGATGCGCGCCAGTCCGTCCCGCAGCTCCTCGGCCTGTCGGCGCAGGCGCTCGGCCGACGCGCCGTTCTTCGGGTCCGCGTACGCCTCGGCGAGCAGGTCCGAGCGGATCGAGACGGCGCCGAGCATTGAGCGCAGGTCGTGGTGCTCGGCCAGCACCGTCCACAGCCCCTGCTCCGCGCGCGCCGTGCGCGCCGCGGTCTCGGCGCTGCGCAGGACCAGCCGACGGATCGTCCGGGCGAGGATCACCGCGACCAGACCGCTGCCCAGCACCCAGGTCAGGTACATCGAGACGGGCCCGAGCCCGGTGGCGAACCGGGTCCCCGAGACCGCCGCGTCGATGTGGACCAGGGCGATCAGCGATGCCGCGTTGAGCAGGCCGGCCCACATCGCGGCGATCGGCGACAGGCGCAGGCCGGCCGCCGCCGTCGCCAGCAGGATCGCCGCCGTGTCGGGCAGGCCGGCAACCCCCGGGAACTCGGGCGACGGCCACAACGCGTTGGGCAGCAGTGCGCCGAAACAGGCCAACGCATCGACCGAGACCGAGCCCAGCCACAACGCTTCGCCCCGCGGCGGTCGGCGGGCCCACATCAGCACCGCCGCCGAGAACACCAGCCCGACCGACAGCGGCACGATCGTCGCGACTCCGGACGGCCAGCGCGTCGCTCCCACCGCCAGGAACCGCACCAGGATCGCGCCGAGGAACACCAGCCGCGCCACGGCGACCGCCCGCTCGACGCGCAACGCCGCCACGGCGACCGTCTCCCGGCTCGCTGCATCGGTCCGCGCGTTGCTTCCGGCGGGCGTCGCTCCCAGCATCCACTCCACGTTGCCGCCCCCCAGTTGCGCTCCGACATTATTGGGGTATGCTGCCATCGCCTGTCAACGAGCCCGGAGGACGCTTGGCGGCAATCACGCAACTCAGGGTGGCGGCGGTGGAGGACGACGTCGAGTTCCGCGACGCACTCGCCGCGGCACTCGCCTCGTCGGCCGTCGAGTTCCGCGGCTGCGGCACCGTCCGCGAGGCGCTCGCGCTCCTCGCAACCTGGAAGCCCGAGGTCGTGCTGCTCGACCTCGCGCTCCCCGACGGCACCGCCTTCGACGTGCTGGCGGTGATCCGGCGCCGCAAACCGACGCCGCTGGTCGTCGCCATCTCCGGGACCGCGACGCCCCCCGACGCCTTCCGCCTCGCCGAAGCCGGCGTGCGGGCGTTCCTGCCCAAGCCGTTCACGATGCCCGAGCTGCGGGCCGCCCTGGAACGCGCCCTGACCGAACCGCCCGATCTCGAGCTGTCGCTGCGCGGCACCGTCGGCCGCCAGGGGCTGCGCGCGGTCGAGTCCACGGTCCGTGACCGCATGGTCCGCGAGGCGCTGGCCCGCAGCGGCGGCAGCCGGAGCGCCGCCGCCCACCTGCTGCGCATCTCGCGGCAGCTCCTGCAGCACATCCTGCGCGGCAAGCCGTCCTGACGCCGTCCGTCCCCGCTTCTCACCTCGCGGTACCTGGGGTAGCATCCGCGGGTGTCGGCGAGGCCCGGGCCCCGCCCCACGTCCGGAGGTTGCGTGTCGTCCGATCCCCTCGACCCGCTGCTGGGCACCGTCGTCGACGGTCGCTACCGCGTCGTGTCCCGCATCTCGGAGGGCGGGATGGGGGTCGTGTACCGGGCCGAGCACGTGTTTCTCAAGCGGGACGTGGCGCTCAAGCGGCTGCACCGCGAGCTGACCGAGCAGAAGCAGGCGGTGGCGCGCTTCGAGCGCGAGGCGCAGGCCTCGGCGAAGATCGCCCACCCCAACGTCTGCCAGGTGCTCGACTGCGGCGTCGGCGACGACGGCGCGTTCTTCATCGCCATGGAGCTGCTCGACGGCACCCCGCTCGACGCACGCATCGCCCAGGCCGCCCCGCTGCCGCTCCCCGAGCTGCTCGACATCGGCGTCCAGCTCTGCGACGCGCTGGTGCGCGCCCACGAACTGGGCATCGTGCACCGCGATCTCAAGCCCGAGAACGTGATGCTGATGCCCCGCCGCGACGGCCCCGGCGTCGTCCCGAAGATCATGGACTTCGGCATCGCCAAGGTGGCCCAGGAGGGCGACGGCAAGAAGCTGACCCAGGCCGGCATGGTCTTCGGCACCCCGCAGTACATGGCCCCCGAGCAGGCCGCGGGCAGCGCGGTCGACGCCCGCGCCGACCTCTACGCCCTGGGGATCATCCTCTACGAGATGGCCACCGGCCGCTGCCCGTTCCAGTCCGACAACGTCTCCGCCCTGCTGATGATGCACCTGACCCAGCCGCCGCCGCCGCTGGAGGCCGTTGCCCCCCAGCTCCGCTTCCCGGAGCCGTTCCGCGCCGTGGTCTTCGGCTGCCTCGAGAAGAACCCCGCGCACCGCATCCCCACCGCCGGCGCCCTGGGCACGGCCCTGCGGGGCTGCGCCGGGCTGCAGGCCGAGCCGGTGACGGTCCCGCCGCCCTCGGTCGCCGGCGCCGTCGTCGCCCCGACGTTGCTCGCGCCGCCGTCCACCGTGGCTCCGCACGGCACGCTGCAGCTCACCGCCGCTGCACACCTCGCCGTGCCGACGACCGTCGGCCCGCTCACCGCGGCCGCCGTCGCCGGCCCGGCTTCCTACGCGCCGCCGCGACGCCGCCCGGTCTGGCCGTGGCTCGTCGGCTTCGTCGTGCTCGTCGGGCTGGTCGTCCTGGTGACCGTGCTGGTCCTGCAAGGCGGCCGGGACGACGCCGCGATCGGACCGGCGACCGACCGCCGGACCCCCACCGCCCGCGCGGAGCGGAAGGGCGCGGCCACCAGGCGGTCGTCCGAGCCGGCGACGGCCCCGCGCGAGCCGGCTCCCCCCGCGCCCCCCGGGCCCTCGACCCTCAGCCCGCTGTTCCCTTCCCTGCAGGCCGCGACGAGTCCCGCCTCCACCGAGGTGGTCGCGGCGCTGGCCGCCGACCGGGAGGCGTTCGAGAAGGGCGACCCGGAGGTCGCCGCCGCCCTGGCGCTGGTGCCCCAGAACCGCCTGCGCCAGGCGCTCGAGCGGCTCCAGCTGCTGGACGCCCGGCTCGACGGCAACGCCCACTACCACTTCCACCGCGCGGTGCTGCTCTCCCGCTCCGGCAAGGCCGCTCCGGCCCTGGACCACGCCCTGCGCGCCGTCGAGCTCGACGCACGCTACGGCGGCAGCGCCGAGCTGCTCGGCATGGCCGGCAAGGCGCTCGCCGCCCGCGGGACGGTCGAGCCGGCCGAGCGATACCTCGCGCGGGCGCTGGACGTGGTCACCGCGGAGTCCCTGGCGCGCGCGACCCTGGAGACCTTCCGCTCGAGCCAGCACGCGACCCGCGTGCACGACCTCCTGGCCGGGCGTGGTCTGCTGGCCGGGCTGCCGCCGTTCCTCGCGCTGCCGTTGCGCGCCTACGGCGCCGGCGACTGCGAGGCGCGCCAGGCGGTGCTGCGCGAGATCGCCGCCGCCCCCGACGCCCGCATGCAGCCGTTCCTGCGCCGCTTCAAGCACGACAGCGGCTGCGCCCCCCTGGGGTTCGGGGATTGCTGGCCCTGCGAGCGCGCCGAGATCCGCTCGGCGCTCGCGGCGGTCGATGCCGCGGCGAAGGCCGCCAAGGAAGCGGGAGCCGATGCCGGACGCTGAGATCTACCTCGACCACGCCGCCTCGACCCCCGTCGCCCCCGAGGTGCGCGCGGCGTTCCTCGAGGCGCTCGACGGCGCCTGGGCCAACCCTTCCTCCCGCCACGCCCCGGGCGTGCTCGCCGGCCGCGTGCTCGAGCGTTCCCGCGACGCGCTGCGCGAGGCCGTCGGCTCGCGCTTCCGCCGCGTCGTCCTCACCTCCGGCGCCACCGAGGCCAACAACGTCGCC
This sequence comes from Deltaproteobacteria bacterium, assembly GCA_016930215.1. Classification (GTDB taxonomy): domain Bacteria; phylum Myxococcota_A; class Polyangia; order DRWM01; family JAAZOP01; genus JAAZOP01. The sequence goes on from JAFGHH010000353.1 coordinate 7,951, forward strand.
GTGCTCGGCCTCGGCCTCGGCGGCCGCAAGCGCAAGCTCGTCACCACCGTGATCGACCACCCGTCGGTGCTCGAGACCCTGCAGCACGCCGTGCTGCAGGGCGCCGACGCCGAGCTGGTGCCGGTGGGGCCGACGGGCGAGGTCGACGTCGAGCGCCTGGCGCAGGCGGCCGTGGGCGCCTCCCTCGTCGCCGTGCACGTCGTGCACAACGAGCTGGGCACGGTGGTCGATGTCCCGGCACTGGCCGAGGCGCTGTCGCACACGGCTCCCGAGGCGGTGCTGCACGTCGATGCGGTCCAGGCGCTGGGCAAGCTCGACCTGCCGCGCCACGTCGCCGGCGCGACGAGCGTCGCCGTCACCGCGCACAAGGTCTACGGGCCGAAGGGGATCGGCGCGCTGCTGCTGGCCGGCGAAACGTCCCCGCGCCCGCTGCTGTTCGGCGGCGAGCAGCAGGACGGCTTGCGGGCCGGCACCGAGAACGTCCCCGGCGCGGCCGCCTTCGCCGCCGCCGCCCGGCTCGTGACCGCCGAGCGCCCCGTCGTCCGCGAGCGGCTCCTGCGCCTCGATCGGCGCCTGCGCGAGGGCGTCGCCGCGTTCGGCGACCGCCTGGCGCCGCTCGTCCCCGCCGGCCGCGCCGTCCCGGGCCTCGTCGCACTGACGTTGCGCGGCCTGCCGCCCGAGGTGTTCCTGCACCGGCTCGAGCAGCACCGCGTCTACGCCTCGGCCGGCTCCGCGTGCCACGCCCGCCTGTCCCGCTCCGCCGTCCTCCAGGCGCTCGGCGCCCCGGCCGACGTCGGCCTGATCCGCGTGTCGATGGGCCGCGGCACGACCGACGACCACGTCGATGCCTTCCTCGCCGCGGCCCGCGCCTCCCTGCCGGAGGCGACCGCGTGACCGTGCCGCGCCCGCGTCCCCGGCTCGCGCTGGCCCTCGTCGAGGGCGGGGCCGAGGAGCCGCCGCCGCCCGAGGACCCCGGCCCGCCGCCGCGCGAGGCGCTGGTGCTGCGCTACGGCGAGCTGTTCCTCAAGAAAGGCAACCGCCGGACGTTCCTCGACGCGGTCGACCGGCGCGTGCGCCGCACCGTCGCGGACCTCGGTGCCGTCGTCCGCCCGGTCCACGGCCGACTGCTCGTCGAAGGCGTCGGCCATTCGCCCGAGGCGCTGGCGCGGCTGCGGCTGGTGTTCGGCATCGCCTCGCTCTCGCCCGCCTGGCTGCTCGGCCGCGAGCCCGGGGAGTGGGAGCGGCTCGCCGTGGCCCGCGCGCGCCTCGCGCAGAAGCGCGGCGCGCGGAGCTTCGCGATCGATACCGAGCGCCCCGACAAGCAGCTCCCGTTCCGCTCGCAGGAGGTCAACGAGCGGCTCGGCGCCGCCGTCGTCGAGGCCGTCGGCCTGAAGGTCGACCTCGGCCGCCCCGACTGGAAGTTCCGCCTCGAGCTGGGGCGCGAGGCGGTGTTCGCCTGGGAGGGCGCGCTGCCCGGCGCCGGCGGGTTGCCGGTCGGCACCGCCGGCCGCGTGCTGCTGCTGCTCTCCGGCGGGATCGATTCGCCCGTCGCCGGCCATCTGTGCCAGAAGCGCGGCGCAACGCTCGACGCGATCTACTTCGACGCCTTCCCCTACACCGGGCCCGGCGCCCGCGAGAAGGCCGTGGAGCTGGCGCGGATCCTGGCCCGGGCCCAGGACGCGCTGACCCTGCACGTCGTCCCGTTCGCCCGGGTCCAGGAGCGGCTGCGCGACGGCGCTCCCGCCGACCACCTCGTCCTGCTCTACCGCCGGATGATGCTGCGCCTCGCCGACCGCGTGGCCCACCGCGTCGGCGCCCTCGCGCTGGCCACCGGCGAGTCGCTGGGCCAGGTGGCCAGCCAGACCCTGGAGAACCTGGCCTGCATCGAGGCGGTGGCCGAGCGGCCCGTGCTGCGCCCGTTGATCTCCTTCGACAAGTCGGAGACCATCGTCCTCGCGCGCCGGCTCGGGACCTACGACGTCTCGATCCGGCCCCACGCCGACTGCTGCTCGCTGTTCGCCGCCAAGCACCCGGTGACCCGCGGGCGGCGCGAGACGCTCGAGCGGCTCGAGGCGCAGGTCGATTGGCAAGGGCCGCTCGACGAGGCGGCCGCGGGGGTCGAAACGGTGCGCGTGGGCGAGGAGGAACGATGACCGACTGGTTTGCAGAGCTGCGCGAACGCGCGCGACAGGCGATGGGCGAGGACGGCGAACGGGTGACGCGCCTCGTGCGCTCGGCCTTCGAGGGCGACCGCAAGGCCTCGGGGCTCGAGAAGGCCGCCGTGGCCCTCGCCGGCCTCGCCGCCGCCTCCGTCGGCGCCGGCCTCGCCGTCACCTCGCTGCTCGGGCTGGCGCTCGCCGCCGCGATCCTGTACGTGGTGCTGACCCGCGTGTTCGGCTTCGACCTGCGGCTCGACCCCGCCACCCTGTTCGGCGGGATGTGGCCCGGCGCGAAGCCGCCCGCGGACGCGTCGTAGGCGGGGACGGGAGCCCGGCGGCCGGATGAAGGGCAAGCGCGACTACTACGAGGTGCTGGGCGTGCCGCGCGACGCCGACGCGGACGCGATCAAACGCGCCTACCGCCGCGCCGCGCTCGAGTGCCACCCCGACCGCCATCCCGGCGACCCGGCCTGCGAGGAGCGGTTCAAGGAACTGTCCGAAGCGTACCAGGTGCTGTCCGACCCCGAAAAGCGCGCGCTGTACGACCGCTACGGCCACGAGGGGCTGAGCGGGGCGGGGTACACCGGGTTCACCGGCCTGGACGACATCTTCGACCACTTCGACGACATCTTCTCCGAGTTCTTCGGCTTCGGCGGCGGCCGCCGGGGGCGCAGCCGCCGGTACGCCGCCCGGGCCGGACGCGACGTGCGCAAGGCCGTCGCGCTCACCCTGCGCGAGGCCGCCTTCGGGACCACCAAGACCGTCCACGTCGGCCGCCCGGTGACCTGCGAGGAGTGCGGCGGCTCCGGCGCCCGGCGCGGCACGTCGCCCCAGCCCTGCGCCGCCTGCCGCGGCCGCGGCCAGGTGACCCACGCCCGCGGCGCGTTCGTCCTCACCACCACCTGCTCCGAATGCGGCGGGACGGGCGTGCGGATCGGCGAGCCGTGCGAGGGCTGCAACGGCTCCGGACAACGCCTCGAGGAGCGCGAGATCGAAGTCACCTTCCCGCCGGGCATCTCCGACGGCGTCAGCATCCGGATCCTCGGCGAGGGCGAGCCCGGCTCGCTCGGCGGTCCACCCGGCAACCTGCTCGTCACCGCCGGCATCGACCCCGACCCGACCTTCCGCCGCGACGGCGACGACCTGTACGTCGAGGTGCCCGTCGCCTTCGCCCGCGCCGCCCTCGGCGACACGATCCGCGTCCCGACGCTGGAGGGCGACGCCGAGGTCGAGCTGCCCGCGGGTACCCAGCCCGGCGACAGCTTCCGCCTCGGCGGCCTCGGTATCCCCCACCTGCGCGGCCGCGGCCGCGGCGACCTCGTCGTCGTCGTCCGCGTCACCGTCCCCCGCCAGCTCTCCCGCCGCCAGAAGAAGCTGCTCCAGGACCTGCTCAAGGAAGAGAAGGAACCGAACTGACCGCGGACCTGTCGCGCGTGCGTCCCTTCGCCGGTCGGTAGCGGCGCGGCGCTGGCCCGCGTGGAGCGCGGGCCGAGCCCGCCGGCCCGCCGGCGAGGCGTCCACCGACCGGACCCGATCCGTTGTCACAACCCCGCCGTTCGGATACACCAACGTGCACGAATCGCCGGATTCGGGGAGGGAGCCATGCGCCGACACGCGAATCGCACCACGTCCCGTCTCGCCGCCGCCGCTTGCCTGCTGCTGCTGTCGGCCTGCGGCCCGCGCTCCGGCACCGGCCGGCCCGGCGACCTGCCGCCGGAGGCGATCTCCAGCGCCCCGTTCGACTACGCCGCCGCGCTGACCGAGGGGACCGGACCACACCGCGGCCAGCCGGAGCTCGACGCCGCCGCGCTGCCCCGCGACCCGGCCGCCCTCCCGGGCTCGGTCGTCCTCTGGGAACGACGCCCCGCCGAGGGGTTCTTCGGCCCCGGCCCCGAGCCCGTCGCGATCTGGTCCGCCGGCCACCTGCTCGTCGCGGTCGACCGCGAGGACTACGACGCCCCCGCCCGCCTCGTCGGACTGGGCCTCGACGACGGCGTCGAGCGGTGGTCGCTGCCGTTCGCGAGCGACGACCGCTACGCCGAGCCGATGCCGCCGATCGAGCGCGACGGGATGCTCTACGTCTCCCAGGGAAGCGCCCTGTCCGCCATCGATCTCGCGGAGGGTGAACGCTGCTGGCGCACCGAGCTGCCCGGCCCCGTGGAAGGCGCCGGCTTCGTCGTCGCCGACCGGCTCGTCGTGCGCACCATGCTGCGCCCGCTGCAGGACCCGAGCGACCCGGACTCGCTCCCCGACTGGCGCGCCCCCGCCGACACCCGCGTCGTCGCCCTCGATCGGCACACCGGCGCCGTCGCCTGGTCGGAGACCATCGCCGAGGACACCGACGTCCGCGTCACCGCGAGCCACGTCGTCGTCGCCACCTGGCACTCGCCGCCCGAGTACGAGGACGAGGCGATGGGGTACGACGAGACCGCGGCGGGGTACGACGAGACCGCCCTCGGCGACTACTGGACCGAGTTCCTGTTCCTCCGGCTCTCCGACGGCGGACGCGCCGGCGAGGCGCGGATGCCGGGCTACGTGCAGCACGCCCTCGGCTGGCGCGACCTGCTGGTCGTCGCGGAAGGCACCGCGGACGAGACCCGCGCGAAGTTCGTCGCCCGCTCCGTGCCGGCCTGGGAGAAGCTGTGGGAGCACGAGCTGCCGACCTCCGACGCGTCGGCGATGCTCGCCGGCGACGAGCTGCTCGTGGCCAGCGGCGCGAAGCTCCGCCGGGTCGCGCTGGCGACCGGGGCGCTGTCCGCCGAGTACGACCTCGGGGCGCTCCTGCCCCCGCGGCCCGACTGGCCCGAGACGACCGACTGGTGGCCGACGCAGTGCATCGCCGGGATGGCCGTCGCCGGCGACTCGGTGGCCTACGTCACGGCCGAAGCCTGCGCGAGCAAGCACCTCGTGCTGCTCGACGGACGCACGCTGCGCCCGTGGCGCGTGACCGAGGGGTTCGGGCCGCAGATCCACGGGCTGCTCGCCGACGCCCGCCGGCTCGTCGTCGCCGTCCCCGGAGGGCTCGTGGTGGTCGACGCGACCGCGGCGGGACCGTCGCGCCTGGAATCGACGACCTTCGAGCAGCGGCTCGCGGAGCTCGCGGACCGCATCGAGCACGGCAACGTGCCGCTCGGATTCCCGCTCGACAACGAGGCCAAGGAGTTCGCGCTCTCCGGGGAGGCGATCCGTCCCGCGGTGCGCGCGGCGCTCGGGAGCGCGCGGCCCGCCGAGCGGCTGTTCGCGGCGACCGTCCTGCGCTACGCGCCCGACCCCGAGGCGGTGCCGGCGATGGTCGAGGCGTTCGAGCCGCCCCCGCCGCTCCCCTACGGCGGCGCGTTCCTCGGCGAGAGCCCCGACCCGGCGCAGCTCCAGTACGCGTTCCTCGGCCGGCTGCTCGAGGCGCTGGCGGTCTGCGGCGACCCGCGCGCGCTCGACCTCCTGGCCGGCATCTTCGACGACGCCGACACCTGGAGCGACATGGGTCGCTCGTTCGCGCTCCAGGGGCTCGCCGCGATCGGCACCCCGGAGGCCCTCGCGAAGATCGATGCCTACCGGGCCGGGCGCACGGCGCGCACCGAGCCGTGGCTGCCGCGCGCCGAGGAGGGAACGGCCGGGCGCCGCTTCGACGACGCGGGGTTCGCCGGCGGCGACCCCGACGCCCCGGCGCCGACCGACGGCCCGACGCGGCGCACCTCCGACGACGGCAAGGTCGTCGCCTTCGTCGCCTACGCCGCGGGCGGCACCAGCGACCTGTGGCTCCGCGCCGAGGTCTCCGGCGACCTGCTGCCGATGTTCACCGGCGAGACCTCGACCTACGGCCTGACGCTCGTCGCCGTCGAGCCGACCCGGGACGGGGCGGTGGTCGCGGTGCGCCGGGTCGACGAGGGGCCGAACTGCGCGATCTGCGGGATGATGGGGGCGATGTCCGGCGAGCCCCCGCCGCCCGAGGTCGAGC
>JAFGHH010000354.1 GCA_016930215.1 Deltaproteobacteria bacterium
GGCTCAGGTCGTCACCCTCGTCGGCCCAGTTCTCCCGCACCTGGTCGTTCCAGGCGGCCGCGTTCTCGAGCTGGGCCCACCAGGTCGGGACGTCGTCCGTCGGCGTCGTGCCGGGCATCAGGTTCGCCAGCACGCGCCGTCGCGCCTCCCGCGCCGTCGCGTCGTCCAGCACCGCCGCGTTCATCTCGCCCTCGTAGACCAGGCCGCGGTTGTTCTTGTTGCACGAGCCGACGGACAGGAACCGGTCGTCGACGAGCAGCAGCTTCGAGTGCACATCGATGTCGAGGAACCGGCACTCGGTCTCGTCGATTCCCCAGGTGACCTGGGTGTCGAACGAGCGGAGCTGGTACGTACGGTAGCGGTCGGGGAAGCGGGTACGCAGCTCCTGGTCGAACCGGTAGGTCCAGTAGCAGCCGGGATCGGTCCACTCGGCGATCGGTTTCGTGATCACGGCCAGGCGCAGGGAGGGAACGGCCGTCATACGCGCGACCAGCGCGTCGAGCATCATCGGCATCCGCCAGTACTGGTCCTCGATCAGGATGTAGCGCTCGGCGTTGGCCACGGCGTTGAACCAGGTCTCGGCGATGCCGTGCTCCCAGAACGGGTCGGGCAGGGTCGTCGTGATCTGCACCGGGACGCCGCCGGGGACCTCCGGGACGTCGTCGCGCGGCGTGTAGTTCGAGCTGTACTCGGAGAACTCCACGTTCGAGGCGATGGCCCAGTTCCAGCGCGCGCGGAACACGTGCTCGGCGTCCATCGCCGCCGGGCCGCGGATGCGGAGCTGGTAGTCCTTGCGCGGCGACTGCTCGGGCAGCGCCTCGCGGTCCAGCACCGCCTGCCGCTCGGCGGTCGTCGCGTCGAACGGCATCCGCCGCGCCTCGAACACCTCGTGCCGGTTGGTGTCCCAGTCGTTGTTGCGCAGGTTCATCCCGCCCACGTAGGCCAGGCCGCCGTCGAGCACCAGGAACTTCTGGTGGTACGAGGCGTGCTGGACGTCGAGGGTGACCGGCCAGTCGGTGAGATCGACCTCGCGCGGCGGGACGCGCGATTCGATCTCCTCCTCGGCGGCGAAGGAGAGCCCGGCGAGCTCCGGATGCGTCGCGCGCACGCGGTCGCCGAAGCGGAACGGTGTGGGGGCGAACCAGAACACCCCGGAGGTCTCGTTGGCCTGCCCCATGAACTCGAACCCGTCCCCCGGCCGCTCGGCCGCCGCCCGCAGCTCGGGGTCGGTGTTCATCCAGGTCAGGATCGAGTCCTGGCCCCAGAACTGGCCGACGAGCACGCGGCGCGTGACGCCCGAGGACAGCGAGCCCAGCGTGCCGAAGATCGTGTTGCCCCAGCGCTCGGCCTCCGTCAGGTACGGATGGGTCGCCGCGTCGCGCAGCAGCTCGGCGTCGGACTCCCACCACCAGGTCGAGATGTGGACGGTCCGCGCGGCGGCCCGCAGCGCGCCGTGTACGTCCTGCCAGGCCTCCTCCCCGTCCATCAGCAGCGCCACCTCGTTGCCGCGCCGCATCGGCCGCGCCTGGGCCGAGAACCAGCGGTGCCGCAGGCCGAGGAACGCCGAGTAGACGGTGAGCGTCCGGCCTTCGATCTCGCGCGTCCCCTGGGCCACGACGAGCCCCGAGTCCGGATTCTCGGCCGCGAGCCGCGCGGTGAAGGCGAACAGCCCGTCGAAGAACGAGAAGTCCGCGGTGACGTGCAGCGGCTCGAAGTCGGGCGCCACGAGGCGGATGTCGAGGCTTCCGTAGTCGGTGAGCGGCAGCCAGGCGACGGGGAAGCCCGCGGGGGCGACCGGGGTGCCGTCGAACGCGACGGCGAGCGTCGCGTCGGCGGCGAGCGGCCGGGCCCACAGGTCCAGCGCGTGCAGCTCGAGGATCGCGAGCGCGTCGTCGACCGGTACGTCCGGCGGCACGAACGCGTCGTCGGTCGGGCCGACGTCCTCGCGGACCTCGGGGCCGACCTCCGCATCGTCCGGCCCGTCCAGCGGGACATCCCCGGGGACGTCGGTGTCGTCGTCGTTGTCGTTGCCGCTGCCGCAGGCGAGGCCGGTCGCAAGCAGCGCCGCCGTCGCGAGGAGTCCGATTCGCCGATGCCGTTTCATCGCGACCCAGTCTAGCCCTGTCCCCCGGGGGCCGTCCATCGCCGGCCGCCCGGCTCGGACGCCGGCGTCGGGCGTCGGTGGTTGACGGCCGGCGGGCCCGGATGTTCGGATCGGTTGCCGCGAGGAGGACGAACGCAGGTGCCGTCGTCCGGAGCACAGCGCGCCGGGTTCACGCTCGAGACGACCGACTGGGCGACCTCGGAGGCGGAGCTGTACGCGGTGCGCCGCGCGGTGTTCGTCGAGGAACAGCACGTGCCGCGCGAGCTGGAGGTCGATGAGGCGGATCCCGTGGCACTGCACCTGCTGGTCCGCGACGCGGACGCCCGGCCGATCGGCACCGGGCGACTCGCTCCCGACGGGCGGATCGGGCGGATGGCGGTGCTGGCCGAATGGCGCGGGCGCGGAGTCGGCGCGGCGATCCTCGAGCGGCTCGTCGGCGTCGCCCGCGAGCGAGGCCTGGCCGAGGTCGTGGCGGCGGCCCAGGTACGGGCGGTCGGGTTCTACGAGCGGCACGGGTTCCGGGCCGCGGGGCCCGTGTTCGACGACGCGGGGCTCCCGCACCGTACGATGCACCGCCGGCTCGGGCGGTGACGTCCCCTTGCAACGCCGCTGCCGAACGGCCGATACTGGCGCGGCAGACGGGGGCTGCTGCGGAGGGCAGCCGTGAACCGAGCCGAGAAGGAACGCATCTACGACGAGATCCTGGGCGAGGTGCGCTACCACATCGGGAAGAGCGCCGACCCCACGGCGCGCATGGCCACGATCGTCGCCCTGCTGGCCTCGCGGCTCAGGCACTTCTTCTGGACCGGGTTCTACCTGCTGCTCGACGGCGAGCTGACCGTCGGGCCGTACCAGGGACCGCCCGCCTGCATCGTGCTCCCGCCGCACAAGGGGGTGTGCTGGGCCGGGATCGACCGCGGCGAGCCGGTGGTCGTGCCGAACGTCCACGATTTCCCCGACCACATCGTGTGCGACGGCCGCGCCAACTCCGAGATCGTCGTCCCGCTGCGCGACCGCCTCGGCCGGATCATCGGCGTGCTCGACGTCGACAGCGCCGACTTCGACTCGTTCGACGAGGTCGACGTCGACCGCCTGCAGCGGATTCTGGGGATGATCCACGCCGAGATCCGGATCTCGATCCTGCCGCCGCCGTGAGCCGGGCGGTTTCCCCGGGCCCCGCGGGGCCTCATCGGCCGCCCCGGCCGGTCGCCGCGGAGCTTCACCTCCGGCGCAGGACGAAGCGCGTGACGAGCAGCGCGAGGAACGGCAGCCCGGCGGAGAAGATGCGGTTGGTGCGGTGCCGCGGACGCGCCCGGGCGCTCGCGCCGGAGGCCAGCGAATCACCCTCGCATCCGCCGCCCGAGGAGCCGCCGCAGAAGCTCGAGCCGCTGCCGCCGGTGTCCCCCTCGCACCCGCCTCCGCCGTCGAAGTCGCTCGAGGTGTCCCCTTCGCATCCGTCGCCGCCTCCCACGTCGCCGACGGTGTCGCCCTCGCAGCCGGCGCCGCCGCCGGGGTCGGTGCTCGTGTCGCCCTCGCAGCCGATGCCCTCGTTGTAGCCTTCCGGGGTCGAGTCGTCGCAGCCGTCGGAATAGTAGTCGTAGGCGGGGTCGAGCTCGATGTCGATCTGCACCTGGACGTCGACGTAGACCTCCTCCTCGCGGACCTCGATCGGCCGCGTCGGCCGCTCGGGCTCCCGCCCCGAGAGGGTGAACGAGCCGAAGCGCAGCGTGCGGACGAGCTCGTCGCCCGTGTTGCGCAGGTCGTCGCGACCGTAGTCGAGAAACCGCAGGTCGAAGATCCCGGCGTACGGGCCGTCCTCGCCGGACAGCGGAACGAGCTGGATCTCGCCGCCGACCGAATCGGAACCGAACAGCGGCGCGCCGCCGACGTACTCGCGGTACGACGCGCTCAGGTCGCGAACCTCGGCGCCGAGGTACGCCGGCACGTCCAGCTCCAGCTCGAAGAACACACCGTTGGCCCGGAAGCCCCCGGCGTACAGGTAGAGGCCGGGGTCGTGGCGCGAGGCGCCGGAGGAGGTGACCCCGGCCACATCGAACCGCTCGCCCGTCGCCGGCTCGCCGGACGACTCGACGATGCAGCGGTCGGCGGCCTCGCACAGGACCGTCTGGTCGAAGACCGTCGCCACGACGCGCGAGGTCGCGTCGCCGCCGTCGCAGCCGAGGACGAGCAGCACGACGGCGGCCGCCGGGACGGCGGTCGGGGTGCGTCCTTCGCGGGCCGCCGGCCCCGACCTTCCCATGCCGTTCGTCCGCGCGAAGCAGTCCGGAGCAGCCGCCGTCCGCGCCGTCGTCCGCCGCACCGCCATCCTGCCGTGCTCCACGACCGTCCTCCGGCTCAGATGTGCCAGGTCTGCGTGACCATCACGCTGAATCGGACGCCGCCCCCCTCGCCCTCCCCGGCGTAGGTGTCGAGCAGCTCCGCGTCCTGGCCGCCGAACATTGCCTCGGCGCGGACGCCGGTCGACGCATTCTCGTGCCAGCGGTACTGCAGGCCCCAGGCCAGGGTGAACTGGCCGTACCAGTCCTGCTTGGCGATCGAAGGACCGTCCGCGCGGGCGACCACGCCGTCGATGTACGTCGCTCCCCCCAACAAATCGACGTACGTCCGGATCTGGTCAAAGATCGGCATCAGCAGCCGCAGTCCCCCGTAGAGGTCGACGTACCAGCGCTCGCTCGCGAAGGCACAACCGGTCTGCGGATGGACGCCGTCGCCGGTGAAGTCGACCGCCTCGGCGCCGGCCACCGCGTAGAACCGGAGCGGGAAGCCGGCGAACTTCCCCCCGATGCCGATCATGCCGCCCCAGGCGAAATCGGGGGCCAGGTAGGTGACCGGGGCGATCCCGAGGCCGAGATTGGCCTCGGCGAAAAGGTGGGTTCCCGACGAACCGGCCGTTGCAGCGGCGGGGCACAGGAGAGCGAGCACCGGCACTGCAACGGTGCAGAACCGAAGTGCATTTCCGAGTTCGCGTCGAGGCCGCGGGCGGTCCGCGATCGGCCCTGGAACTTGAATTCGCTGGGCAATCTGCAACGCCTGACGGTTCATGGTTCGCCCTCCCTGCCGAGGCGAGGCAGACAAGGTTGCACCTCCCGTGCCAGCAGCCGCTTGACCTTGTTGTGCTTTCTGGGTGCACCGGAAGTGAGTCGTTTACGCCACGCCGTGGCGCCGACGACACGGCAAATGTGGCATTCCGAACGCTCCCGCGACCGTTGCCCCCGAGAGACGGGCTGCTTATACTCGCCCCCGCCATGCGCGCCGGTGACGTCACAGAGCCCGAGCACGACGGGCCGGAGAAGCTTCCTGCCGGGACGCTGGTGGCGTTTCGCTACCGGTTGGGCGAGCGGCTGGGAATGCGGGACGAGGCGGAGATCTACCGTGCGGCCGAGGACGCGGGCGCGACCGGCGTGGTGGTCAAGCTCGTGCGGCCGGCGGCGTCCGGGGCGGAGGGTGGGCTGCGCGCGATGCGGCTGGCCGAGCAGGCGGAGAACCTGCGCAAGCTGACGCATCCGGGGATCGTCCGGCTGGTCGCGGACGGTTGGGACGAGCCGCTCGGGGCGAGGTTCCTCGTGCTGGAGCTGCTGCGCGGCGAGACCTTGGAGGCGCTCGTCACCCGTCGCCGGCGGCTCGAGCCGTCCGAGGCGCTGGGATGGCTCGACGCGTTGTGCGAGGTGGTCCTGGTGCAGCACGCGGCGGGGATGCTGCAGCTCGATCTGTCGCCGGAGACGGTGTTCCTGCCTCCCGACGGGCAGCCGTTCCCGCTGCGGTTGGCGGAGGCGGGGCGGTTCCGGCGCGACGACCCGCCGGCGCCGCCGCCGCGCCACGGGGTGCTGCCGTACGCGGCACCCGAGCGGCTGCGGGGCGAGGCGTGCGACGAGCGGTCGGACGTGCACGTGCTGGGCGGCCTGTCGTACCGGATGCTGAGCGGGCACGTGCCGTTCCGCGGCGCGACGACGGCGGAGGTGCTGGCGGCCCGGAGCCGGGGCGTGGCGCCGCTGTACGCCGCGGGCGGTTCACCGACCGAGGTGGTGGTGGACCGGACGGTGCGACGCTGCCTGGCCGACGACCCGGCCGGGCGGTTCGCGAGCGTTGCGGAGCTGCGGGCGGCGGTGGTCGACCTGCGCGCGAGGATCAGCCGGCATTGAGACGGGCGGGAGGGTCGGTGGGCTGGACGCCTTCGGCGGCCGCGCCCCGCCGCGGCCGCCGGGCCCCGACTACGTGAGGACGGCCTTGAACATCCGCAGGGTGCGGCGGAGCGAGTCGAGGATCTCCTTCATCTCGGCGTCGGGGACGCCGGAACGCATTGCGCCGCGCGCGTGCTCGACCACCTCCTTGGCCTTGGTGATCGCCTCCGGGCCGTGCTCGGAACCGCGCACGATCTCCTCCACCTGCGGCATGTAGCGCTCGATCTCGCCGATCAGCGTCTCGGCCTCCTGGCTGGTCTTCTCCGTCTCCTCGCCGCGCCGTCGCTCGACGAGGTACTCGTGGCTGTTCTCGGCCATCTCCTTGACCTCCTCCTTGGTCAGGCCGGAGGAGGCGGTGACGGTGATCGATTGTTCCTGGCCGTTCTCGAGGTCGCGGGCGGAGACGGCGACGATGCCGTCGGCGTTGATCTCGAACGAGACATCGATCTCGACCTCGCCCTTCGGGGCGCGGCGCAGGCCGGTGAGCACGAACTCGCCGAGCAGCTCGTTCTCCTCGGCCTTGTCGCTCTCGCCCTGCAGGACGAGGATCTTCACCGCGGTCTGGTTGTCGCGGACCGTGGTGAAGGTCTTGGTCTGGGAGGTCGGAACGGTGGTGTCCTTCGGGATCAGCGGCTCGAAGAAGCCGCCGACGACCATGATGCCGAGCGTGTGGGGAGTGACGTCGAGCAGCATCACGTCGGACTTCTCCGCGACGAGCATCGAGCCCTGGATGCCGGCGCCGAGGGCCACGACCTCGTCGGGGTGGACGCCCTTGCACGGCTCGCGCTTGAACAGATCGGCGACCCGCTCCTGGACCTTGGGCATGCGGGTCATGCCGCCGACCAGCACGACGTCCTCGATGTCCTCGACGTCCAGACCGGCCTCGTCGAGGGTGTTGGCGCAGATGTCGATCGTCTGCTGGACCAGGTCGCCGGTCAGCTCCTCGAGCTTGTCCCGGGTGATCTGGCACTGCAGGTGCAACGCCTCGTTGCGGCCGGTCGAGATGATGAACGGCAGGTTGATCTCGGTCTGCCGCGTGGCGGAGAGCTCGCACTTCGCCTTTTCGGCGGCGTCCTTGAGGCGCTGCATCGCCATCCGGTCCTGGCGCAGGTCGACGCCGTGCTGGGCCTGGAACTCGGCGAGCAGCCAGTCGATGATGCGGGCGTCGAAGTCCTCGCCGCCGAGGAACGTGTCGCCGGCGGTGGAGACGACCTTGAACACCCCCTCGGAGCCGATCTCGAGCAGCGAAATGTCGAAGGTGCCGCCGCCGAGATCGTAGACCGCGACGAGCCGGTCGATCTTCTTGCCGAAACCGTAGGCCAGCGCGGCGGCGGTCGGCTCGTTGATCACGCGGATCACGTCGAGGCCGGCGATCAGCCCGGAGTCCTTGGTGGCCTGGCGCTGGTTGTCGTTGAAGTACGCCGGACAGGTGATGACCGCCTTGGTCACCTCCTCCCCCAGGTAGTCCTCGGCGATGATCTTCATCTCCTGCAGGATCATCGCCGAGACCTCCGGCACCGAGTAGATCTTCTCCCGCAGCTGGATCCGTACGTCGGCGTGCGGGCCCTCGACGATGTGGTACTGGTACATCGCGATCGAGGTGGCGACCTGCGGCGAGTTCCACTTGCGGCCGATCAGCCGCTTGGCGGCAATCACGGTGTTCTCCGAGTTCGTGATCGCCTGGCGCTTGGCGATATGGCCGATCAGCCGCTTGCCCGCCTCCGTCACCGCCACGATCGAGGGTGTGGTCTTGTAGCCCCCGCGGTTCGGGATCACCACCGGTACCCCCTCCTCGACCACCGACACGCACGAGTTCGTCGTCCCCAGGTCGATGCCGATCACGCGCTCCATGGCTTCACTCCCTGCGTGGGCCCCGTCGCCCGTCCATCACTCGTGCTGCTCGCGCGCCTCCGCAAGCAGCGCCTTGACCTGCTTGTCGTCGGGCTTGAGCGCCAACGCCGCTTCGGCCTCGCGGCGGGCGTTCTTGGGCAAGCCCGCCGCAAGATACACCCGGATCAGGGTCATGCGAAAGGCGATCGATTGGGGGGCCAGCAGGATCGCCTTGGCCGCCGCATCCCGCGCCTTGTGCAGCTCGCGACCGATCCGCAGCCAGAGCCGCGCGGTCGCGTCCCAGCACTCCGCGTTGTCCGGCCCGTAGCGACAGGCGTTCTCGGCATGCTGCAGCGCCGCCCCCAGGTCGCCGGTGCCCTCGGAGAACCGGGCCTGGTTGAAGCTGATCCGCGCCAGCTCCCGGGTCGCCCGCTCCCGCAGCTCGCTCGCCCGGGTCAGCTCGGCCTCCGACAACCCCAGCTTCTCGGCCGCTTCGAGCAACCCGAACACCCGCCCCCATTCCTCGTTCTTCGCCGCGGCCTCCGCGTCGGTCAGGTAGTCCGTGCCCCGCTTCTCGTCCTTCGCCGGTTCCGGTGCGCCGGACCTCCGCAGCACCGACGCGAGCTGTCGGGCCATCCGCAGGCGCTGCCAGCCGTCGGCCGCCGACCTCCGCGCGCCCACCGCAGGCGTCCCCGCCGGGGACGGCGGCACGCCCGCCGGTGTCCCGGGCGGAGGTACGGTGCGCGGCGTCGCGGCCGTGGACGCGGAGGGAGTCGTCGCCGACGGAGGTTCGGAGGCCGGCGCCCCGGTCGGAGACGGGGGTTGCGGCGTCGCGGCCGTGGTCGTGGAGGGCGTCGTCGCCGGCGGGGGCCAGGACGGGAGCTCGTCCAGGACCGGGGAGACGGGAGACGACGCCGCGCTCGTGGCGGCGTCCCGCGTCGCGGCCGCCTCCTGCTTCGCATGCGCCGCGTCCCGGGCCGCCTCGGTGGCCTTGGCCCCGTAGGGCGTTTGCCGCCGCTGCTCCTCCGCCTGCCAGGCCTGCTCCTCCTCGTCGCGACCCTGCAGGATCGCCTGCCCCTTGATGTACTCGTCGTACTCCCGCCGACTCTTCGCCCGCGAGAGCACCTCGTAGGCGCGCGTGATCTGCCGGAAGATCCGCTCCAACCGATGCCGGGCCTCGCCGATATCGCGGCCGTAGTAGGCGTCCGGGTGGAATTCCTTGGCCAGGCCGAAGTAGGCGCTGCGGATCTCCGCCCGCTCCGCCCCCCGGCTCACGCCCAGCAGCCTGTAGAAGTCGACCGACTCGGCGCGCATCAGGAACGTCTCGATCCGCCGGCGTTCCTCGGGCGAGAGCGCCTCGTCCGCGTCCCTCGCGTCCGCAGCGCCCGCCGGCGATTCGTCCGCGGGCAACGGTTGGATCGGTCCGGCCGTCTGCCGCGATTCCGGTGCGGGCGGCTGCGGCGACGTTCGTCGCGGGGGCGGTGCGACCGCGTGCCGGACGGCGGGGAGGCGCACCGGGATCGCCGCCGTGGCCCCGGTCTGGATCAATCGCAGCTCGACCAGCCGCGTCAGGGCGAGGTCGAGCTCGTCGGCGGTCAGCCCGGTGACCAGCTCGAGGTCGGCGACGCTGGTGAGGCCGTCGATCTGCGCCAGCACGCGTCCCTCGGCCGGGGTCAGCGGCAGTTCCCGGATCCGCTCCCCGCCGATGCGGCGCGGAACGTCGTTGCGGCTTCCGGTCCTGGGCATTTGCTGGGGGGAGGCTAGCACCACCCGGGGTGGCACCTCAATCCGCCGTTTGGAGGAGACGCTCCATGATCGCCTTCTGGGCGTGCAGGCGGTTCTCGGCCTCGTCCCAGACCCGCGAGGCGGGTCCTTCGATCACCGCATCCGCGACCTCCTCGCCGCGGTGGGCGGGGAGGCAGTGCAGGAAGATCGCACCCGGGTTCGCGCGGGCCATCAACGCCTCGTCGACGAGGTAGCCGGCAAACGCCTGCCGGCGCCGCTCGGCCTCGGCCTCCTGCCCCATGCTGGCCCAGACGTCGGTGTTGACCACGTCGGCGCCCGCCACCGCCTGTTCGGGGCGGTCGAAGACCTCGATCCGGCCGCCGCGCCGGCGGGCCTCGGCCAGCACCGCGGCGTCCGGCTTGAAGCCCGGCGGGCAGGCCGCGCGCAGCGGGAAGCCGAACTGGGCCGCCGCCTCGATCCAGGAGTTGGCCATGTTGTTGCCGTCGCCGACCCAGGCGACCGTCCACCGCTCGAGCCGCGGCCCCTTGTGCTCGGCGACGGTCTGCAGGTCGGCCAGCACCTGGCACGGGTGGAGCTTGTCGGACAGGCCGTTGATCACGGGAACCGTGGAGAACCTCGCCAGCTCGTCGAGCGTCGCCTGGGCGAAGGTGCGCAGCATGATCATGTGGACGTAGCGCGAGAAAACGCGGGCGGTGTCGCGGATCGGCTCGCCGCGGCCGAGCTGGGAGTCCTTGGCCGAGATGAACATCGGGTGGCCGCCCAGCTCCTGCACGCCGACCTCGAACGAGACGCGGGTCCGCGTCGAGGCCTTCTCGAAGATCAACGCCACCGTCTTGCCGGCCAGCGGGAGCTTGCCGCGGGTCGGCTTGCCGCGGGCGGCCTTGAGCTTCTTCGCGCGCTCGAGCATCGCGCGCAGCTCGTCGGGGGACCAGTCGAACATCGACAGGAAATGCCTCGTCATCGCGCTCACCTCCGGGTTGCGAGCCGGCGGGCGGCCCTGCGCGCCTGCCTACAGGATGTAGCGGGCGAGATCAACGTCCTCTGCCAGATGCGTCAGCCGGCGGCGCACCTCGGCCCCGTCGATCGACACCTCCAGCCCGGGGCGTTCGGGCGCGACGAACGACAGCTCCTCGAGCAGCGCCTCGAGCACGGTGTGCAGGCGGCGGGCGCCGATGTTCTCGGCGCGGCGGTTGACGTCGGCGGCGATCTCGGCAATCGCCTCCACCGCGTCGTCGGTGAAGGACAGCCGCACCTCCTCGGTGGCCAAGAGGGCGATCTGCTGCTTGAGCAGCGCGTTCTGCGGCTCGCGGAGGATGCGCACGAACTCGTCCTTGCCCAGCGGTCCCAGCTCCACGCGGATCGGGAACCGCCCCTGCAGCTCCGGGATCAGGTCCGACGGCCGCGTGACGTGGAACGCGCCGGAGGCGATGAACAGCACGTGGTCGGTGCGCACCGGCCCGTGCTTGGTCGTCACCGTCGTGCCCTCGACCATCGGCAGCAGGTCGCGCTGCACCCCCTCGCGCGACACGTCCGGCCCGCTGCCGCCGCCCGCCCGGTCGCGCACGGCGATCTTGTCGAACTCGTCGATGAACACGATCCCCGACTGCTCCGCCCGCTGCTTGGCCTCGACGACCACCGCCTCCATGTCGATCAGCTTGCCGGCCTCCTCCTCGGCCAGCAGCCGCAACGCCTCGCGCACCTTGACCTTGCGCGCGCGCGTCTTCTTCCCCATCCCGGGCAGGTTGGCGAACATGTCCTGGAACTTGAACTCCAGCTCCTCCATCCCCGAGGCGGAGATCACCTCGACGGCGGGGCGGGAGCGCTCCTGGACATCGATCTCGAGCGTGTCCCCGTCGAGCTCGCCGGCGCGAAGCCGGGCGCGCAGCGCGTGGCGCCGCTCGCGGTCGCCCTCGGGATTCCCCTCCTCGTAGGCCGGTCGTTGCTGCTTCTGCAGCAGGCCGAGCAGCCGGTCCTCGGCCGCGTCCGCGGCGCGGGTGCGCACGCCGGCCTCCCGCTCGGCCTTCACCTGCCGGATCGCCAGCTCGACCAGGTCGCGGATGATCGAGTCGACATCGCGGCCGACGTAGCCGACCTCGGTGTACTTCGTCGCCTCGACCTTGAGGAACGGGGCCTGCGCCAGCCGGGCCAGCCGGCGGGCGATCTCGGTCTTCCCCACGCCGGTGGGCCCCATCATCAGGATGTTCTTCGGCGCGATCTCGTCGCGCAGCTCGGAGGTCACCCGGCGGCGGCGCCAGCGGTTGCGCAACGCGATCGCCACCGCGCGCTTGGCCTTGTCCTGGCCGATCACGTAGCGGTCGAGCTCCGAGACGATCTCGCGCGGGGTGAACATCGCCCCCTTGGGCTCGGCGGACGGCTCCGGTTCCGACATCGGCGGCTTCCTTCCGTGGGGCGGGACGGCGGCCGTCAGCCGGGCGCCGCCACCGATTCGAGAACGACATTCTGGTTCGTGAAGACGCAGATCTGCGCCGCGATCGCCATCGCCTTCCCGGCGACCTCCGCCGCGGGCAACGCGGTGTTCTCGAGCAGCGCGCGGGCGGCCGCGAGCGCGTAGGGCCCTCCCGAGCCGATCGCCGCGCAGTCGCCGTCGGGCTCCAGCACGTCGCCGGTCCCCGACAGCACGAAGATCCGCCGCCCGTCGGTCGCGATCATCATCGCATCGAGCCGCCGGAGCACGCGGTCGGCCCGCCATTCCTTGGCCAGCTCCACGGCCGCTCGCGTCAGGTTCCCCGCGTGCGCCTTGAGCTGCCCCTCCAGCCGCTCGAACAGCGTGATCGCGTCCGCGCTCGCTCCCGCGAACCCCGCCGCGATCCATCCCCCTTCTCCCAGCCGACGCACCTTTCGCGCCGTGGCCTTGAGGATCGTGTTGCCGACCGACACCTGCCCGTCCGCGGCCACCACGACCTCGCCGCCCCGACGGACGGCGAGCACGGTCGTGCTGCGCCAACGGCTCGATTCGTCTCGCGTACGCACGGCGGCCACCGTAGTCACGTGGACCCGGCGCGTCAACCGGGAGGGACAGCGGGAGGAGCAGCGGGGAGATCCTCCTTCGAACGCGCGCGCCGGAGAGCGGAACCCGCGGGATCGGCGTATAGTGGCGGGATGTTGGACACGACCCGCGCGGTGGTGGTGCTGGCCGCGGTGCTTGGCGCTCCTGCCCCGGCCTGCGACTACGGCGTGCGGCTGGAGGGCGAGCCCCCGACCGATGCGCCCGCCGACGTCCCGGACGCCCGCGACGGTTCCGAGGTGCTCGACGTGCTCGACGCCGCCGACCGGCCCGACACGGCCGAACCGTCGCGCACCTGGGTCGTGCGGCTCGGCGACCCCGGCTGGCACGAGGAGCTGCTGGGCGTCGCCGTGGATGCCGACGGCACGATCGTCGCCGTCGGCTCCCGCACGCCGCGGGGCGGGAGCGAGGCCGACGTGGAGACCTGGATCCTGCGCCTCGACCCCGCGGGCCGCGTACTCGCACAGTCCGGCCTGGCGGGCGTCCGGCCGCGGTGGCTCCCCGGGCTGGTCCGCACCGCCGCCGGCGAGCTGGTGGCCGTCGGCGAGACGACGCGGTGGGGCGCCGGCGGCAGCGATCTGTGGTTCGGCGTCCTCGCTGCCTCCGGCATACGGCGACAGTGGACGCTCGGGGGGCTTGACGACGACCGCTGGCCGGGCGTCCATCCGACCGCCGACGGCGGTCTGGTCGTCGCCGCGAGCCTGGACGAGGCGTTCGGCCTCCCGCGGCTGGCGGTGGCGCGCCTGGCCCCCGACGGCACCCTCGCCTGGCAGCAGGCGTTCCCGCTGCCGGACACCGACGAGAACTACGGCGGGATCCCCGCGGAGGATCCGTCGGGGAGGATCTACGTCGCGTCGCTGCTGCCGCGGGAAGGGCTCGGCGACGACGTGCGGCTGCTGGCGCTCGAGGCCGACGGCGCCCTGCGCTGGGACCGCGCGCTCGGCGAGCCGGGCCACGACGGCGCCACGGCGCTGCGCGTCGACGCGACCGGGCTGTGGCTGACCGGCCAGACGGACCACGCGGAGTTCCACAACTGCGCCGGTTGGCTGGTGCAGGTCGCCCACGACGGAACCCTCGTCCGGCAGACCGCGTACAACGGCGGCGGCTGCGACGCGACGATCGACCTCCTGCCCGTCGGCGACGGCCGGATCCTGCTCGGCAACCTCGACACGTCGGAAGCCGTCGGGATACCGCACTACCGCGTCTGGCTGCTGTCGGTGCTCGCCGACGGCTCCGTGCGCCGGGAGCTGGCACTGACCGTGGGCGAACGGACGTTCCCCTCCGCGCTGGCCGTCCTCGGTGCGGACCTGGTCGTCGTCGGCCGGATCGAGCCCGCGGAGGCGCCGGCCGACTACGACTCCTTCGTCGCCCGCGTGAACCTCGACCTGGAGGAGCCGCCGGACTGCGCGGCCTTCGCCCCCGTCGCCACGCGGTCGTCGCCGACCGCGGTGCCGATGCGGGAGCTGGCGTCCCGGCCGTCGCCGACCGCGTGGACGCTCGGGGCCGCGGCGGCGGAGCCGCGCGCGGTCGAGGTGCCGGCGCGCTGGGAGTGCGGACCGTGACGGCCCGGCGGGCCCGGCCATGAAGCGACGGACCGCCGACGAGTTGCGGGCCGCGCTCGCGACGCCGGGGTTCACGCCGGCGCTGCGCGACGCCGACGGGCTGCTCGAGCTGCTGGCCGGGACCGGGCGCGACGAGGCGGAGCCGCTCGAGCGCGCGCTGGTCCGGATCGGACCGCTCGTGGTGCCGCGGCTGCTGGCGCGGTTCCCGCCATCCGTGCCGCCGCTCCGCGGCCGGCTGTGCCGGCTGCTCGGCCGGCTCGCCCCCGAGGACCCGGCCGTCCGGACGCTGCTGCTCGGCGCGCTGGAGGACGCGGACGACGCGACACGCCGCCACGCCGCCAGGGCGCTCGGGCACCTGCGCGAGCCGGAGGTCGAGGCGGCGCTGCTGCGGGCGTGGGCCTGCGCCGAGTCGATCGCGTTCCGCCGCGCGCTGGCCGAGGCGCTGGGCAAGGCCGGGTCCGCGAACGCGCTCGACGCGCTGCGCGACGCGCGTCCCGGGGATCCCGAGCTGGCCCGTCGGGTGGCCCGCGCGGTGCTGATGCTCGAGCGGACGGCGACCCGGACCGAAACGTCGACGATTCGCGCCGACGCGGCGCCCGCGGAGCCGCAGCCGCTGCTGTTCACCTGTCGCGCGGGGCTCGAGCCGCTGCTCGCCGAGGAGCTCGGCCCGGAGTGGCGCCCGCGCGTCGTGGGGCCGGGTCAGGTCGAGGCCCAGCTTCGCGGCGCGCTGGCCAGCGCGTGGAGCGCGCGCATCGCGACGGAGGTCGCCTTCGTGCTGCCGACGCTGGACCGCGGCCGGGACGAGTCGCTGGCCGACGTGGTAGTGCGGCTGCTGACCGGCCCGACGGCGTCGGAGGTGCTGCGACGCTGGACCGCCGGGCCCGTGCGCTACCGGATCGCCTTCGCGGGCGGCGGACACCGCCGGGCCGTGGTGTGGGAGATCGCCCGGCGCACGGCGGAACGGCGGCCCGAGCTGCAGAACGACCCGACGGGCAGTCCGTGGGAGCTGCGGGTGGCCGAGCTCGAAGGGCACGTGCGCGCGGCGCTGTGTCCGCGCGGGCTGCCGGATCCCCGCTTCGCCTGGCGGGTGGCCGACGTGCCCGCGTCTTCGCACCCGACGCTCGCCGCGGCGCTGGCGCGGGTCGGCGGCGCGCGGCGGGACGACGTGGTCTGGGACCCGTTCGTCGGGTCCGGCGCGGAGCTGCTCGAGCGCGCGCGGCGCGGACCGTTCGCGCGACTGCTGGGCACCGACACCGACGCACGGGCGCTGTCCGCCGCCGGCCGGAATGCACGGGCGGCCGGCGTCGCGCTGGAGCTGGCGCGCGGCGAGGCGACGTGCTTCGTCCCGCCGCAGCGGCCCACGCTGGTGCTGACCAATCCACCGATGGGGCGCCGCACGGGCGGACATCGCGAGCTGGGCGACCTGCTCGAACGATTCGTCGCGCACGCGGCCGCGGTGCTGGCTCCCGGCGGCCTCCTCGTCTGGCTCGCCCCGCACTCCGCGCGCAGCGACCCGCACGCGCGCGCGGCCGGCCTGACGCTCGAGGCGAGCCACGCGCTGGACATGGGTGGGTTTCGCGCAGAGCTGCAGCGTTGGCACAAGCCGTAGCTGGTGGATCTCACGCAGAGACGCCACGACGCAGCAGGGGTTTCTCGAACCAGCGGCCCGGGACCAACGGCCAAGAGCTGCGACCCGATCGGCCCACCCGGCCAACGGCAACCGGCCAAGAGCCGAGAGCTTGGACCCGATCGGGTCCCTAGCCCCGATCCGCCAACCAGGCCAGCAAGCGGGCCGCGAGCAGCGCGGTCCGGCCGTCGTCGCGCGCCGGACACAGCTCGACGACGTCCGCGCCGACCAGCGTGCGGCCGTCGAGCACCGCGTCGAGCGCGTCGAGCAGCTCGAGGTACGACAGGCCGTCCGGCTCCGGCGTGCCGACGCCGGGGGCGCAGCTCGGGTCGAGCGCGTCGAGGTCGATCGTCACGTAGACCCGCTCGCCCAACCCGCGCAGCGCGGGTTCGACACCACGGCTCCTCAGGCCGCTGCGCGTGAGCAGGCGCGCCGTGGGTGTCGCTTCCCGCATCAGCAGTCCGCTCGAGCCGTCCGCGGCCGGGCCGTAGACGTCCTGCAGCTCCTCGTGCAGCGCGGAGCGGATCCCGAGCTGCACCAGCGGGTGGCCGCGCTCGAACGCCCGACGCATCGCGCAGGCGTGGTTCCAGGGCGTCCCCTCGTAGTCGGCCCGCAGATCCGCGTGGGCGTCGAACTGCACCACCGTCACCCCGGCCGCGTCGTCCCACACCGCGAGCGCCGCGGGGGTCACCGTGTGCTCGCCGCCGACCACCAGCGGGAGCCGCCCCGCCGCCAGCGCCTCGCGGACGTGCCGCGAGACCTCGCGCCGCATCGCCGCGGGGTCGCACAGCGTGCGCGGATGCGCCTCGACCCACGTCCAGTCCGCGGGCGCCTCGACCGCATGGCACGCGTCGTTCGGGTCGAGCCCGGCGAGACGCTCGGCGATCGCGTCCGGGCCGAACCCGCAGCCGGCGACGAACGACGCGGTCGCCTCGTACGGCGCGGCGACGAACGTCACGGGGCGATGCGCGCCGGCCATCGGCGTCATTCCCAGCAGCTCGGCGTGGGGAACCGTTGGCGGTGGGCGAGCGCCAGGACCCGCAGCCCGAGGCGTGCGGCCACGAACGCCGGCAGCACGTTGCCCGGATGCGGGGTCAACCCCGTCAGCTCCGCGCCCACCACGCGCCGCAGGCGGAACAGCTCGTCGAGCAGCCGCGTCAGGTCGGCGTACGACAGGCCGCCGGGCTCGAGGTTGCCCGGCATCGGCAACGCGGCCGGGTCGAGCACCGCCAGGTCGAGCGACAGGTAGACGATCTCGGGAAGCCCGCGCACCAGCTCGTCCGCCGGAGCGGGCTCGACCTGCGGGCGTGCCGCGAGCCGCCGGGCCGCCGGACCGGCCGTGTCCCGCGTCGTCGCCCACTCCCGCGCGGTCGCCGAGGCCAGGCGCCAGCCCGACGAGCGGACCGGGACGTGCTCCGCGCAGCGCCGCACCGCCGTCCGGGGCGCGGCACGCAGACCGTGCCACACGTCGTCGCCTCCGAGCGTGCCTTCGAGTCGCACGACGCCGACGTCCCCGAGTCGCGCGAGCCCCCTCGCCGTCCCGGCCAGCACCGTCGACTCGCCGCCCAGCACCAACGGGAACCGACCTGCCCGGGCCTCGACCTCCAACGCACGGCCCAGCGGCTCGAGCGCCTCGTCCTCGTCGGCGTAGGACAACTCGAGCGGCGGGAGGGTGGCGAGACCGCGGTCGGTCGGGTCGCGCCCCAACTCGAGATCGTAGGTCTCGACCTGGGTCGAGGCGGCGACGATCTCGGCCGGAGCGACCCGGGCGCCGGGAGCGCCGCCGGCCGAGCGGTCGAACGGGGCCGGGAGGACCACGGCCCACGCCCGCTCCCGGTCGACGGCCGGCTCGGGTGCGAGGAACTGGCCGACGTGCATGGCCCTAGAACAGCAGGACCGCGGCGGTCAGGACGGTGGTCCAACGGCCGTCCTTGTCGCCTTCGGCACTCTGCGCGATGCTGCGGGTGCGGACGATCCGGCCGCTCATCCGGTAGATCTCGCGCCGCTGGTCGTAGTCCTTGTCGGGGTCGAACTCGATCCCGAGGGTCGAGGCCAGCATCGTCGCCGCGAGGTCCTCGGCGTAGTCGCCGGCCTTCTTGGACGTCTGCCCGTAGGCGTGGTGCTCGGACAGGTAGCCGAAGGCCGCCGGGTCGGCGGGCGTGGCCAGGCCGACCGAGCAGGCCATCAGTCGGTTCGGCTCGTCCGTCTCGCACTGGCTCATCACGACGAAGGTGATCTCCCCCGGCTGGAGGCGCTGCAGACCGCGCTCGCGACTCACGACGACCGCGCCCGGCGGGAAGATGCTCGACACGCGAACCAGGTTCAACGGGGCGATCCCGGCCCGACGGAGCGCCAGCTCGAACGACTGCAGGCGCTGGCGGTGTACGCCGCACCCCTTCGTGAAGAACACCGCGCGGGGCACCAGCGGCAGGGGCAACGTACGCGGCGCCGCAGCCACGTTCCCGGGAACGGTCAGCGAACCCTCCGGAGATGTCGTGGCGGCTCCGGTCTCCTCGCGTGCCGGCGCCGCTGCCGCCTCCCCCTTCCCCTTCCTTCCACGTGCACTCATCGCAGCACCTCCATCCGCGCTCTTGTGCCACCAACCGCCCCGTCGTGCAACAGGAAACCAACGCGATCTCCGCCGTCTGGACAGCCCCGCGTCCGCACCGTAGACTGCTCCTGCGAACGGAGGAACCGATGACCCAACACCGGAACGTACTCCTTGCGGGCGCCCTCGTCGTCGCGGCGCTGCTGCCGAGCGCGACCGCCTGCAGCAACCCGGACGAGGGAGCGGACGACGGCGGGACGGACATCCGGGACGTGCCGACGGACGGCGACGTGCCGGTGGACGTCCCGCGGCCGGCGAACTGCACCGCGAC
>JAFGHH010000355.1 GCA_016930215.1 Deltaproteobacteria bacterium
GCTCGAGCTCGACCGCGCCGCCGTCGTCGCCCACTCCTGGGGCTCCGCGGTGGCCCTCGCGATGGCCTTGGCGGCCCCTGCTCGCGTGACGCGGCTGGCGCTCTACGACGCGTGGGTCTACGAGGAGCAGCTTCCGCCGTTCCTGACCTGGTCGCGCGCGTCGGGAATCGGCGAGCTCCTGTTCTCCGGGTGGTACTCGGAGCGGGTCGCGGACAAGATGGCGCTGGCGTTCTACGACCCGACGCTGCTGACGCAGGAGCTGGTCGACGCGATCGACGAGGCGTTGGAACGGCCGGGAACGACGGCGGCGGCGCTCGCGGCGGCCCGCGGCCAGCGCTTCGAGGACGTCGAGGGCCGGTATCCGACGATCGACAAGCCGGTGCTGCTGTTGTGGGGCCGCGAGGACTCGGTCTCGCCGCTGGAGATCGGCGAGCGGCTCGCGTCCGAGCTGCCGAATGCCGAGCTGGTGGTCTACCCGCGCTGCGGGCACTTCCCGATGGTCGAGGCGCTGGCGGCCTCCACC
Source organism: Deltaproteobacteria bacterium (assembly GCA_016930215.1). Taxonomy (GTDB): domain Bacteria; phylum Myxococcota_A; class Polyangia; order DRWM01; family JAAZOP01; genus JAAZOP01. The sequence goes on from JAFGHH010000355.1 coordinate 524, forward strand.
CGTGACCTCGTCGAGTTCCTGGAAGCGGACCTGCCTGCTCCGGAAGGTGCGCCGTGAGGACCGTCGTCCTGCTGCTCACGTCGCTCGCGCTCCTCGGCGTGCCGGCCGCCCACGCGACCGGTTTCACCGACCTCGGCGACGACATCGAGGCGGCGGACGAGGCGGGGTTCGACCTCGACGGCTACCTGCGCACGCGCGGCGACCTCCTGTGGAACCTCGACCTCGACCGCGGGCCGACCCCCTCCGGCGCGCTGTTCTTCCCCGTGCCGCTCGACGACCCGAACGGCCAGCTCCTGACGCACGCGGACCTGCGGTTCCGCGCCGACCTGATGGGCGTGGTGCCGAGTTGGGGAGTGGCGGCCAAGCTGCGGGTCGATCTGCTGGACAACCTGACGCTCGGCAGCGCCCCGATCGGGCCGCCGGGGACGAGCACCTCGCAGGCCTCGCCCGCGGCGGCGGTCGTCGTGCGCCGGGCCTACGGCGAGGTGCTGCTGCCGTTCGGCCTGTTGGCCGCCGGTCGCATGGGCGCCCACTGGGGCCTCGGGATGCTGTCCAACGGCGGCGACTGCGCCGACTGCGACAGCGGCGACTCGTCGGACCGCATCGCCCTGATGACGCCGCTGGCGAGCCACATCTGGGCCCTGGCCTACGACTTCTCGGCCTCCGGCCCGTTCACCACGCGCACGGACGACCGGCGGGCAATCGACGTCGACCCGACCGACGACGTGCGCACCGTGACCTTCGCCGTGCTGCGCTGGGAAACCGAGCTGGCCCGGGAGCGGCGGCGGCGGGCGGACCGCACGACGGTCGAGTACGGCCTGCTGGCGTCGTACCGCTGGCAGGAGAACGACGTCCCCGCCACCTACCTGCCGCTGGCGACCGAGGTGACGCTCGACGGGGCGCAGGTGATGCACCGCGGCCTGTCGGCCTTCGCGGGCGACCTGTGGTTCCGGCTGACCCTGCCGTCGTTCCGGGTGGAGCTGGAGGCGGCGGTGCTGTGGTCGAAGATCGAGCAGCCGTCGCTGGTGCCGGGGGTCTTCCTGCGCGAGCCGGTGGAGTCGCTGCAGTTCGGCGTGGCGCTGGAGAGCGAGTACGCGACGTTCGGCGGCGACTTCGGCGTGGGGCTCGACGCCGGGTTCGCCTCCGGCGACGCCACGCCGGGCTTCGGCGCGTTCCCGACGCTCGACGACGGTGAGCCGCAGCCCGGCGAGTTGCACGGGCCGCAGGCCGTGCCGCCGTGGGACAACCGCGCCGACAACTTCCGCTTCCACCCCGACTATCGCGTCGACCGGATCCTGTTCCGCGAGATCATCGGCACCGTCACCGACGCCTTCTACTTCCGCCCGCACGTCCGCTGGCGCGCCGTGCGCCTCGGCGACGGCGGCCTCGACCTCGGCCTCGCGGCGCTGGCCGCCTTCGCCGTGCAGGTCGCCTCCACGCCCGGCGGCGCCCTGCCGCTCGGCGTCGAGCTGGACCCGACGCTCGCCTACGTGCACGGCGGCGGCTTCACCGCGGCGCTCGAGTACGCGCTGCTCGTGCCGCTCGACGGCCTCGACAACCCGGACCTCGGCCTGGAGGCCAGACCGGCGCAGTCGTTGCGGCTGCGCCTGATGTACAGGTTCTGAGATGCGGAGCCACACACACCGCGGGGAGAGCCGTTTCATGACCCGACGTCCTGCACCGTGGGTTCCACTATCGCTCTCACTGTCGCTCTCGGTGGCGCTCAGTGTGGGCTGCGACGACAACCTGACGCACCCCGAGCGCGACGCGTACGACGGCGAGGGGCTGCCGCCGCTACTCTGCGTGCCGAACCTCGACGGGCGGATCGATGCCGAGGAGCTGGAGGCCGTGCTCGGCGTGCCGGTCTCGTACCTGATCTCGCCGCCGAGCGAGACGCGGACGATCGACCTCGTCGGCGGCATCGGCCCCGACGGGCGGCAGTTCTGGGACTGGGGCGCCGACTACGCCTCCGACCAGGTGCTCGAGGTCGAAGCGACCGAGGTCGCCGGGAAGTGGTACGCGTCGTCGTTCCCGACGGGGGAGTTCGTCACGCCGCTCGACGCGGCCGGGACCAGCGAGGCGGTCTACCGCCACGAAGACACCGGGCTGTATCTGCTCGGGATGGCCTCGAAGGAGGAGTCGCCCGCCGCGGGTCAGACGCTGCTGGTCTACTCGTCGCCGGTGCTGGTCTACCGCTTCCCGCTCGTGCCGGGGGACCGCTGGGTCTCGGTCGGCGAGGTGGTCGGTGGGACGCTGCGCGGGCTGCCGTACGCGGGTCGGGATACCTACGAGGTCGAGGTGGCCGGGGCGGGGCGGCTGGTCCTGCCGGACCTCGAGTTCTCGCAGGCGATGCTGGTGCAGGTCCGCACCGTGGTCGAGCCGGCGGCGGGGGCCAGTGTGTCGCAGCGGCAGGCCTCGTTCGTCTTCGAGTGTTTCGGCGAGGTGGCGCGGGCCGTGAGCCGGCCCGAGGAGTCCTCTGCGAACTTCACCACGGCGCAGGAAGTCCGCCGCTACGGCCTCGGATTGGATTGATCGGCCGGGCGCAGGCCCCCCGATCCCATCGGCCTCCGTGCTATGATCCCGCAACGGGGGAAGTCCTCGGCGCGATGGGGCGTCGCGCCAGGAGGACTTCGATGGGGAAGATCATGACGAAGCTGAAGCTGACCAACCACTGGGACCTCGAAAACACGCGCCAGGGGCTGGTTCCGTCGGACCGGATACGTTCGGTGGAGGTCGAGGCGCTGATCGACACCGGGGCGACGATGCTGGTCCTGCCGGCGGACGTCGTGCAGCGGCTCGGCCTGGTCGAGGAGGGCCGGCGGAAGGTGCGCTACGCGGACGGGCGGGTGGCCGAGGTGCCGTGGGTCGGCGGCGTGCGGCTCGAGATCCTCGGCCGCGAGATGACCTGCGACGCGCTGGTCGAAGCCGCCGGCACCGTGCCGCTCATCGGGCAGATCCCGCTGGAGGCGCTCGACCTGGTCGTCGACCCGAAGACGCGCGAGGCGCGCGTGAACCCCGCCTCCCCCGACGCCCCGCTGCTCGACCTCCTGGCCGCGAGCTGACCGGTTCCGCACGTGCCGGGCGTCGGGGCGCCTGCGGGGCATGGCCGGACCTGGTGGTCTTCGGCCCGCGGTTCCCGAAGGCCCGCGTGCTATGATCCCGCAACGGGGGAAGTCCTCGGCGCGATGGGGTGTCGCGCAAGGAGGGCTTCGATGGGGAAGATCATGACGAAGCTGAAGCTGACCAACAACACGGACCTCGACAAGGCACACGAGCGGCTGATTCCACCGGACCGGGTGCGTTCGGTGGAGGTCGAGGCGCTGATCGACACCGGGGCGACGATGCTGGTCCTGCCGGCGGACGTTGTCCGCCGGCTCGGACTGCTCGAGCAGGGCCGGCGGAAGGTGCGGTACGCGAACGGGCAGGTGGCCGCGGTGCCGTGGGTCGGCGGCGTGCGGCTCGAGATCCTCGGCCGCGAGATGACCTGCGACGCGCTGGTCGA
>JAFGHH010000356.1 GCA_016930215.1 Deltaproteobacteria bacterium
CTGCGCCCGCGCGCCTCTGCGTGAGGTCTGCTGCTGCGCCCGCGCGCCTCTGCGTGAGGTCTGCTGCTGCGCCCGCGCGCCTCTGCGTGAGCGTCCTGGGGTTTCCGCACCCCACCAGAGGGGTCCAAGTACCCCGAGAGTCCTCCCGGCAGCCGCCGAATACGCAGCGAATTCAGGCCTGACTCTCTGCGCGGACGTCGGCATGGACCCTGCACGACGTCTCGCGCGGGCGAGATGCCCGGGAGGTCGACCGATGCGAAACACGACGACGCGCACGCTCCTCGGAATCGTTCCGGCCCTGCTGCTCGGGTTCGGCTGCGCCGAGTTGGAGGCGGAGGACGGGTCGAACGCGTTCCTGGACGACATGAGCAACGGGGGCAAGGAGGACACGGGCTACCTCAACCCGGACGGGATCGAGGTCGAGGTGGACGTGGAGGGGGACGTCGAGGCGTCGTCGTGGCGGCTGTTCGAGGCGCCGGCGGAGTTGGGGCAGTTCGCGATGACGTACCTGCGCGAGCGCGGGCAGTTCTACCTCGAGGGTCTGGCGGAGGACGCGACGTCGGACCAGCGGGTGGAGTGGCAGGTGGGGGGCGAGTGGCTGACGGCGGCCGACGCGCGAACGCGTCCGACGGCGGAGTTGAGGCACTTCCGGATCCGCGGGGTGAACGCGGTGCTGCTGCGCAGCGCGGGGGACAACGTCGATCTCGGCACGGTGTTCACCGCCGAGGTGCCGCTCAGCCCGTACACGGTGATGACCGACGCGGGCGACAAGTGCGCCAACCCCGACGGGCACATCTCGCTCAGCCAGTCGGTCTACTGGTACCTGTGGAACCCGGACCGCTCGGGCTGCACGGCCCGGACCCAGGAGCTGCGGCTGACGGTGTCGCGGATGTTCTCCGAGGCGCGGACGACGTATCCCGAGTACGACCAGCTGGTGGCGGACGGGCGGATCACGGCGGTGGTGCTGTTCGGGCAGATCGGCGACGGGCCGATCGACGACAGCGAGGCGGGCGTGCGGAACATGAACCGGATGGCGCGCAACCTGCTGTCGGCGGGCTTTTCCGAGGTGACGCCGGCGCCGGTGGGCCGCCGATTCTCGAAGACGACGGCCGGCGTCGAATTCCTGTTCGACCTCTACTCGCCCGGCGACTTCTCGGGCCTGGGCGACATGGCGCACTTCGGCAACTTCCAGCGCGCGCTGTCCGAGCACGAGATCGTCGCCTACGACGGGCACAGCATGCTGGGCGCCAGCGACTTCTGGTCGCGGCCCGAGTACCCGGACTTCTACCAGATCTACCTGTACGGCGGCTGCCTGGGCTACGAGTACTACCTGCGGCCGATCCTGGCCGGCAAGGGCGGCTGGGACAAGGTCGATATCGTGTCGTCGGTGGTCGAGGTTTCGGCGGACGCGAACGCCTACGCCGCGCCGTTCCTGTCCAAGATCATCTGGGCCGTCGAGAACCGCTACAACGCCTCGTGGACCGACCTGCTCGCCGTCGTCCGCCGCTCGGTCGGCGACTCGACCTTCGGCGCCAGCGGCGTGCGGGACAACTGCTTCTCGCCGAACGGGACGCTGTGCGGCGACGAGCCGCCCCCACCGCCCACGGGCGAGACGAAGGTCTTCGAGAACGCGACGACGACGGCGGTCCCGGACGACGACGAGGCGGGCGTGACGTCCACGATCGTGGTGCCGGAGTCGTTCGTGCCGCGGTCGGTGACCGTGGAGCTCGACGTGACGCACACCTACGTCGGCGACCTGCGGCTCGTGCTGACGCACGACGGCGTCGAGCACGTGCTGTGGAACAACGCGGGCGGCTCGGACGAGAACATCGTCGAGACGCTCGACGCCTCGATCTTCAACGACCGCCAGGCGGCGGGGGACTGGGTGCTGCGGGTCGCGGACACCTACGCCCGCGACACCGGGACGCTCAACCGCTGGGCCCTCAGGTTCGGCCTGTAGGCGGCAGGCTGCGGCCCCGGCCCACCGCGGCCGGGCCCGCCGGCCGGTCCGAGGGCGCCCTGCCCCGCCGGTTCCTTCGCTCCTCGCACAGCACCTTGTCGGCCCGGCCGAGCAGCGCCGGCAGGTCGGCCTCCTCGCCCGGCTCGTAGCGGGAACAGCCGACGGTCAACGCGATCGGGAACGGACGGGGGTTCTCCTCCGCCCGCCGCTCGAGGTTCCGACGGATGCGGTGCAGCAGCAGGTCGCGTGACTCGGGGGCGGCATCGATCGCCAGCACGACGAACTCGTCGCCGCCGCTCCGGGCGATCACGTCCGAGCCGCGGAAGCTGGCACGCAGCACCATCCCGACCTCGACCAGCGCCTCGTCGCCCGCCGCGTGCCCGTGGTCGTCGTTGATCGCCTTCAGGCCGTCGACGTCCGCGAACAGCACCCACAGTCCGCTGCCCCGGCGACGGGCCAGTTGCAGCATCTGCGCCCCGGCGGTCAGCAGCCCGCGACGGTTGTACAGGCCGGTCAGGTCATCGAGCAGGGTCAGCGCCTCGAGCGTCCGCAGCGCGCGGTGGCGCTCGACCGCGAACCGCAGCGCGCGCATCATCGCCACGCCCGAGACCTTGTTGCGCTCGAGGAAGTCCTGCGCCCCGGCCCGCACGGCGCCCATCGCCCGATCCTCGTCGGTGAGCTTCCCGAGCGCCACGATCGGCGTGCGGGGGGCGGCCTGCCGCAGGTGGAACAGCTGCGTCGGGCAATCCGCGCCCGCGGCCGGGCAGTCGAACAGGATCACGTCGGGCGGCTTTCGCGCCGCCAACTCTGCAACCTGCTCGATGCTCTGCGCGTGCACGAGCTTGATCGGTCCGCCGGACGCCTCGCGCAGCGCATCGGCCAGCAGCGCAAAGTCACTTCCACTGCCGCTCACGACGAGCACGGAGACCGGTACGGGGGTATTCACTGGGCTGGATTGTTGCAGGTGCCGCCGCGGAGCGCAACCCGAAACGGAACCGCGTCACTCGCAGCGCGAGACCCGGACCACCTGAAGCCGGCTCGTGTCACCCCAGGCGTAGGCCCAGCCGACATCGCCGCTCGGCCAGGTAACGAAGTCGTTGCGCGCGCCGAACTGCGCCGAGATGCCCACCGGTCCCTCGACGATCGCGCCCGCGGCGTCGACCACCGCCAGCCGCGGCGTGCCGCCCTCGAGCCAGCCCGCGAGGTAGTTCGCGCCGTAGGCCGCCAGGTGCGCGCCGCTCTCGTCCACGCCGGCCGTGTCGGTGAGCCACGCGACCGTCCCGGCCGTGCCGCCGGTCGCCACGTGGACCAGACCGACGTCGGCGGAGGACCGGCCCTCGCGAGAGACGAAGCTCAGCAGGAAGCCGTCCCCGACGCCGACCAGCCCCCCGAGCTCGGCGGACGAGCCACCGGCGCAGTCGCCCGACGGCTCCGACCGCACCAGGTTGCGGTGGTTGTAGTAGATCCCCTTGCCCGGGTAGCAGTCCGACAGGCAGACCGGGCCGAAGGCGCTGCCGTTCCAGGCCAGCCGCACGTCGAGGCTGTGGCTGCAGCCCCAGTCCCAGACGACGGACGGACTGCCGGCCGGGTCGAGCAGCACGTAGCGGTCGCCCTGGTGGTTGCCCGAGGAGCCGTGGTTGCCGGTCTGGCCGTGGTACGCGGCGAACTGCGACCCGTTCCAGGCCAGGCGACCGTCGTGCGACCAGTCATCGATCCAACGCGAGCCATCGACGTCGTGCGATTCGTCGCCCACCAGGTGCCTCGCGAAAGCCTCGCCCCCGGCGTCGTTGATGCGGACCACCGCCATCACGTCCTCGTCGCGGCGCACCAGCACCGCGGCGCCGTCCGACAGCGCCACGAAACCCCGCACCTCGGTGCCCGGCAGCGTCAGATCGGGTGCGCGCCGCGCGTCGTTCCCGTCGAGCGGCGTCACGTGCACGTGGCCCGCCCCGTCGGTCCAGCCGACCTTCGCCGTCCCGTCGTCCTGCGTCGAGAGGATCACGGGTCGGTCCGGCGAGAAGTACCCGCTGCCGGAGGTCTCCACGCTCGCCGGCGCGACGCTCACCTCGGTCACCCGCACCCGCTCCGCCAGCGGCGTCGTGCACGGCAACGGGGGCGTGTCCACCGGCACGTCCACCGGCGTCTCGACGGTCCCGTCGTCGGGCGGCGGTGACGCGTCGTCGGGCGGCGCGTCCGGTGGCGCTCCGTCGTCCCCCACGGTCGCGTCCTCCGTCCCGTCCGGGACCACGACCGAGCCCTCGTCGCAGCCAGCGAGCATCCACAAGGCCACCAGCCACACGTGCCAGGACAGCTTCATCGTCGCCCTCCCGTCCGGGACGATTCTACGCGAGGCCGCCCGCTTCCACCACTCCGCCCTCCCCCGGGCGGCGTACCGACGTCCGCACTGCCCCATCCCCGCTCTCCTCTGCTAGGCTGCCTCGCATGTTCGACGGCTGCCGGGCATTCGCGCTCCTGGCCGGCGTGGCCGGCCTCGCGGCCTGCACGTCGTCCGACACCCGCGACGGCGCACCCCACGCGCCGCCGGCGGCGGCCGACGTCCCGGGGGAGGATGTCGCCGGACCGGTCC
>JAFGHH010000006.1 GCA_016930215.1 Deltaproteobacteria bacterium
GGAACCATGCTGCTGCCCATCAATCCCGCGCATCCCGAACCGCGCAAGGTCGCCCGTGCCGTCGAGGTCCTGCGGGGCGGTGGAGTCATCGCCTACCCGACCGGCACGGTCTACGGCATCGGCTGCAACCTGATGGACCGCAAGGCCATCGAGCGCGTGTACGCGATCAAGGGTGCCGCCCAGAAGAAGCCGTTCTCGTTCCTGTGTTACGACCTATCCGACATCGCGCGCTACGCCCGCGTGGACGACGCCGCCTACCGCATCATGCGGCGCCTCGTCCCCGGACCCTACACGTTCGTGCTCGAGGCGACCAAGGAGGTCCCCCGGCTCGTGCTGACCAAGCGCAACACGGTCGGCATCCGCGTCCCCGACCATCCCGCCTCCCGCATGCTGCTCCAGCAGCTCGGACAGCCGATCATCTCCACCTCGGCCTCCAAGGACGGCCGCATCGAGACCGACCCGGCCGAGATCGACCGCATCTTCCCGGGCCTCGACCTGGTCCTCGACGCCGGCCCCGGCGGACACGTCCCGTCCACCGTCCTGGCGATCCTCGAGAACGGCCAGATCGAACTGCTCCGCGAGGGCTCCGGCCCGATCGACGCGGTCTTCTCGCCCCAAGGCAGCCGACCGCCGATGCCGCCCGCGGAGCCGTAGCCCCCTTCCGGAACCGCGACCCGCCCGAACCCCACCTCTCCGGAACCCCGACGGCGTCCCCGTCCGGGGCCCTGACGCGGTGCGTCGGTCGCCGGGAGGTCGTCGCCGGGAGGAGGAAAACCGCCGTGGACGATTCCCTTGACCCGCGCTCCGCACCGCGTATACTCCACACAAGATCAGGAGGGACGCTGCGATGAAAACGTCGTCCATGATCCTCTCGGGAGTCGTGAGTCTGCTCGTGGCTCTGTCGCTCGGCGTGTCCTGTGCCGACAGCAGTGCGGTCTGCGACCTGGCGGACTGCCAGGGCCAGTGCATCACCGCGGGCCACGCGGGCGGCGAGTGTCGCGACAACGCCTGCTTCTGCACCGACACCCAACCGGCCGACGCCGACGCGGACGTTCCCGACGTCATCGACACGCCGCCCGACGACACCTCGCCGCCGGACGTCACCGAGGTGGCGGACGAGGCCACGACGCCCGACGAGGCGGTGATCCGCGAGGACGCGGTGCGCGAGGACTACTACCCGCGCGAGGACTACGGCTCCACCGAAGGCAGCGAGGGCAGCGGCAGCGACACCGGCGGCGAGACCAAGTCCGGCTGCGACCCGCTGATCTGCTTCATGAGCTGCGGCGGAACCTGTTCGCTCGGCGGCGAGTGCGTCTGCGCCGCGCCCTGACCCGGACCCTTCGACCAATCCCGAAACCAGCCCATCGACGATCCGGGAGCGGGAGGACTCCTCGGGCCCTTCGGGCCCTCGTCACCTTCGATCCACGAGCGGGCGATCCGGGCCGACCTACGGCACGGGGACGTCGAGGGTGAGGTCGTCGCTTCCGAGGTAGAACTCGAGCCGGTCGCCGGCGGCGAGCTCGACCACGTCGAGCCAGGCGGCGGCGGCGCCCTCGCGGGTGCGCAGCCGATCGCGGCGGCCGGCGACGAGCTGCCACGAACCGGGCGCGACCTGGAGCACGCCGTCGGGCGCGCAGGCGACGGCGGCGTGCGGCTCGAGCCGATCGCGCTGCGGGACGTGGGTGGTGGTGTCCGGGTCGGCGCCGAGCACGACGACGGAGCGCACGAGGTCGACGTCGGCGCCGTCGGCCAGCTCCAGGGGCACGGCCGCAACCCAGGCCTCGGGGAAGGAGCAGTGCAGGATCACGACGGCCCGGCCGGGGTCGACCTCGACCTGCAGCAGCTGCGCGGCCGCCTCGTCGGCGCTGAGCGGTCCCTCGAGCAGTCCGGCGAGGGCCTCGTCGCCGGCGACGCCGGTCCCCCCGTCGGCGGCCGGCGGTTCGGGCTCGTCGGCTCCGGGTCCGGTCCGCGGGCACCCGGCGGCGACGAGCAGGAGGGCGAGGGCGGCGCTGCGCATCGGTTCCACCTCCAGGCGCGGTCGTAGCACGGCCGGCGACGGCAGACAACGCGGCGCGAGCCGCCCGTCGCGTCCGCAGAGGCCGTTGACAGCTCGGCCGTCCACGGTGGTAGGGTGTACCGGCGTGGAGGGATCGCATGCGCGTTCCGAACGAGATACTGCTGTGGAAGGACGTCACGCTGGAGGAGTGGTCCGACTGGCGCTGGCAGGTCCGCAACCGCATCACCGACGTCGAGTCGCTGAAGCAGGTGGTGCCGCTCTCTCCGCAGGAGGAGGACGGCGTCCGCGCCTGCCTCAAGCGGTTCCGGATGGCGATCACGCCGTACTACGCGAGCCAGATGGACCCCGAGGATCCGACGTGCCCGATTCGCGCGCAGGCGATCCCGACGGCCAAGGAGTTGCAGCTCACGACCGGCGACATGGAGGACCCGCTGGCCGAGGAGATCGACGCGCCGGTGCCGGGCCTCACGCACCGCTACCCGGACCGGGCGCTGCTGCTCCTGACCACGATCTGCTCGATGTACTGCCGCCACTGCACCCGCCGGCGCCTGGTCGGCACCGAGGACGAGCAGCTCGACAAGGCCCAGATCGAGGCCGCGATCGACTACATCGCGCGAACGGGCGAGATCCGCGACGTGATCCTGTCCGGCGGCGACCCGCTGATGTTCGCGGACGACAAGCTGGAATGGATCGTCGCGCGGCTGCGCGCCATCCCCCACGTCGACATCATCCGCATCGGCTCCCGCACGCCGTGCGTCCTGCCGATGCGAATCACCGACGAGTTGTGCGACATGCTGCGCAAGTACCATCCGATCTACGTCAACACCCACTTCAACCACGCGCTCGAGCTGACGCCGGAGTCGCGCGAGGCATGCGCGCGGCTGGTGGACCACGGCTTCCCCGTGCAGAACCAGTCGGTGCTGCTGCGCGGCGTCAACGACTGTCCGCACGTGATGAAGCAGCTCCTGTACGAGCTGCTCAAGGCGCGGGTCAAGCCGTACTACATCTTCCAGTGCGACCTGGCGCGCGGCATCGGCCATTTCCGCACCCCGATCTCCCAGGGCATCGGCATCATGGAAGCGCTGCGCGGCCACATCTCCGGCCTGGCGATCCCGACCTACGTCGTCGACTGCCCCGGCGGCGGCGGGAAGGTCCCCGTCGGACCGACCTATCTGATCTCGTCGGCGCCGGACGGGGTCGTGCTGCGCAACTTCGAGGGCACGTACGTCACGTACCACGAGCATCCCGCGCCGGGGCCGTCGATCTGCGGCCAGGACCCGGCGTGCCACGACCGACGGCTCGCGATCAAGGACGGTCCCGCCCGGCTGCTCGACAACCAGGTCCTCGCCATCCGTCCCGAGAAGCTGCGCCGGCGCGGCCGCCGGCTGCGCACCGCGCCGCTCGGCGCCCCCGCCCCGTCGCTCGACGTCCTGCCGGCCGACCACGCCCGGCAGCTGTCGCTCGAGCCGCAGTCCGCGCCCGGCAAGGATCCGGCCGTCCCGAAGGCGACCGCGACGGCCCGCGGCGAGCCGGCGCCGCCGGTCGAGAAGCCGCGACCGGCGGCCAAGGAAGCCGCC
>JAFGHH010000357.1 GCA_016930215.1 Deltaproteobacteria bacterium
ACGAGTGGAGCTACGCCGGGCTGTACGCGGGTTCGTTCACCGACGGGTACTACGCGAGCATTCCGGTGGGGTCCTGGCTGCTGGTCGACCGCGCGTCGTCCGCCGCGCCGAACGACGCGGCCAACCGGCGCCCGTAGTCCGGCCTACCGGCAGGCGGTGAGCCCCGGGCAGCGGGAGCAGGAGTAGTCGGCGCAGTCGGTGTAGCCGTCGCGGTCGTCGTCGCGGCCGTTGCGGCACAGCGCGTCGGTCTTTTCGTCGACGCCGATCGGGGGCGGTTCGAGCGTCGCCTCGGCCGCCTCGCTGCGGGCGGTGTAGGTCCGCCCGCCGATCGTGAACGTGCGGCCGTCGCGGCTTTCGAGGAGCACCTCCCCGTCGCCGGAGCAGTAGGTGTCGGCGAAGGCGTCGAGGGCGGTGGTGACCCGGGCGTGGGGGTAGCCGAAGCGGCTCTCGCCGGCCGGGAGGACGGCGACCAGCGGGTGCAGGGCGGTGAGCCAGGTGACGTTGGAGCTGCTCTGGGAGCCGTGGTGGTTGACCTTGTAGACCTCGACCGCGCCCATCAAGGGAGCGACCACGGTCTCGACGTCGTAGAGGTCGGTGTTGCAGTCGCCGGTCAGGTCGCCGGCCAGCGACAGCTCGAGGTCGCCGAAGGTGACGCGGACCGGCAGCGAGAAACCGTTCTCGTCCGAGCCGGCGGGGGTGACGCCGGCTCCGGCCGCGGCCACCACCTCGACGTCGACCTCGGGTCCGAGGTCGACCCAGTGGGTGCCGGGGCCGTCGATCACCTGCCGATTGGCCCGGTTCTCGGCCCAGCGCAGGTAGTCGGTCTGCGTCGGCGAGTCGCCGGCCGGGTTGCGGCCACGGTCGAGGAACGTGCCGACGGCGAGGCCGCCGTAATCGACCGCCCAGCCGATGCCGCTGCCGGCCTGTCCGCTGGAGCGGAAGGTGCCGACGTGGTCGGAATGGTAGTGCGAGGCGAGGAAGTAGTCGACCGCCCGCCGCCCGGTCAGCTCCTCGATCCGTCGCGTCACGTACTGCGCCGTGTCGACCTCGTGCCCGTCGGCGTAGACCTGCGGCAGCCCGAGGTCGACCAGCAGCGTGCGGCCGTTCGGGGCCTGGACGAGGATCGAGTCGCCGGTGTCGATGTCGAAGAACACGACCCGCAGCAGGCCGGGCGCGACCGCCTCGCCGGGCGCGTCGGGAAGGCCGCCGTCGAACGAGTCGGCCGGCGCATCGGTCGCGTCGCCGGACGGGCCGCACGCGGTCGCGAGGAGGAGCCACAGGGCGGGAGGCAGGACGAGCCGTCGCGTCACGCCGGATACCTTGACCCGAAACGCGGGGCGAAGCCAGCGGATTCGGTCCCCGTTCGCGGGGCGGGGCGGGTGGAGGCGGGTCAGTCGAGCTCGAACGAGCCGGCCTCGTAGACCTGGCCCGGCTGCATCCGCTCGCAGCAGTCCTCCATGAACGACACGCTCCACTTCCCGTCCATCTCGATCGAGAAGCCGTAGCTGCCGATCGGGACGTTCTCGAAGGTGAACTCGCCCTGGTCCGTCGTCGTCGCGGTGGCGACGAACGGGGCGCCGGTGCAGGGGGTCTCCTGGAACATCGTGGCGGGCGAGGCGCAGATCTCCATCTTCTTGCCCGCGATCGGCTGGCCGGTCTTGGTCGTGATCGTCCCGTGCACCGTGCCGGTCCGCTGCTCGCCCACGGCCGGCAGGACGGGGCCGCCGCCGAGCGCGACGATGTCCTCGATGTCCCCGGGCGCCTCGGGGATCGTCCCCGGCGCCCACTTGGTCGATGCGCCGCCCGGCACGAGCACCTCGAGGCCGGCCTCGCTGGCGATCCACACGCGGCCGGCACCGTCGAGCGCGAGGCCCTTGAGCATGTTGCCGGCGCCCTCCTCCTTCCAGTCCTTGCGTACGCGGCGGCCGTCGGGGAGCAGGCAGCCCAGCGCCCCGAGGTTGAACGCCACGCACAACCGGCCGCCGGCGCCCAGCGCCACCTTCGCGCCGCTGCCGAGGAACTCGCCCTCGTCGGCCAGCGCCAGCAGCTCCCACTTGCCGTCCTTCCACTTGAGCAGGTCCTCGCCGGCCACCGCGTACATCGCGCCCTCCGGGCCCGGCATGACGCCGTCGAAGAAGAACTTGTCCTTCCCCAGCCCGCTCAGGTCCTCGGTCTTCCACGTCTCGCCGTCGCGCACGTGCACGGCGTTGGCGGAGACGATCCACGGGCGGTTGTTGCCGTCCAGCGCGACCCCCTTGAGCAGCGTGACGTCGGCGCCCAGCACCGACTTCTCCTCGGTGGTCCAACCCGCGCCGTCGAAGTGCGTGATGTGCCGGAAGCTGACGGTCCAGATCTGCCCGTCGGCGCCGACTACCAGGTGGTCGACGTCCTTGCTCCCCGGGACCTTGACCAGCGCCTCGCCCTCGACGCGGTAGATCGCGCGGTACCCCGCCGCGTAGACCTTGCCGTCGCCGCCGAGCACCAGCTCCTTGAAGTTCTTCTCCGGCGCCTGCAGCGCGACGAACTTGCCGTCGTCGACCTTCACCACGCCGGTACGGTTGACGATGAAGTAGACCGGCCCCGCCTCGGGCGGGTTCTCCAGGGCCGGGAACTCCACCAGCACCTGGGCCGCCGGCTTCGGCGGCTCGGCCGTCGTCCCCGGAGTCTCCGTCCCCGGGGTCTCCGTCCCCGGCGTCGCCGGCCCCTCTTCGGTGCCCGGAGCCGTGGGCGTCGCCGCCGCCCCGGGGGTCGGCGTTGCGGCCGCCGCCCCCGGCGCTCCCGGCGCCGGCGCGGGCTGGCCCTCGTCCTTCTTCGAGCAGGCGAGGGCGGTCACGAGCGACAGGATCAACCCCAGTTTCCAGATGGTGTTGCGCATGACCGGGAGCCTCGCGGAGGACGGGGGAGGGTGTCAAGCGCCTCGTGGAGGCCCACCGCGCGCCGTCGCGGGCGCCCTTGACGATCGCCCCCGCGGAGGTCACAGTCGGAGCATGCGCCGGATGTGCCGGACCGGTCCCGCGTCGGCGGTGTTCGCCGCGCTCCTGTCGTGTGCCGTCCTCGCCGGCTGCGACGACGTCGGCGGCGACGACCCCTGCGCCTACGTCACCTGCTCGTCCCGCGGCTACTGCGAGGTGGTCGACGGGCGTCCGGTGTGCAGCTGCATCGCGGGCTACCACGCGGTCGACCTCGAGTGCGTCCCGGACGGCGCCGCGGACGCCGACGCCGACGCGCCCGACGACTCGGCCGCCGAGGCCGAGGTGGAGGTGAGCACCGACGCGCCCGACGACGGGTTCACCGATCCGGAGACGGGCGACGTCCTCGACGACGGCGAGGTCGCGCCGGGCAACCCGTGCACCACGGACTGGGACTGCGTCGCCGACCAGGTCTGCCGGGCGGGGATCTGCCAATCGGGGCTCTGCACGACCGACGCGGACTGCGGTGTCGGCGAGCATTGCGACAGCGGATTCTGCCGGTCGGGGCGGTGCGCCGACGACGCCGACTGCGCGCCGGACTACTGCGACCGCCACGGTTGCGGCGCGTCGGCGGAGGGGTTCTGCCGCGCGATCCCGGGCGAGCGCTGCCCGGAAATCTGGGACCCGGTCTGCGGCTGCGACGGGCTCACCTACAGCAGCGACTGCGAGCGCGTGCTGGGAGGCGTGGGCCTGCTGGCCCCCGGGGAGTGTCCGCCGTAGGGGTCGCCGCGGACGACGACGTTGGGGGGGGCTACAGGACCTTCTTGATCTGCTCGGTCAGGGCGGGGACGGCCTGGAACAGGTCGGCCACCAGACCGTAGTCGGCGACGGAGAAGATCGGCGCCTCGGGGTCCTTGTTGATCGCGACGATCACCTTGGAGCCCTTCATGCCCGCCAGGTGCTGCAACGCGCCGGAGAGGCCGACGGCGATGTAGAGCTGCGGGGCGACGATCTTGCCGGTCTGGCCGACCTGCAGGTCGTTGGGGACGAAACCGGCGTCGACGGCGGCGCGGGTCGCGCCGACCGCGCCGTGCAGCAGGTCCGCCAGCGCCTCGACGATCTTGAAGTTCTCGCCGCTCTTGAGGCCGCGGCCGCCCGAGACGATGACGCGCGCGTCGGTCAGCTCGGGCCGTGCCGAGACGACCTTCTCGAAGCCGGCCATCTTGACCCGCGCGCCGGCCGCCGCGGCCGGGACCGCCGCGACGTCCTTGACCGGGGAGGCGCCGGCGCCCGCGGCCGCCGCCTCGAACTCGGTCTGCCGCACGGTGACGACCTGGATCGGCGTCTTGACCTTGACGTGCGCCAGGACGTTGCCGGCGTACATCGGCCGGACGTAGGCCGGGCCGCCCTCGTTGTAGACCTTGACCACCTCGCTGGCCATGCCGGCCTTGAGGTACTCGGCGACCTGCGGGAGCAGGTCCTTGCCGAAGGTCGTGGCGGTGGCGCAGACGATCTTGTGGGCCTTGCCGGCTTCGGCGACGACCGGGGCGTAGACCTCGGCGACGTAGTCGGGCAGCTCGGCCGCCAGGACGCTTTCGGCGCCGTAGCCGGCCATCGTGGCCGCGGCGGCCTTGGCGCCGACGCCGGCGACCAGGATGTCGTAGCCGCCGCCGACCATCGGGGCCGCCTGCTGGGCGAACGTGATCGCCGACAGCGAGCCCTTGCGCACCTTGCCTTCGAACAGTTCCGCAATCACCAGAACGTTTGCCATCTTCAACCTCCCTCCGCCTAGATCACGCGCGCTTCGTTCTTGAGCTTGGCGACGAGGGTCTCGACGTCGGGCACCTTGGCGCCGGCCTGGCGTTGCGGGGGCGGCTCGAACTTGAGGTACTCCAGGCGCGGGTTCGGGGTGACGCCGTAGTCGGCGAGCTTCTTGGCCGCGAGCGGCTTCTTCTTGGCCTGCATGATGCCGCGCAGCGACGGGTAGCGCGGGCCTTCGGGGTACTTCTCGGCGTCGGGGGTGTTGCCGTTCTTGACGGCGTCCGGGGCGACGATCCGCAGGTCGACCGAGATCACCGCCGGGAAGGTCACCTCGAGCTTCGCCACGCCGCCGTCGACCTCGCGGGTCACCAGCGCCTTGTTCAGCTCCTTGGGCAGCTCGGCGTGGGCCGCGAAGGTGGCCTGGGGCCAGCCGAGGCG
>JAFGHH010000358.1 GCA_016930215.1 Deltaproteobacteria bacterium
CACGGGTCCACCGGCACGTCGGAAGCATCGGTCGACGCCTCGTCGGCCACGTCCGGCTCCACGTCCGGCTCCACGTCCGGGTCGGCGTCCCCGTCCGCGTCGGCGTCCCCGTCCGCGTCGGCGTCGGGGCCGACTTCGACGTCGGTTCCGCCGTCGTCCGGGTTGCCGTTGTCGTCGTCGCCGCAGCCCGGCAAGGCCAGCAGCGCCAGCACCGCCCATCTCACGAGCCACCGTTGCATCGTCGTCCTCCTTCCGCGACGGGAGCAGGCTCCGCACCGTCGCACCGTGCCGGTTCCTGTAGCGGGACGCCACGGGAAATGCAATCCCAAAAACGCTCAAAAACAGACACCGACGGGCCGACACGGTCCGGACCGTTCCCGGGGGCCCCGGCGGCGGAACACCGCGCCGGGGCGCGCGGTCTCCAGGCCGAAGCGGCCGTCCGCCCCGGGGCGCGCGAGCCGCGGGCGGGTCGCGTCAGCCGCCGGCGGGAGAAAGCACGAGCAGGTAGGTGTCCTTGACGTTCCAGGAGTTGGGCAGGAGCTGGCTGGGGTCCCAGTACAGGCGGCGATTGCCGAGCTCGATGTAGCCCTGAAGCATGTTGTCCCAGGTGGCATAGCCGCCGTAGGTGTAGCCGTCGGTGCCCCAGCCCTGGTAGCGGTAGTCCTCCGGCGTCGGCGTGACCTCCTCGTCGATCAGGTCGGGCAGGTAGACCACCGTGCGGACCGTCCCGTCGTCATCGATCTCCTGCGTCTCGTAGGCATCGAGCCGGCGGTAGAGCATCCGCTCGCCGACCTGGATCTCGAGGCAGTTGGTGTCGGTCATCCCGTCGCACGGCCCCGGCTCGACCTCCTCGGGCGGGGCGTCGGCCTCCGCCTCGACCGGCACGTCGGCGGTCTCGGTCGGCGTGTCCGTCCCCTCGTCGGCGGGCACGTCCTCGGCCGTCTCGTCGGGCGTCTCGTGCACGTCCATCGCATCGACCACGTCCTCGGTGGAGTCGTCGCCGCCGCCGCAGGCGGCGGGAAGCGCGAGGGCCAGCGCACAGGACAGGATCGTCCAGCATCGGTTGCGGCTCATCACGTACCTCCTCGTACGGGGCTACGGCGTCCGGCCCTTGATCAGGACCGTGTCGCGGCAACGCCAGCAGCACTCCTCGGTGTCCCAGGCCTCCTCGAGCACGACGCGGCGCGTGTCGACGCGGACCCAGGCGTGCAGGGCGTTCTCCCACGGCATCAGGTTGTCGTCCGCGTTCGACCAGCCGTCGTTGCCCCAGAACTTGTAGACGAATACCTCCGGGGTCGTCCCGCCGGCCGCCGCCACCACGTCCTCGAACGGCACCGACGGCATCGCGCCGGCCTCGGGGAGCATGTAGTCCACGACCTCCTCGGTCGGCAGCGTCGTCAGGTCGACCAGCGTCCGCCCCGCACCGACCGCGACGACGACCGAGGTGACGGCGATCGGGGTCGCGCGGATGATCCCGCCGTGCATGCCCTGGACGCCGAGCGACCCGGGGAAGGCGAGCGACGGGTCCCAGGCGATGCGCAGGTTGTCGCCGTCCCACCACAGGAACCCCAGCTCCAGCTCGCCGTAGCACGGCAGCTTCCCGAGGTCGTTCTCCAGCCGCTCGACCAGCGGGTCGAAGCCGTCGTTGCCGATGAAATCGTAGTGGTAGTTCCACGGCATCAACAGCGCCGCCTGCTCGACCACCCGCGTCAGCCGGAGCGCGTCGTGCCCGTCGTAGGTGGTGCGATCGAGCGTCGCCAGGTTGACCGGGACCGTGCGGTCGTCGACCTCGATCGTGATCACCACGTCCCACGGACCGGGATCGGTGTCGACCGGCACGTCCGCCGGCACGTCGCTCGGCACGTCGACCGGCACCTCCGCGGGCACGTCGACCGGCACGTCGACCGGCACCTCCGCGGGCACGTCGACCGTTCCCTCGTCGACGGCGTCGGGCGTGCCCGCGGAATCGTCCCCGCAGCCGGGGAGCAGGACGAACGACAGGGACACGGCGAGCGCGACGATTCGGTACGACCGCGAGTTGCGCATCGGAACCTCCGGGCCTCGGCCGGGACCCAATTGTCCCTTCTTGTCCGAAGCGGTCGTATTTTGTCCAAAACCGCGCCGAATGCAAGCCCGAGTCGAGGATCGGCGCGCGCGGGCCTACGGCCGAATCGAAAGCGCGCAGCGGAACCCCGTATGATAGTCGAAGAAGCCCGGGTCCTGCCGGAAACGGTTCGCCGCACGCAGGTAGCCGGGCACCGACTCCCAGTGCCCGCCGCGGAACACCTTCTCGCTGCCCATCGCCGGTCCCGTCGGGTCGACGCAGCCGCCGAGGCGGCAGGCGTCGTAGGCGGTGCCGAGGTACCAGTCGGCGACCCACTCCTGCACGTTGCCGACCAGGTCCGGCGCGTCGTAGGGGCCCGCGCCCGCCGGTCGAGCCGCCGCGCGGTCCACGTCGCCCACGCAGCCGACGAAGTTCGCCCGATCGCACGTCGGCTCCGCCTCGCCCCACGGATAGGTCGGCTCATCCTCGGGGCCGCAGCTGGCCGGGGTCCGGAGGTCGCACCCCCCACGTGCCGCCTTCTCCCACTCCGCCTGGGTCGGCAGCCGCTTGCCGACCCAGGCGCAGTAGGTGTCGGCCTGGTACCAGTTGACGTTGACCATCGCGAAGCCGTCGTACGTCGGGTTGCCGAAGTAGCTCGGTCGCGTCGCGGAGGCGCTCGACCCGGGCGGAGTGCAGTGCCCGGCCGTCACGCACGCCGCGTAGGCGCCGTTCGTCACCTCGGCCGCATCGATGCAGAACGCCGACAACTCCAACACGTGCTCCGGCTCCTCGTCCAGGTCGCCCTCACCCGGGTCGCTGCCCATCACGAACGGGCCGCACGGCACGAGGACCGTCCCGGGCGGGCACGGGTTGGTGCCCGAGTGGCAATACACGTCGGCGTCGCCGACATCCGAGGACCCGGCGTCGTCCGCGCGGTCGGCCGCGGCATCGTCGCGGGCCGCTCCCGCGTCGTCGCCCGCGTCGGCATCGCCGACATCGCTCCAACTGGCGTAGCAGCCGGCCGTCGCGACCGCTGCGAGCCCGAGCGCGAGTCCGTGCGACCACCGTCGCGTGCCGCCTGCAATCATCGCACCACCCTCCTCGTCCCCTCGACCGGTCATCGTGCCCGCCCGGTCGCGGCGATGCAAGGCGCGCGTGGACTCCCCGCTGCGGATCGGCTAGCGTCCCGCTCGTCCGGTCGCCGGTGGGCGGCCACGTGCGGCGCCCGGGAAGACCGCGACCGGCGGGAGGGTCCGATGAGCTGGGAGACCGGACGGCAGCAACCGTATCCGACGGCGGTGCCCGCCTCGCAGGCGCTGCCGGCCGAGCGGGCGGGATTCATCCGTCGCACGTACGCCCACCTGGCGGGCGCCGTCGGCGCCTTCGTCGGCCTCGAGTTCCTGCTGCTCGGGCCGCTCAAGGCGCAGGTCGAGCCGTTGATCTTCCAGATGATGGCGACGCGCTGGGGCTGGCTGGTCGTGCTCGGCCTGTTCATGGCCGTCGGCTACGTCGCCGACAAGTGGGCCCGCTCGGCCAGGTCCGCCGGCATGCAGTACCTGGGCCTCGGGCTGTACGTCGCCGCCGAGGCGGTGATCTTCCTGCCGCTGTTGTACGTGGCGGCGTTCTACACGTCGCCCGAGGTGCTGCCGACGGCGGCGTTGCTCACCGGCACGCTGTTCGCCGGCCTGACCGGTACCGTCTTCATCCTGCGCAAGGACTTCTCCTGGATGCGCTCGATCCTGATGGTCGGCAGCTTCATCGCCCTCGGCATCATCCTCTGCGCGATCCTGTTCGGCTTCCAGCTCGGCACGCTGTTCTCGGTGGCGATGGTGGTGCTCGCGGCGGGCTACATCCTGTACTACACGTCGAACGTCCTGCACCACTACCGCACCGACCAGCACGTCGCCGCCTCGCTGGCACTGTTCGCCGCCGTGGCGCTGATGTTCTGGTACATCCTGCGCATCCTCCTCGACAGGCGGTAGCCTCCGCGCGCCCCCCCGCCGGCCTCCCCGGCTTGACGCCGCCACGACGACGGTCCAAGGTCCGACGCATGACGCCCCTGCGAGCTTGCCCGGTGCCGCCCACGGTCCGCCGCCTCCCGGCCGCACGGCTGCTGCTCCCGCTGCTCGTCCTCTCCGCCGCCTGCGGCGACTCGGGCGACGGAACGCCCGACGCCGCCGACGCGACCGACGTGCCGGCGGACGGCGACGTCCCGCTCGAGGTTCCGGCGGACCATGCCGGCACGGAGGATGCCGCGGCGGACGCCGACACGACTCCGGACGACGGGGCCGGCGACGAGGCGTCGGGCCCCGACGGCGCCTGGCGACCGTTCTCCGACGACAGCCCCTGGAACACGCCGCTCCCGGCGGACCCCGAGCTGGAGCCGGACAGCGCGGCGCTGATCGCCGACTTCGCCTCCAGCTCCCCCTGGGGCCCGCACCTCGACGTCAACATCGCCGGCTACTCGATCCCGCTCTACTGGGCCGACGCCGCCACGCCGACCTTCGAGGTGCTGGCCGGCGTCGGCGGCGAGGGGTGGCTCGGCGACAACGGGATGAACGCCGTCGGCACGATGCCGATTCCCGACGGCGCCGCGCCCGACCCCGAGAGCGACCACCACCTGCTGGTGATCGACCGGGGCCGGGGGCTGGAGTGGGGCTGCTGGAACATGCGGTTGGAGACCGGGGGCTGGCGGGCGGGGCTGTGCGCCGCCTCGGACCTCCGCGGGACCGGCGTGCGGACCCCGGCCACGGTGGCCGACCCGTGGTGGATGGCCCACGGCGCGCGGGCCTGCGGCTTCCCGCTCGTCGCCGGCCTGATCCGGAGGGAGGAGGTCGCGGCGGGTCGAATCGACCACGCGCTGATCGTCGCCTATCCGCACATCCGCGCCGGCTGGTTCACGCCGCCGGCCAGCACGGGGCAGGCGCGGATCGGCGACGACGCGATCAGCACCCGCGGCATCCCCTGCGGCGGCCGGATCCAGTTCGACCCCGCCGTGGACGTGGACGCGCTGGACGTCAGCCCCGCCGGAAAGCTGGTGCTGCACGCGCTGCAGACCTACGGCGCCTACGTCGGCGACTATTCCGGCGCGCTGTCGCTCTACGCCGAGAACTCCCCCGAGGCGCAGGCCTACTGGGCCGCCGGCGTGCTCGACAGCTACGAGCTGCTCGACCGGATCGACCTCTCCCGCTTCCGCGTCCTGCGCCTCGGCACGCTCTACGACAACGGCAACGGCGACTGACGCCGCCCGCCGCCGCGGCTTCCCGAGCCATGCTCGGCCGACCGGCCCGGCCCCACGTTGACTTCCGACCCTCTCCCGGGGTTTCATCCGCGGTTCAAGAGGAGGTACGCCATGGCATTGCGACAGGACCTGGACGACTACTTCTCCTGGGAGGACGACGAGAAGCTGGAGTACGCCACCGCGGTGCTCACGCCGCTCGTGCCGACATTCCAGGGCAAGCTCAAGCGCGTCGACGACGACGAGTTGCACCTGCAGGGCCAGTCGGGGGACCGCAAGTTCCGCCTCAAGGTCGACTTCGACTCGGGTTGGATGACGCTCGAGCTGCGGATCACCAACCGCAAGGGGGTCCTGTCGCTGCACCGCGACAAGGACCAGGCCTCCGGGGCGCCGCCGGAGGAGCCCGACGAGTGGGACGAGCAGGACCGGCGGGAGACGAAGGAGTTCCTCGCCCCGCACATCTACATCGAGGAGTACGCGGACGAGTTCGAGGCGATGAAGCAGCTCCTGGGCACGCTGCCCGGGAACACGGTGGCCGAGGTCGCCAAGTTCATGAACGCGGCCCAGGCCAGCCGGCTGCTGGTCGATGCCGAGTCGCTCGAAGTCGGCTTCGACCCCGACTACTACAAGGTGCGCCTCGACCAGTTGCTGCCGTACGCGGTGCAGTTCACGAGCTGGCTGGCCGGGCTGTTCGAGACGGGCGACCAGGAGGTCTCGGCCAAGCCGCGGGTCTACATCGGCGGCCAGGCGGTCACCGGCGGCGCGCTCAACCTGGTCAGCTGCCAGTTCTGCGGCGGCAAGGTCCAGCTCGACCCCGCCGGCCACTGCCCGAACTGCGGCGCGGTCAATCGGACGTAGCGCCGGCCGACTCGGCCCGAGCCGGCCGAAGGCCGAGGAGCCCGCGCCCGGCTACCACCTCCCCGCGATCGCCGTCCCGCACTTCGCGCAACGGCCGTCGCGCAGGCCGCAGACGTCCGCGGCGAAGCCGACGCGCCGGATCAGCAACGCACCGCACTTCGGACAGGTCGTCGTCTCGCCCTCCCCGCCCGGCACGTTGCCGATGTAGACGTGCCGCAGCCCCGCGGCGCGCCCCAGCTCCCGCGCCGTGGTCAGCCGCTCCACCGGCGTCGGCGGCAGGTCGCGCGTCCGGTAGTCCGGATGGAACCGCGAGAGGTGCCACGGGATGTCCCGGCCGAGCCCGGCCAGGTAGCGCGCGATCGCCCCGAGTTCCCGGTCCGAGTCGTTGCGGCCCGGGATCACCAGCGTCGTCACCTCGACCCACACCCCCCGCTCGAGCAGCCGCTCCAACCCGGCCTTGACGCCGTCGAGCGGCCCCTTGCAGTGCTCCTTGTAGAACTTCTCGGAGAAGCTCTTGAGGTCGACGTTGGCGGCGTCGAGGAAGGCGGCGGCGGCATCATCGACGGCGGCCGGGGTCAGCATGCCGTTGGTGACGAAGACGTTGCCGAGCCCGGCGGCGCGGGCCGCGGTGCCGATGTCCCGGCAGTACTCGTAGAACACCGTCGGCTCGGTGTAGGTGTACGAGATCGAGGCGCAGCCGCCGGCCGACGCCTGCCGCACGAGCCGCTCCGGTGCCGCGGACTGCCCGACCAGCAGCCCGTCCTCGTCGTGGTCCCGGCACTGCGAGATCTCGTGGTTCTGGCAGAAGTCGCAACGCAGGTTGCAGCCGCAAGTGGCGACGGACAGCGAGCGGCTGCCGGGGAGGTAGTGGAACAGCGGCTTCTTCTCGATCGGGTCGTCGTGCACGGCGATCAGCCGGCCGTAGCTGGCGGTCCGCAGCGTCCCGCCCTCGTTGTGCCGCGCGCCGCACAGCCCCCACTGGCCGTCGCCCAGCTCGCAGCGCTGCGCGCAGAGGTCGCAACGGACGCGTCCCCCGTCGAGCCGGCTCCAGAACATCGCGTCGCGTGCGGCCATCGGCGCTTCCTCAAAGCCGGAAGATGAACTCCAGCCGCGCACCGTCGAACGGCGGGAACTGGCGGCAGACGCCCCCGAGGCACTTGAGACCGCCACGCTGGCTGCCGACCTTGCCGCGAATCGTCAGCCAGTCGAGCGCGAACCACTGGATGCCGCCCGAGCCGAACCAGTGGTCCCACCGTGCCTGCTCCGTGTCGTACTCGAACGTGCCGATCACCCCGCCGACGCCGGCCCAGTCCAGGCTCAGCCCCGTCGTGCCGCGGCGGTACTCGCGCAGGGTTCCGTAGTCGTCCCGCTCCCACTCCTCGTGCAACGCCATCGCCGACAGCGAGAGCGGTCCCCACAAGTGGAGGCCGATGTCGAACTTGACGTGCCAGAGCGTCCGGTAGGTTTCGACGCCGCCGTCGAGCGCCGGCTGCCAGGCGTGTCGGTAGCCGCCGGAGAGGCGCGCCGACGACCGCCCTTCGTCCCAGCTCGTCTCGACGCCTCCGTAGCCGTGCACCGCGTGGTGCTCGCCCTCGGACAGGTCCTGCGCCCCCGCGCACGCGACGTACGCGGCGAGCCAATCGAGGATCTGGTAGTCGACCCGCACTCGGCCGCCCCGCACGTCGTACTCGCTCTCGATCAGCTGGTCCTCCTGGTCGGCGATCGGCGGACGGTTGTACGGCCAGCGCACGCCCAGCGCGTCGGTGGTGGTGGAGAGGATGTCGAACCCGCTGTACTCCTTGTACTCGACCGCCACCTGGACGGGTCCCCAGGCGCCGTGGGCGTCGGCCCAGATGGCGTAGGCGTCGTCCGAGCGGTCCTCCTGGAACGAGCGGTGCAGGCCGTCGGCCTCGAAGTACAACCGCAGGCCCCACGGCAGCTCGGGGAAGTCGAGCGCGCCGCCGTAGGCGACGAGGTCCGTCTGCTCGACGTCATCGGCGTGCGGGCGGTAGTCGACGGCGTGCAGCAGGACCCGGTTGCCCGCCCAGATCTCGACCCCCACCTGCCCCGCCGCCACGAGGTCCATCGGGTCTTCGGAGACCAGGTTGTAGCGCTCGTCCACGTTGGTCACGTTGACCAGCCCGGCCATCGCCAGCAGATCGACCCGATCGGCGATCCGGCCGTCGAGCCGGGCGCCGCGCAGCGAGCTGTCGATCCCGAGCTCGTCCTCCTTGCGCAGCGAGAGCACGAGGCCGCGACCGAGGTGGGCGCAGAAGTCGCCGCCGGTGGCGGTCCAGTCGTCGGCCAGGCGGACCCGCGCGTAGGCCCGCTCCAGGCGATAGTCGCCGAGGTGGCCGTAGCCCCCGCCGCTGTCCGGCTCGATCCCGTGCCGCAGGTAGTACAGCCGTTCGCGCTCCGCCCGCTCCTCCGCCGACTGGTCCCCGATCCATGTCGGGTAGAGGAAGCCGAAGGTCGAGGTATCGACGCGGAAGCCGGCATCGATCCCCTCGGCCTGGATGCCGATGTTCAGCCGGTTCTTGATGTCCCAGAAGTAGTCGTCGTCCGGCCGGTCGTTCCCGTTGTCCCACAGCCACTCGCCGATCAGCGTCTCGGTGATCGAATACACCGTGTCGGCGCCCGCGGGGACGGACCAGGCCGCGGCGGCCAGTGCCGCGGATACCCACAGCCGCGCGCGCGTCACCGGGAGCCCGGCCCTCCCGGGGCCGGCGCGTTCCGCTCGGCGAGCAGCGCTCGCACCTTGGCGTCGATCTCCTCGAGGTCGCCGGAGACGTACCCCTCGTGGGCCCACACGCGCCGTCCCCGGCCGTCGACCAGCACCGTGAACGGCGTCGCGGCCCGCGGGTTGTACAGCGCGGCGACCCGGCTCTCCTCGTCGAGCAGCACGGGGAAGGTGAAGCCCAGCCGGCGCGCGACGGTCCGCACGTCGGCGACGGTTTCCGGAGGGTCGAGCGCCACGCCGAGGACGAGCAGGCCCTCGTCGGACAGCTCCTCGTACAGTCCCTGCAACGCCTGCAGCTCGTTCCGGCAACTCGGGCAGAACGAGGTCCAGAACGACATCACGATCACCTGCTCGCCCAGGTGCTCGCTCATCCGGAAGGTGTCGCCGGTCGTGGTGCGCAGCGTGAAGTCGGAGGCGGGGCCAAGCCCCGCGGTCGCCCCCTGCCCCGCCCCACAGGACGCCGCCAAGGCGCAGACCAGGGCGCCGATCGCAAACAGTGCCCGCATGCCGCTACCCGCGATCCGCGATCGAGCCCAGGTACCCTTCGACGGAGGACTCGAGCCCCGAGGCGTCCCAGCCCATGACGATGTCGAGGATCTCCATGTCGGTGAGGTCGACCAGCATGTTCATCGGCGTGGCCGCCTTGTCGAAGTAGCGCCCGAGCACGAACGGCTCGTCGGCCACGGTCGGAAAGTCGAAGCCGTTCCGGACGGCGTAGTTGCGCGCGTAGCTCACCCCGGCCGGGTTCCCCGCCGCGTCCTCGAACACCACGGCCAGGATCTGCAGCCCCTGCGGATGATAGGTGTTCCACAGA
>JAFGHH010000359.1 GCA_016930215.1 Deltaproteobacteria bacterium
CCGTCGCCCGCGTTCCGTCCGCCGTCCGTGCCGGCTTCGTCGCCGGTGTCATCCGTGACGTCCGTCCCGGCTTCGCCGTCCGCGTCCGCGCCCGCCTCGGCATCGGCGCCCGCGTCGGCGTCCGCCTCGGCGTCTGCATCGGCGTCCGCGTTGGGCCCATCGCTGACGCAACCGCCGCCGGCCTCATGGGTGCCCATCGGGCAACAGGCCCCGGCAGCGCAGCCGCGACCTTCGCAATCGCGGGATAGCCTTCCCCACGTGCCGCACGAGTCGAACCATGCGACGTCGCCCTCGTGGCACGCTTCGTAGGCGTCGGGCGTGCAGACGCAGTCGCCGGCGGCGGGAAGGCAGATGCTCGAGCCGCCGTACTCTCCGCAGGCGTAGTCCGCCGGGCAGGCATCGGTGGCGGCGGAGTCGCAGGACGCCGCGCAGTAGCTGCCGGAGGCGAGAGCCGCGCAGCGATTGCCCTCCGCCCCGCACTCGTCGTCGGACGCGCAGACGCGGCAGGATACTCCCACGCATGCGTTGTCGGCGCACAGTTCCATCGGCTGCTCGCAGTCTTCATCGATGTGGCAGCAGTCGGGAATCGTCGTCTCCGGCGTGCAGACGCCCGCCTGACAGGTCGAGGTGGTGCAGATTTCGCCGTCCTCGCAGTCGGTGCCGTCCGTGGCAAGGACGTCGAGCGGGCAGGCGCCCGCACCGTCGCACCTCTCCGGCGGATCGCAGGACGAGTCCATCGAACCGCGGCACTCGACGTCCGTCCCTGCACGATTGGGCAGGCATGTACCTGCCCCGTCGCACGTGTCGGGCAGGTCGCAAAGGGTGTCGGTGGGGTCTCCGCAGGCTGCGCCGGCCGGGGCGAGGGCGTCGGCGGGGCAGTCTCCCGCCCCGTCGCAGCGTTCGTCCATGTCGCAGTCGCCGTCGGCGGGTCTGCACACGGTGGTGGTCGGCTGGTGGTTGGGCAGGCAGTTTCCCGCGCCGTCACAGGTGTCCGGGTCGTCGCAGTCGTCGCCGGCGGGCGAGCCGCAGGACAGGCCCGCCGTCCGTGGTCCGCAGACGCCGTCGACGGCCGCGCCGGCGGCGACGCTGCAGGCCAGGCAGTCCGTGAGGATGCCCAGGCCACAGACACTGCCACAGCACATGCCGTCTACGCAGTGGCCCGTGACGCACTCGAAATCGACGGTGCACGGCGTTCCGGCGGAGGCGACGACGATGTAGGCCGCGGCGCGGGAGTTGTCCAGTTCGTCCGTCTCCAGCACCGCGTCGTCGTAGTCCGCGATGGCGCCGACATGGCGCGTTCCAAGCGGCACCGCCGCGGGGACCAGAACGGTGGCGGTGCCGTCCCCGGAACCGGGGTAGCTGGCGCCGGCTGCCAGACCGGCCGGGACCGTGACCTCGACCGACAGGTAGTCGTCCGCCGTGGTGATCGCGGAATCCAGGGAGTCGTAGAACCGCAACGTCGACGCCGCCTCGGTTCGAGCCCTTCCGTCATTGAGGACGCGGTAGGCAACCGCGAGTGACCCGCCAGCCACCTGGGACGACGGGGCGACCGACAGCACCGAGACCTGCAGGTCAGGGCGACCCCTGACGTCTATCGACCGGTTGTCGCGGTTGTTCGTCTCGTTGCTCTCCGCCACTTGCGCGGTCGAGTCGATGAAGTAGTGGATGTAGCGAGTGCCGCCCAGCACGTTGTCCGGCAAGGTGAGCGTCACGCCCTGCATCGGGGTCGTTGCGCCGGCGGCGAGCCCTGCGGGAAGGTCCACGCCGCCGAGTTCCGTCAGGCCGGTCGTGGACGTGGAATCTCCGTAGAAGAACGTCACGCGGTACGCGCTGCTTGCCGCGCCGGTCCCGGCGTTGCGCACCGCGAAGCTCGCGTGGACCGACGCCCCCGATCCTCCCACCACCGTGGGCGTGAGGCTCCACGTGTCCATCAGCAGATCGGGCTCGCGCGCCAGCACCGAGATCGAATCCCCTACCGTGTTGTCGGCCTCGTCGGACTCGGCGACGCGATCGTCGTAGTCCACGAACGCGCCGACGTAGCGTGTGCCCGGCGTGGCCGACGTCGGGAGGGTCACGCTGACCGTGCCGCTGGAGCTTGTGGGGTAGTAGCCGGAGGCAAGCACGTTGGAGATGCCGATGGTCGTCAGGGGCGTGTCCGCGGTCGTGATGACGGAGTCGGTGGAGTAGTAGAAGCGCAGGAAAACCGATGTCGGGAGGGCGGTGACGCCGCTGTTGCGGACGCGATAGGTGACGGTCACCGCGTCTCCCGGATAGGCGACCGTGGGTGAGGTGGAAAACACCACGAAGTCGAGGTCCGGTCGGCCGGTGATGTCGATCGTCCGGATCATCTCGTTGTTGAGCTCGTCGGACTCGGCGACGTTGTCGTCAGAGTCGACGTAGAACTGGATCTGTCCCCCCCCGGGAACCACGTCGTTCGGCAAGGGGCAGTTGTACGTGAGCGTCGACGTCGTCGTACCGGCTGCGACCCCGGAAACGAGGAGGTACGTACCCATGATGGTCCAGGGTGAGCTGGTGTACCGTCGATAGGAGAACGCTACCCGGAACGGCCCCGACGCCATCAGGCCCGCGTTCTGAACACGGAACGTCATCGTGACGTAGCTACCGTAGCCCGTGGCCGAGGGTGGCGGAAACCAGGTGTAGGGACGCAAGTCCGGTTGTGCGGCCGCTGCACGGGGGAAGGCGACAGCGACGAGCAGCAGCAGCGGCAAGGGCCACCAGACGGCGGGGCGTAGCCTGCACGTCCGCCACGAAGCGTCCACGTCCTTCCCTCCTTGCCACGGCCGCTTTCCCCCTTCCTGTTGCAGGACCGAGCTCCTGCACCCCGGGACGCGCGCGCGTGTGATCTCGACCGTCATCCTTCGCACGGCGTTCTTCCCCGGCTCGCCAACCACAGCCGGCCACAGCGGCTCCGACCCGTCCGGCGGCTCCAAGCCCGCGGTGCGAAGGCAACTCGAGGCCGGTCCTCGTGCCCGGGTCGCCCTGCAAAGGCACGAGCGGGTGCCGGATTCGCCCGTTGGGCGGCCCCGCTGCGGATCCGGGAGAGGAGGCCCCACTCCTTGAAAGTTGCCGGTCGCAGGGCCCGACGCCCGCGTGGCCCACCTCCGCCGGGCTCCCAAGAGGGCGAGCGCCGCCAGGAGCAGCGCCGGCCCGAACCCGTCCGGTCGCGAGCCGGGCGCGACGCAGCCGCAGCCCTCGCCGTCGCCCGCGTTCCGTCCGCCGTCCGTGCCGGCTTCGTCGCC
>JAFGHH010000360.1 GCA_016930215.1 Deltaproteobacteria bacterium
CGAACTGCGCGATCTGCGGGATGATGGGGGCGATGTCCGGCGAGCCCCCGCCGCCCGAGGTCGAGCAGAAGCTGACCTTCACCTGGGCCGCCCTGCGCCGGGACGCGGACGGCGACGGCTGGACCGACCTGCTCGAGGCGCGGCTGCGCACCGACCCGGCAAAAACCGACACCGACGACGACGGCCTCGCCGACGCGCTCGACCCCGCCCCGCGCGGCAGCGGCGCGGGCGACCCGCCGCCGTGCGCCACGCCGCCGTACACCGGTTGTCTGGTCGACGAGACCGGCCGGCGGCTGGACGACGGCTGTCGTCTGTGTCCCGAGGCGGTGACGGCGGCCGGGTGTTCGCGCCTGGGCGTGCTGCACGCGGCCTTCTTCGGCAACTTCGCCTTCGCCTCCGGCGACGTGCCGCTGTTCGTCGAGGGCCCGGACGAGGCGAACCTGCAGTACGAGGGGTATCCGGGGCCG
Source organism: Deltaproteobacteria bacterium (assembly GCA_016930215.1). Lineage (GTDB taxonomy): Bacteria > Myxococcota_A > Polyangia > DRWM01 > JAAZOP01 > JAAZOP01. The sequence goes on from JAFGHH010000360.1 coordinate 468, forward strand.
GTGATCTGGCTGACCGAGGCCGAGGTCGACGAGTTGCAGCGCGAGGTCGGCCTGGATGGGGCGACCTACTTCTCGTTCGACCGGCGGCGGGAGGAGGGGCCGGACGGCGAGTGGCACGCGGTCGGCTCGCCGCTCGAGCAGGTCGAGTTCTCCGAGGACGGCACCCGCGCCACGGTCAACGTCACCGAGTTCCGCGGCCGCCTCAACGCCGTCGGCCACCACCTCGAGCTGCGCTGCCTCGAAGGGAGATGGTATCCCCTGACGCTCGAGATGACCTGGATCTCGTAGGAGCTGCGGGTTCCCATCGAGTTCGCAACGTTCCGGCCAACATCATCGAGGACGAAGCGCAACACGCCGTCACGGAGCGCAACCCGCAGCAATCGAATCGAAGGCGACAGCCGATGTCATCCTAGCGCGAATCCAATTCGGTCGATTCGGAGCGATGGAAGCCCGTGCCATCGCGATCGAGGACACCTACCGGCGGCAAGGAAGCCCCAGCGCGATCCGCCCGGAGACCGTGGTCCATCCCGAAGCCCATCGATGTCCACCAGGTCGCCCATCAGCGCGTCAACGTCAGGTAGAATACTCCGAAGCATGGCGGCGGACGCTGCCTGGACGCGGACAGGCGGACGGGGTTCCGTCGATGGACAGGCTCGAGATGGCCGTATTCCGCGTCGGAAAGGTCGGTGGCCGCCCACACTCCTGCCCATCGCTCCTCTCCCGCTCTCCTTGACCGGGCCGGAAGAGGCTAACGCGCCGTCACGAATTGCGGGATTGGTGGATCAGACACCGGCGACCAGGAGCCGAACGAGCTCGACCTGCCGACGCGTTCCGGTCTTGTCCATCGCCCGATACAGATGCGTACGGACGGTGCCGAGGCTCACCCCGTGGGCCTCTGCGAACCCCCGCAGATCCGCTCCGCCCGCCAGCGCGACGCACACGTTCGCTTCGGCGGGCGTCAACCCGTACTGCCGACGCAGCATGCGGGCGGACGGCTCGACGACTGCTTCCGGATCCTGGACGAGCACCAGGACCCTCGCGGCGCCCACGCTCCAGGCGAGCGGAACCATCGTCAGGGGTGCCACGACCAACTCGTAGGGCCTGCGGCCCGAAGGTCGGCGAACCGCAAGCTCCCCGCCCGCGACGGAACACCGCCCGTCCACGGCGAGTGTGGCGGAGTCGATCCGCTGGCGCAGGAGAACTCCGTCCACGGCGTGGTCGGCCCAGAGACGACGGTTGCGAGCGCGCAGTCCGTCGCGCACATCCAGCATCCCGCGGGCCGTCCGGTTGGCGACCACGAGTCGGCCTTCCCGGTCGAGCAGGATCACACCGATCGTGACGTGGTCGAGCACCTCCGTCAGGGCGGCCGCGCGCCGACGGGCCTCCTGGAGTCGGAGGTGGATCCGCACCGCCCGTCTCATGTGCGCGAAGTCGAACCCCAGCCGTTTCTTCTCGTCCTCCGTGAACGCACCGATGCGTCGGCTCCGGTACACCGAGCAGGTTACGAACAGCCCCTCCCCGTTCAACAGGGTCACGGCCATCATCTCCTCGGCGTCGAAAGGGCGAATCGCCTCTTCGAACAGGCGAGTCCGGACCAACTCCTCCCGAGGCATCGTGTACTCGAAGGTGCCGATGAGACCGACCGGCGAGCGAAGAGCCACGGCCATGACGGGGTTCGCGCTGGCGTCGGAGCAGAAACGCATCGCCACCGGCAGCAGCTCGGGCGACGGGCTCGTGAAGGCCGACAGCGCGAACTCCCTGCGTTGCACGTCCAGGGCGGCGATCCAGGAGGTCTGGGCGCCCCAATGCGCCGCCAGTTGCCGCACGGTGTCGTCCCAGCCCTGGCCGCAAGCGGCGCTCTCGTAGAGCTGTCCGAGCACCTCGCACTCGGGCGTCTCCAGCCGACTCCGGCGCCTTTGGCTCGTGATCCGCAAGTCTCACCCGTCCGCCGCGTCACGGACGCCGCGCGCCGGGGCCCCGGGTTCGAGCCGCAGCGGTCCCGCCAGCAGCAGGCGGACCAGATCGGTCTGGCGCCGCGTTCCGGTCTTCTCCATCGCACGATACAGGTGGGTACGGGCCGTGTTGAGGGTCACTCGATGGTTCTCCGCAAGCCGGCGCAGACTCGTTCCGTGGGCCAGCGCGACGCACACCTTCGCTTCTGCGGGCGTGAGTCCGTACAGTCGCTGCAGCGTTCGGGGGGACGGCTCCATCGTGGTCTCGGGGTCGTGCAGCAGAATGGCCGCGATGGGACTTTGCCCGAGCGACACGACCGGGTTGGAGATCAGCGGCGCGACGGCCAGGGCGTACGGTCGCAGCCCCGACGGACGGGTCACGATCATCTCGCCGCCGGCCGTGGTCGCCCGTCCCTGGACGGCCAGCGACGACGAACCGACCAGTCGCTGCAGCTCGGCGTCGTCGGACTTGCGCGACGCGACGAGCTTCCCGGTCTGCAGCATCAGCCCGTCCCGCTGGTCGAGAATCCTCCGCGCGCTGCGGTTCGCGAAGACGACGCGGGACTCGCTCGTGACCAGCACAACGGCGGAGGCGAGCCGCTCAAGCGCCTCCTCGAGTGCCAGGCCGTGCCGTTCGGCCTCCATCAACCGCATCCGGATCTGGACGGCCCGCCGGAGGTGAGGGTACGTCCAGAGGAAGCGGTTGCGCTCGGTGTCCGTGAACGGACCCGCCTTTCGGCCCCGGACGGCGGAGAAGCCGACGTAGAGCGTCTTGACGCAGATCAGGTTCACCCCGAGCATCTCTTCCACGTCGTACGGAACGAGAACCTGGCGGTACACCTCGGTTCTCTCGAAGCGCTCGCGCGGCAGGACGTCGTCGGTCGCGAACAGCACCCCTTCCCCCCGGTGCACGCCGGCCACGAGGATCGGGTTGCGCCTCAGGTCGCCGTAGGACGCGGCCATCTTCGCCGTCAGTTCCGCCGGCGCGCCGTGGTGCACGGACAGCGGGATCTCTCCGGTCCGAGGCCGGATTCCGGCGAGCCACATGGCCCGGGCGCCGCAGAACTTCGCGCAGGCCGCGAACGCCTCCTCCCAACCTTCGCCCGACACCGCCGCGTCGTAGATCAGCCGCAGCAACCGGCACTCGATGGTGTCGCTCCCGGACTTGCGCCCCGGCAACCGCCCGCTCCTTCCCCACCCCCAACGGCACCGCCTCGCCGGACCCGGAGACGGTCGCGCCCCGCTCCTGTCGTTTCCCCGGGGGATCGATCGGGCCGACGATCGATCCCCTCGCCCCCCGATTTCCCGCTTCCCGTCGCTCGCCCCCGACGCCCCCGGCTCGAGCAGCGCCGGCGTCCGTCGGCTCCGCTGCCCCCGTCCCGCGGTCCGCCCTACGGCGTGTAGCAGCGGTGCAGGATCGTGCCGCTCTCGCCGCCGATCCAGATGTCGTTGCGGTCGCTGCCCCATACGGCGTTGAGATCCTCCGTGCCCGAGAAGTAGCTGGAGGCCCAGCTCGCGGTGCCGTTCTGCTCCCGGATCGTCCCGTTCGTCCCGACCGCAACCGCTCGCCAGGGCGTGCTCGACGCGAACCAGACGTCCTCGAGCGTCTGGGTGGTGCCGGACGTCACGGCCGTCCACGTGCTCGAACTCGGGCGCTCCAGGATCGTGCCCACCTCGCCGACGGCGAGGCAATCGCCGCTCGCGCAGTGGACGCCCTTGAGGTGTCGCGTGGTCGAGGACGTCTCCGCGTAGCACCCGGACGGCGGCTCGAACCGGCGGATGACCCCGCTGTAGCCCACGAAGACGTAGCCCCCGCCGTTGATGGGGGCGATCTCGTACAGATTCCCCGTCAGTCCGGAGCAGGCCGCCAGCGACGTGCACGCGCCGGTCCCCACCCGACTGGCAAAGTACCCGCTCTGCCCCACCATCCAGACGGTGTTCCGCGTCCCGCTCGGGAACAGGAGCTCCGAAAACACGCTCAGCCCGTGGACGTTGCTGCCGAGTCCGGAACACCGGGAAGTCCAGGTCGTTCCGGACAACTCGAGCAGGCGACCGCCGTTCCCGCCCGCGAACCAGGTCGTGACCGGGTGGGTGCCGGTCGTTCTGCCCCAGCCGACCGTCCACAGCGTGTCGGTCGTGCCGCTCGTCATCGCGGTCCAGGACGATCCGTCGTAGTGGAGGATCGTCCCGGAATCGCCCGTCGCATAGATGTTGTTCCACGCCGTACCGCCGATGGCCCGCAGGTTCCGCGTCGTCGGGACACCGGTGACTCGTTGCCACCCTCCGAGGCAGCCGCAGCCTTCGTCCGTGATGCCGCTGCAGTTGTCGTCGAGGCCGTTGCAGTACTCCACGCAGTCCCCCCAGGTGCACGACCCGGTGCACGTCTGCGTGCACGAACTGCAGGTCGGGCTGGTGCGCGTCGTACCCGGTCGGCAGGCAATGACCCCTCCCGCCTCGTCCGTCTGCCCGTCGCAGTCGTCGTCGCTGCCGTTGCAGATCTCGATCGGCGGCGTGCAGGCCGTGCCCGTCGGGAGGGTGCAGGCCGCCGTGCACGTCCCCGTGCCGGTCGAACCGCAGGTCGTCGTGCAGTCGACTCCCGTGGCGCCGCGCACGCAGGGGAACCCGTTGTCCGGACCGCCGACGCAGTCGTCGTCCGCGCCGTTGCAGGTCTCGGCCGGCGGCGTGCACGAGGCCGGCGCCGGGATGTTGCAGGAGCTCGTGCACGTACCGGAGCCCGTGGACCCGCAGGTCGTCGTGCAATTCGTCGAGTGGCTCCGGATGCAGGCGTACGTCTCGTCGGTCGCCCCGTCGCAATCGTCGTCGACGGCGTTGCAGGTCTCGGCGGGCGGCGTGCACGAGGCCGGAGCGGGCGGTAGGCAACCGGCCGTGCAGGTGCCGCTGCCGGTGGTCCCGCAGGTCGTCGTGCACGCGACGGTCGTGCCCGGCGCGCACTCGCCCGGACCGGGCTCGTCCGTGGCCGTGTCGCAGTCGTCGTCGACGCCGTTGCCGCACTGCTCGGAAGCCGTGCATGCGGCGAGGCCGTCGGGCGCTTCGCAGGCCGGCGTGCAGATGCCGGATCCGGTGGTGCCGCAGGTCGTTCTACAGGGCACGATCGTTCCCCGAACGCAGTCGAAGTCCTCGTCCCGGACCGTGTCGCAGTCGTCGTCCCGCCCGTTGCAGGTCTCGGCGGGGGGCGTGCACGCCGCCGGCGCCGGCAGGGCGCATTCGTCGGTGCACGCGCCCGTGCCCAGCGTGTCGCAGCTCGTGTTGCAGGCGACCGACATCCCACGGGCGCAGACGAAGCCGTCGTCGGTCAGGCCGTCGCAGTCGTCGTCCGCGGCGTTGCATTCCTCGCCGGGCGGGACGCAGTCGATGCCCTCGGGCGGCAGGCACAGCTCGCTGCAGATGCCGCTGCCCGTCGAACCGCAATCCGTCGCGCAGTCGACCGCCGCGCCCGGCTCGCACTGCTCCGGCGTCAGCTCATCGGTCTCGCCGTCGCAATCGTCGTCCACGCCGTTTCCGCACGCCTCGGTCGGGGGCTCGCACGAGCCGTCCGTCGGCAGCTCGCAGGCGTCGGTGCAGGTCGTGCTGCCCGTCGTGCCGCACGTCGTCGTGCAGGCGGTCGGGCGTCCGCGCACGCAGGCGAAGTCCTCGTCGATCCCGGTGTCGCAGTCGTCGTCGACCCCGTTGCACTCCTCGTCCGGCGCCGTACACGCCGCGGCGGCGGGCAGCTCGCAGGTGTCCGTGCAGGAGCCGGAGCCGAGCGTGCCGCAGCTCGTCGTGCAGGCGACGGAGGTGCGCGGCACGCACGCGAAGCCGTTGTCCGTGAGCGTGTCGCAGTCGTCGTCCAGATTGTTGCAGACCTCGGCGGGCGGCGTGCAGGCGTCGGAGGCGGGCGCCAGGCAGGCCTCGGTGCACAGCCCCGTGCCGGCGGATCCACAGCTCGACGTGCACGCCACCACCGCCCCCGGACGGCACTGCCCCTCCTCCAGCTCGTCGGTGAGCGTGTCGCAGTCGTCGTCCACGCCGTTCGCGCACGCCTCGGCCGGCACGGCGCACGCGGACCACTCGCAGGAATCGTCGCAAGTGCGCGAGCCGGTCGACCCGCACTCCGTGTCGCAGTCCTCCTCCGCGCCGGCCAGGCAATCGAAGCGCGACGGGTGGACCGACACGTCGTCGTCGTTGCAGTCCAGCACCACGCCCGGGCCGCAGTCGTTGTTGGCGAAGCCGTCGTCGTCGCCGTCGTCCGGATCGACGCACGGGTCGGCCGCGCGTTCGTGCCACCGGCGGTCGTCTCCGCACGTCTCCCACAGGGCTCCCCGGTCGCAGACGCCGCAGGCGCCGGCCCGATCGCGCGTCTCTCCCGGGTCGCACTGCGGCCCGAGCGGCGCCTGCTCGAAGTACCCCAGCGCGTTGCAGCCCGCGACGATCGCGGCGAGCAGGATCGCGCCACCCGTCTTTCGCGTCTCGCCGATCATCTCAGAACCTCCCGACCACGGCCAGACCGAGGCCGCCCGGTCCCGGCGACAGCGACGCCTCGAACCCGGACGGATCGGCCGGCCCAGGACCCGCGTCGGCCGGCCGCTCGTCCGCATCCCAGCTGGTCGTGAACCCCAGCACGAGGGTCGCAACCGCCGCAGCCGCCGCGACGCCCAGCGCGACGTCCGCGCCGATCATCAACCCCTGTCCTTCGTCGTACCGAGACTGTGCATCGGACGCCGCAGGGTCGTAGTCCGCGTTGCGCAGATGGACCGTCGTCCCCAGCGCGACCGTCGCCACCGTCGCCGCGCCCGTCAGCCCGACCATCGACCAGAACCACATCGGATCCGTGCCCCACGGCTCGGAGAGCGAGACCGTGACGATCCGCTCGTCCCCCGTCGCGATCGCCACCGTCTGGATCTGGGCCTCGTACCCGGCCGCGCGCACCTCCACCTCGTGGTTGCCCTCCTGCAGGACTCCTCGGAACGGCACCGCGCCCATCAGATCGCCGTCGATGACGACCTCCGCCCCCGGCACGTTCGCCTCGACCCGCAGTCCGCCGACGCGCTCCTCGGCGATCAGCGTGAAGGAGACCTCGAGCCGGTCCCCGGAGGCGACCGGCAGCATCCGCTGGGCCGGGCCGTAGCCGTCCAACCTCGCTTCGATCACGTGACGTCCGGCGACGACCGGGACCGGATCGACCAGCGGCGACGTTCCGACGGGCTCGCCGTCCACCAGGACCTGCGCCCCCGGGACGTTGACGGAGACCCGGACCTCGCCCACCAGCTCGCGCAATGCGGCGATCTCCTCGGCGACGCGCTGCACCTCCTCCGGGTCCGCCTCGTCCCGGTACTCCGCGAGGAACCGCTCGAACAACGCCATCGTCTCCAGGTAGCGGAACTGTGCCTTCTGGCACATCGCCAGGTTGAACAGCGCGGACCGCGTCGGCAACAGCTCCAGCGATCGCTCGAACTGCACCGTCGCGGCCTCCCAGTTCTCCCCCTGCATCAGCGTCACGCCGTCCTCGAACAGCATCCGCGCGTCCTCCCGGGCCGATGACTCGGTCCCCTCCGGCGCAGCGGCGCCGGTGTCCCCCGTCTCCTGCGCCGCCGCCCCTGCCGCCAGGCCCAGGACGCTCGCGAAGGCAATTCCCGCCGTCAGTAGCCGCATGGAAGCCCTCCCTGGCCCGTCCGTCGATGGTCGCCGAGCACGTTCGCTCCCGCGCGCCGGCCTTCTGCCCGCCCTACGCCGGAAGATTACGGTCGATGGGGCGGCGTCGGCCATCCTACGAACGTAGGAGGCGGGTTCGAATTCGTCCTGTCGCCCTTTCTCGACCGTTCCTTGGCGGAACGGACGCCGAACACCCCCCGCCGGGCCGGGTCGCTCGAGGATCTCCTACCCCTGCCTACCTTTCCCTCCGCCGGGCTCCCAAGAAGGCGAGCGCCGCCAGGAGTAGCGCCGGCCCGATCCCGTCCGGTCGCGAGCCGGGCGCGACGCAGCCGCAGCCCTCGCCGTCGCCCGCGTTCCGTCCGCCGTCCGTGCCGGCTTCGTCGCC
>JAFGHH010000361.1 GCA_016930215.1 Deltaproteobacteria bacterium
GCCCTGCTGGCGCTGATGCGCGCCGGCGCCGCCCAGGGCAACTTCTACGGCGGCTAGATACGGCCCCCCCAACTCCCGGGACCACCTTGCCGCTCCGAACCGCGCCCCTTCAGCGCGCGGCCCCTGTTCCACAACCTTCCGGATTCGTCGCGGCACGCGACGAGACCCTCGGCGCTCGACGCGCGGCCTGGGGCCGCCTTTGGTTGCGGCCGCAGGCCGCGCCAGGATCGCGGCCGCGGGCCGAAGTCCTCGCTGCGGTTGTCGGGGCGGTCCCGGACTTCCGGGGAACCCTGCCAGGCCCCACGGAGCCGTTCGCGGACTACGGCCAGGCGCACGGCGCCTGGTCGGGGATGATCGGCAAGGGTCGCCGCGCGCTCGGACCGTCCTCCCGGCCCCGGCCCGCGCCGCGGCCGGAGACCCGGCGGTCGTGGTCGTCGGCCAGCAGACGCTGCGCCGCCTCGAACGCATCGACCACCGTGGCCCGCAGCGCCTCCTCGCCGCCCACGTGGTCGTTCTCGCGGTTCGCCACCAGCCGCCGCCCGGGGACCGACATCAGCACCCGGACCCGGTAGCGGCCGCGCCGGCGACGGCGCCGCCGGTCGCGGTCGACCACCACGTGGCAGCGGGTCATGTCGCGCCACGTACGGCCGAGCTGGCTCGACAGGTCGTGGATCAGGGAGAACGTCTCGTCCTTCAGCGGCACGTGACGGAACGTCATCTGCACCGGCATCATCATCGCTTCGCTCCTGCCTTCGATCGGTCGCTCCACCGCCGCGCGAGGCGCGCGCGGAGAAACGCCGACGTTCGCGACGCCGCTTGCGCGACGCCATCCGACGATTCGAACCAACGGGATTCGGTCAGGCGAGCGTGGGCGGGCCGTGCTTCGGCGCGACGAGCAGCAGCAGGCGTGCCGACCGCGTGCGCCGCTCGTCCGTGACGCGCAACGCGTCCGGTCGGAGCGCACGCGAGTCCCTCGCCGGTCGCTTCGCCGCCGTGGTCGCGGCGGCGTCCGCGCGCCGGGCCTCCGGCTGCGGCGCCTCGACGGGCGCGCGCGGCACGATCACCGGTTGGTCCGGCCAGGCCAGCGGCAGGGGTCCCGGGGCGGCGCGGCGCACCGGCCGGGCCCCGTCGTCCGCGGATTCGCTGCGGACGGCGGCGTCGACCAGCGACCAGGCCGCAAGCGTCACGACCGCGCCGCGAGCCAGGTTCGTCCAGGAATGTCGCAGCTCGTCGCTCAACGTCTCCTCCGCGCTCGCTTCCCTATAACCACTCCCTGCCGGTTGTATTCCGCGGACGGGAATCGGCCGGCTGGCGCTCGCCACAACCCCGTCCGCATCGTGATCGTTGACCCGGCGCGGCGCAGGCCACACGGCGACCCCGGTCGACCCCACCCGGCTGCGACGAACGCGATGGCCGATCCGGCGGCGGCGAATTCGGCAAGAACAGGCTTGCCGCGTCGGCCGGCGAGGAACGCTTGACGGATGGCCGATCCGGCGGCAGTCTGATGGCGGTACCGCGCCGCGAACGGAACTCGAGAGCGGTGCGGCAAGAGGAGGGGTTCGGACGGATGCCCCGCGTCTCGGAGTTCTTCGGGATCGCCATCTACCTGTACTACCGCCAGCACGAACCGCCGCACTTCCACGCTCACTACGGTGGCGAACAGGCCGAAATCGGCATCGAAGACAACTCGGTGTTGCGGGGCCGCTTGTCACCTCGAGCCATGGGTCTGGTGACCGAGTGGGCGACTCTGCATCGGGAGGATCTGCGCCGGGCATGGGATCAGACGCGCTCCCACCGACCGCCCGATCCCATCGAGCCTCTGAGGTAGCGCGATGATCCCTGAAGTCGTCGAGGCCGTTCCCCTGGCGGACTACGAGCTGCGGCTGCGGTTTGCGGACGGCGTCGAAGGGGTCGTCGATCTCGGCGACCTGGTGGGGCAAGGCGTGTTCGCGGCGTGGAGCGACCCCGCGGTCTTCGCGCGCGTCTTCGTGGATCGCGAGTCGAGGACCGTTGCATGGCCCGGCGGGATCGACCTCTGCCCGGTGGCGCTGCGCAGCGAGGTTCTCGGAACGAAGTAGCCGCGGGGGCCGTGGCCGCCGGAGCGGCGAAGCCCAGACGTAACCGTTCACGACCTGTGCGGCGTGCCGGGCGAGCCTGAAGGAGCTGCGGTCGGGCAGGAGGGCCAGCAGACGGTTGCCGGCGTGATTCCTGCCAACCACTCCCCGCCGGTTGTGTTCCGCGGACGGGAATCAGCCGGCGCCCTCGTCGTAGGTCCGGCCCCAGGAGCGTTCGAAGCGTGCCACCGCCTGCTCCAGCCGCGCGGCCTCGTCGGCCATGAGCGGCAGCTCGCCGGCGACGATCCGTCGGGCGTCGGCGGTGGCCTCGGCGATCGAGGCGGCGTCGTGCAGCGGGTCGGCGAATCGGAAGCTGGACGCGCCGGCCTGCCGGGCGCCGAACAGGTCGCCCGCGCCGCGCAGCTCCAGGTCGGCCTCGGCGATGCGGAAGCCGTCGTGCGTCGCCGCCAGCACCTCGCAGCGCCGCCGCGCCGCCTCGCCCGCCGTGGCCCGCACCAGCACGCACCAGGCCGCCTGCCCGGCCCGGCCGACGCGGCCGCGGATCTGGTGCAGCTGCGACAGCCCGAAGCGGTCCGCGCCGTCGACCAGGATGCCCGTGGCCGCCGGCACGTCGACCCCGACCTCGACCACCGTCGTCGAGACCAGCACGCGAGCCGTGCCGTCCCGGAACCGCCGCAGCGCCGCCAGCTTCTCCTCGGGCAGCAGGCGGCCGTGCAACAACGCCGTGCGCTCGGCCCCCAGCCGCCCCGCCAGCTCCGCGTGGACCTCCGTCGCCGCCGGCAGCGGCACGTCCTCCGACGGCTCGACCAGCGGACAGACCACGAACACCTGGTCACCCTCCGCCACCCGCCGCGCGAGCCGCTCGTAGGCCGCCGCGCGGTCCTCCGGGCCGCAGGTCTCCGTCGCCACCGGCAGGCGTCCCGGCGGCAGCTCGTCCAGCACCGTCAAGTCCAGCTCGCCGTACAACGCCAGCGCGAGCGTGCGCGGGATCGGCGTGGCGGTCATCACCAGCAGGTGCGGCGTGGTGCCGGCCGCCTCGCCCTTGGCCCGCGTCAAGAGGAACCGCTGGTGCACCCCGAACCGCTGCTGCTCGTCGACGACCACGAACCCCAGCCGCGGCAGCAGCACCGGGTCCTCGAGCAGCGCGTGCGTCCCGACGACGACCTGCGGCGTGCCGAGCGCCAGGCCGCGCAGCACCGCGTTGCGCTCGCGCCGGCGCAGGCCGCCGGAGAGCCGCGTCACCCGCAGCTCCCCCGCGGCGTGCAGCCGCCCCAGCCGCTCGGCGTGCTGGTCGGCCAGGATCTCGGTCGGCGCCAGGATCGCCGCCTGACGCCCGGCGGCGGCGGCGAGCGCCGCGCCGAGCATCGCCACCGCCGTCTTGCCCGACCCGACGTCGCCCTGCAGCAGCCGGCGCATCGGCCGCTCGGCCGCCAGTCCGTCGCGCACGACCCGGAACGCGCGCCGCTGCGCCGCCGTCGGCACGAACCCGAACCCCTCGACCAGACGCTCGAACGCCGCGTCCTCGAGCCCGAGCGGCGGGGCGGGCCGGCGCGCCTCGGCCGCCCGGGCCCGGGCCACCGCCACGCCCAGCGTCAACGCCTCGCCGTAGGCCAGCCGCCGCCAGGGCCCTAGCGGGTGGGCCCGCAGCGCCTCCGGGTCGTCCTGCGGCCCCAGCAGCTCCGCCGGACGGTGCAATAGCCGCGCGCACTCCGCCAGCGGCCGCAGCCGGTGCAGCTCGCAGAGCGCGGCCGGCACCGGGTCGACGAGCCGGTCGCCGACGGCCGCCAGCGCCGCATCGACCACGCGCCGCAGCCGTTTCTGGTCGAACCCGGCGACGCGCGTGTAGATCGGCACCACCGGCTCCTCCGCCGCCTCCGCCGCCTGTTCGTCGCCGACCGCCAGAACCTCCGGGTGCACGAGCTGCGGCGCGTCCTGGTACAGGATCGGCGTGCCGGCCACGCGCACCAGGGTGCCGACCGGGAACCGCTCGGCCAGGCCGGGGTACGCGCGGAACCAGACCAGCGTCAGCTCCGGCGGGACGGGGACGGCCGGGGTCGCGGCGCCCGACGCCTCGCCGGGACCCTCCGCGCGGGTCGGTCCGGCGGCTTCCTGCCGTGCGCTCGGCGCCGCGGCGCCGTCCGCCGCCGCCTCCGCCGTCTGCGGCTCCTCGCGCAGCCGGACCGTGACGCGGCGGCGCCAGAACGGTCCGCCGACCTTCGCGGCGACGACCCGCCCCGAGGTCACCGCGTACTGGCCGACCCGGAGCGCCCCGAGCGGCAGCACGCGGCGGCGGTCGCGCCAGGTGCGCGGCGGCCACAGCGCGAGGTCCTCCACCGTCCGCACCCCCTGCGCCGCCAGCCGCTCGGCCAGCCGCGGGCCGACCCCCTGGAGCGACGCGGCCGGGGCGAGCAGCGGGTCGGGCGGCGGCCCGTCCGTTGCCGGCGGAGTCGCTCGCGCGGCGCGCCGCGCGGCCGGCCGCCGCGGTCGCGAGCCGCCGCGGATCTGCCCGGCCAGCTCCACCAGCTCCGCCGCCCGCTCCGGTCGCAGCGCCCCCTCGGCGGCGCTCGACCCGAGCGCCACCAGCCGCTCCCGCA
>JAFGHH010000041.1 GCA_016930215.1 Deltaproteobacteria bacterium
CTGCGCGAGCTGCACACCCAGGGGATCGGCGGCGTCGGCGTCCCGCACGGGAAGTACCTGTGGGGCGGGCTGTTCAGCCTGCACCGCGGCTTCTTCACCACCTCGCCGATCCTGCTGCTGGCCTTGCCGGGCCTGGTGCTGATGTGGCGGCAGGGTCACCGCCGGCTGGCCCTGCTGTTCGGCGCGGCGCTCCTGTACTTCTTCGCCTTCATCGCCGGGACGAAGATCTGGCACGGCAACTGGTCGTTCGGCTCGCGCCTGCTCGTCCCCGTGATGGCCTGGGCCATGGTCCCCGCCGCGTTCTGCGCCGCCGCGCTGCGCCGCCGGCTCACGACCGACGCGATGGCGCGCGGCCTGGCGCTCGCCGGCGTCGCCTACCACCAGACGGTCCACGCCGTGTTCCCCGAGCTGCCCGACAACGCGACCAACCCGGTGGTGGACGCCGTGCTGCCGGCGCTGCGCGGGCCGCACGTTTCGCCCAACCTCGCCACCCGCCTGTTCGGCTGGCACGGACGCCTCAGCCTGCTGCCCCTCCTGCTGCTGGGACTGCTGGCCGCCGCCGCGATGCTGCGCGGCGCCGGCGAGCGGCGGACCCGCGACGAGCGGGCCGCGTTCGTCGCCGTGGCCGTGGGCACGGCGCTGGTGCTGGCGCTGATCGTCCTGATCCACAGGCCCGGCTGGAACCACGGCGACGTCCGGTGGTTCACCGACTGGCTCGCCCAGCTGGCCTCCGTCGAGGACCGGGTGCGGTAGCGGGATCTCGCGCGAGGGCGCTCCGACGTTCGGGGAACGGGTTTCGCACCGAGGCGCCGGGACGCCACGCCCCGGCCTACGGTGCCGGAGACCGCTCGGCCGGCACCGCCGCGGCGTCCGGGTCGTCGCCGTCCGCACCGCCGTCGAGCGTACGCAGCACGGCATCGATGCAGAAGTGCCGGGCGCCGGCGTCGTCCGAGCGGACGGTGATCACCAGGTCGGGCGGCGCGCCCTCCGGCACGGTCAGCTCGGCCGCGTGCCACCCCGCCGCGTTCGCCGCCTCGAGCCGCCGCAGCAGCACGTCGCCGGCCCGCACGACGACCTCGACCGGCTTGCCGTGCCTGGCCGTCGCCGCCGCGTCGGTCAGCCCGTAGCGGAACGTGAACGTCGGCTCGACCCCCGTCAGCACGCCCGGGAAGGTCAGTTCGAGCGTCGCGTCGTCGCCGAGCGGGTGGACCCACACCGCCTGCCGGCGCTGCCCGCCGAGCTTCTCGCGCACCCGGCGGACCTCGTGGTACGGGCGCGGCCCGCAGACCAGCGGCGGGCCGTCGCCGCGCCGCGTGCACTCGCTCGGCGCGCCCTGCTTCGGCAGGCGGCGCGCGCGCGCCGTCTCCAGTCGATCGTGCAGGTAGAACAGCCCCGCCGCGCCGGGGGGCTCGAGCAGGTAGACCGCGTAGTGGCCGAACTCCGCGCGCGAGCGCTGTTCGTAGCGTCCCAGGACATCCTGGAGCTTCCTCGGGTCGCCGTCGCGCATGCAGTGGACGTACCACAGCCGCCGCCAGCCCCCCTCCAGGAGCTGGGGCGGCACGGCGGGCAGCGTCTGCTCCAGCCCGGTGAACAGGCGGAGCGTCTCGCCGGTCCAGGCGTGGTTGAAGTGGATCACGTCGCCCGGACGGAAACGGGGGCGGATGTGGTCGTGGACCTGCCGCGTCCAGACCGGGTCCCCCGGCTCGGCGATCAGCAGCGCGTAGGTCGGCAGCGCCACGGCGGCGACGACGAACGCGGCGTCGATGGCGAACACGCGCAGCCACCAACGCCGCGACCAGCGCGGGGGAGGGCCCGTCGGCCGGGCCGCAGCCCCGGCCGCGCGCCCGGTCGAGGCGGTCGGCGTGTCCAGGGGTGCCGCCGGCGCCTCATCCGCCGGCGCCTCCGTCGACGGCCCGGCCGACGGGTCGGCGGCTTCCACGGTGGGGCCTGGCGGTGGACCGGTGCCGGGCGGCGGCGTGTCCGGCGGCCGCCGCACGCGCCGCCGGCGCCACCACCGGTCGCCGACGAACCAGCCGGCCACGAGCAGCAGGCCGGTCGCCGTCAGGCCCATCCCCGCCCGCAGTCCCGGCGCGCGGTAGCGCAGGTCCAGCCGGTGCCGCCCCTTCGGCACCAGCACCACCAGCTGGTGGTCGAGCGCCTCGACGCGGCCGAGGTTGGAGCGCCAGCCGAGGTGGTAGTTCTGGTTGACCCAGACGATCGCGTCGCGCTTCAGGTCGACGTCGAGGCGGATCTCGTTCGGCGACCAGTCGACCAGCCGCACGGTCCCGTCCTGCGGCGGGATCACGCCGTATTCATGGTCCTGCTGCTTGACGCGGGGCGACCGGGGGATCGCGTTGTTCTCCTGGCAGACCAGCGTGCCGCGGTTGCGCGCCGTGTGGTCGTACATCCGCTTGTACGTGCCGCGCACCTGCTTGATCGCCGTCGGCGGCCGGTTCGGCTGCGGCGGCAGCTCGGTCCACACGCGGTACATCGGGTGCGCGTTGAAGATCGTGACGTCGGCCGCGATGGCGACCGCCAGCAGCGCCGGCAGCAGCGCGACCAGCCGGTGCACCCGGCCCTCGCGGAACCGCGCGCGCAGCCACCGCTCGCCCTCCGACACCGCCAGCCCCGCCAGGAACGCCAGCGCCAGGGCCGTGAACACCGTGAAACGGGACGGCACCCGCAGGTTGGAGAACACCGGCAGCCGGTGCAACGTGTCCCAGGGCGTCCCCGGGCCGAGGTGGCCGAGGGCCAGGGTCAGGCCGAGCGACAGCAGCAGCAGCGGGACGCGCGCGCGGCGGAACCGGAAGACCAGCGCCCCGCCCGCGAGCAGCAGCGTTCCCCAGCCGACGTAGTTCCCGTACTCGCCCCACCAGCGGTAGTTGTGGAACCACGGCCGGTCCCAGGCCCAGTCGCGCGACCGGCCGACCAGGGTCTCGAGCAGCATGGCGGCCGGGATGCGGTCGTAGTCCGATACCGTGCGTGGATGGGCCGCCATGTGCGCCAGGTCGGGCAGCAGCTTGATCGCGGCGACCAGGAAGAAGAAGACCGCCGCGACCCCCAGCGCGGCGAGCGGCCGCCACCAAGCGGCGCGGGGCCGGCCCTCCAGCGGCGTCCAGCCGCAGGCCAGGGCGACGCCGGCCAGGCCGAGCAGCAGGGCGGTGTACGGCGCGGGGTAGACCCCGCCCTCCATCGCCATCAGGCCCCAGAACAGCCCGGCCAGCGAGGCCCACCGCAGCTCGTGGCACCCCTTGAAGAAGAACAGCAGCACCAGCGGCAGGTAGTAGAACGGCCAGGCCCACACGTGCCCCCCGGACACCTGATGCCCGAAGAACCCGGAGCAGGTCCACAGCACCGTGCCGAGGAACCGGCCGGCCCCGCGCAGCCCCATCGCGCCGAGCAGCGCCCACATCCCGGCCGCCGAGATCATCGCGTGCAGGAACACCGCGACCTTCTCGCCCTCCGCCGGCCCGAACACCAGCGGGAACACCAGCCATGGCGACCAGACGTGGGCCTGCGTGTTCGCCGCCAGCACGTTGCCGCCGCACGAATACGGGTTCCACTCGGGCAGCTCGCCGAAGTCCAGGATCGTCCGCCGCGCCACGGCGTCGAGCTGGTGGAAGTAGCCCCAGTCGCCGAACCCGTACAGGCTCCACTGCAGGAAGAACGGCGTGAAGAAGCCGAGCACGGCCGTCAGGGCCAGCAGCAGCCAGCCCCACCGTCGCAGGAACTCGAGGAACGGCTGGTACCAGGTCTGCGACACTCGCCCTCCGGCGCTCGGCGGCCGCGGAATCTACGCCGCCCGCCGCGCCTCCGCAAGACGCCGGGGGGCTCGGGCGTCAGCTGCCGAGGCGCAGGCGGCGCAGGAAGATCCCGGGAAGGTCGAGCAGCACGCGGGGCGGCAGCGAGCGGGCCAGGCCCCAGGCGCGCCGGGGGTCCAGGTAGAACCGCAGGTGCGTGCGGCGGCGCAAGCGGTTGATCTCGTCCACCGACGCCTCGGACATCGTCTCGAAGCGCGCGCCGTAGAAGCCGTCCACCGGGTCCTCCAGCGGCTCGACGCCGCGCTGCCGCGCAAGTTCCGCCAGCCCCGTCCCGGGGAACGGCGTGGCGATCCCCAGGTTGAACGACAGGAACGGCGAGTCGACGATGTAGTCCGCCGTCTGCCGCATCTCCTCGAGCGTCTCGCCGGGGAGGTTGAGCATGAACAGTCCGTGCATGTGGATGCCCAGCCGGCGGCCCACGCGCGCCATCTCCCGTACCCGTTCGAGGTCCATCTTCTTGGCGATCAGCTCCTGCATGCGGGGCGCCGCCGTCTCCACCGCGATCGCGATGTAGTTCGTGCCGGCCCGGCGCAGCCACTGCAGCTGCTCCTCGTCGAGCAGGTCGCCGCGCATGCCGTTGGGGAACGAGAGCCGCACGTCCAGGCCGGCGTCCACGATCCCGCGGCAGATCTCGAGCACCCGGTCGCGCCGCAGGTTGAACGCGTCGTCGATGACCTCGAGCTCCCGGACGCCCCACTTGCGGTGCAGCAGCTCCAGCTCCGCCACGAACGAGGCGGCGCTCCGCACGCGGTAGCGGCGGCCGAAGATGTTGTGGCAGTACAGGCACCCGAACGGGCAGCCGCGCGACGACATCACGGTCATGTAGCGGCCCACGCCCGTCCGCGCGAAGCGCGGCCGCCGCGCGAAGTCGTCGAAGTCCACCAGGTCGTAGGCGGGCAGCGGCAGCGCGTCGAGCTCGGCGACCGGCGGTGCCGCGTCCGCGAAACACACCCGGCCGTCGACCCGGTGCGCCACGCCCGGCAGCCCCTCGAGCGATTCGCCGGCCGCGAGGCGCAGCACGAGCGCGACGATCGACGCCTCGCCTTCGCCGATCAGCGCCGCCTCGATCCCCGGCAGCTTCTCCAGCACCTCCGGGCCGAGCGCCGAGGCGTGCGGGCCGCCGAGGACGACGCGCACGTGCGGGTCCACGCTCCGGGAGACCGCGGCGGCCAGCCGGGCGCCGCGACTCTCGTGCGTCAACGCCGAGATCCCCACGACGTCCGGCCGGAACTCCGCGCAGACCCGCGACAGCTCCGCCTCCGGCCGGTCGGCCAGCCGGAGATCCGCCAGACGCACCTCGACCCGGGCGTCGGTCCGCAGCACGGAGGCCAGCGACAACAGGCCGATCGCGGGCGACACCTGCGGGTAGTCGCCGTTCGACCAGCTCTTGACCAGCAGCATCCGGGGTCGGCGGCTCGCGGGCGTGGACGACTGCATCCTGGCTCGATCTCCTCCGCCGGGCTCTTGAGGCAGGCGTCCTCAGCGCTTCCGGGCGATCTGCTTCTTGGGCGCCGGCTTCTTCGGTGCGGCCGGCTTCTTCGGTGGGGCCGGCTTCTTCGGTGCCGGCTTCCTCGCCGCGGGCGCCTTCTTCGCGGCCGCTCTTCCGGCCGAGGCGGTCGGCCCGGTCGCGGCCGCCTCGCGTACGCGCGACGGGCGCGGGAAGAATGCGCAGTCCAACCGCAGGCACTCCGCGTTGCGCTCGACGTGCGTGCAGACGATCGGTCGGGCCGCCGGGAGAACCACGCCGAACTCCTCGGCGACGAAACCGACCGTCTCCAACAGGGCGAGGAGCGTGGAGCGCTTGCAGCAGCGGGGCCCGCCCGCCTCGGCGACACGGACCAGCGCCCGCGCCGTCGCCAGGTTGCTCTGCCGCCACGCGGCGCGCGACAGCGGCGTCGCGCCGGTCAGCGCGCTGACGAACACCCCGCAGCCGACGGCGGCGGCGCAGCTGCCGTGGGTCCCACCCAGGCATCCCGGGAGCGCCTGGGCGCGGCGGCGGGCCTCCCGCAGCCGGGTCGGGAGCGCCTCGCGCTCGCCGGCGACGTTGGCGTGGCAGGCCAGCAGCACGGCCGGTACGAGGAAGTGGTGCTCCGGGCCGTGCATCTTGACCGCCGGGTGCAGCATCAGCCGGCGGGCCAGCGCCGCCGGGTCGCGCTCGACGGTCGCCGCGCACACCGCCGCGATGTAGTCCTCGGCCGGCACCGCGTGACACCGGCTGCAGACGTAGTGCCCGTCCTCGCAGACGACGTTGGAGTCGAAACGTCCGCCGCACAACCCGCACGTGACCTCCAGCGGCGCCCGCGCCTGGCGCAGCGGCCGACCACAGATCGCGCATTCACCTTCGAGTTGCGTCCCCGCCATGCCGTGAGCGAACCACGC
>JAFGHH010000362.1 GCA_016930215.1 Deltaproteobacteria bacterium
AGGGCATCGCGCTGCTGGAGCGGGAGCTCCCCGACGTCGAGGTGTTCGCGGCGGCGCGGGACGAACGGCTCAACGAGCGGGGGTACATCCTGCCGGGGCTGGGGGACGCGGGCGACCGGCTGTTCGGGACGAAGTAGACGGCGCGGCGGCGGCGCTCCGGGGAGCGGCGGGTCGATGGCGAAGCGACCGGGACCGGTTCGACGGTGGCTCGCGGCGCTCGGCGCGGCGCTCGTGTCGCTCCTCGCTCGCCTGCTGGTCCGCACGCTGCGGGTGACCTTCGTCGGACCGTCGCCCGCCACGCTGCCCCATCCGTGCGTCTACGCCTTCGCGCACGGACGGCAGGTTCCGCTCCTGCGCTGGCCGCGTCCGCGGACCGCGGTGTTGGCCAGCCTGAGCCGGGACGGCCGGCTGCAGGCGCGGGTGATGCGGCGGTTCGGCTTCGAGGTGCTGGACGGCTCGAGCAGCCGGGGAGGGGCGCGGGCGCTGGCCGGGGCTCTCGAACGCCTCCGCGGGGGGCTCGACCTGGCCCTGGCCGTCGATGGCCCGCGGGGACCCCGCGGCGTGGTCAAGCCCGGGGTCGTCTACCTCGCCTCGCGGTCCGGAGTGTTCCTGATTCCGATGTCTTCGGCCTGCGTACGGGCCTGGCGGCTGCAAACCTGGGACGGGTTCGCGTTGCCGTGGCCGTTCAGTCGGGTCGTGGTCGTGGTCGGCAGGCCGATGGCGGTGCCGGAGGACGTCCCGGTCGAGCAGCTCGAGGGTGTGCGTCGGGAGCTGGAACGGGAGCTCGGCCGACTGGCCCTGGTGGCCGAGGCCCGTGCGGAATCGCTCACCGATAGATCCGTGAACAAAGGTAAATCGTAGGAATACGACCGACGCTCTGCACGTCTGTGCGGTGCGTCAATCCGTTTGACCGACCCCAGGTGTTGGGTCATGATGCTGGGGCGGTGAACGCGGGAGGCGAGCGGTGAAGGTTTGTCCGGAATGCCACCGACAGTATGACGATTCGGTGCAGTTCTGCATCGTCGATGCGGCGAAGCTCCTGATCGTGAGCGGTCCGGACGAGGACACGTTCCTCGACCAGGTGATCGGCGGCAAGTACCGGGTCGAGAGGAAGCTCGGCGAGGGCGGGATGGGGAAGATCTACCTCGCCCGCCACGTGACGCTGGGCAAGCGGTTCGCGATCAAGACGCTGCATCCGGATTTCACCCGCAACCAGGAGGCGTTGGAGCGGTTCCGGCGCGAGGCGATCACGACGGCGCAGCTCGAGCACCCGAACATCCTCGGCATGTCCGACATGGACCAGATGGATGACGGGACCGCCTACATCGTGATGGAGTTCCTCGACGGCCGGGAGCTGCGCGGGGCGTTGAACGAGACGCCGATCCTGCCGCTTCCGCGCGCGGTGCACATCTTCGCGCAGGTCTGCCGGGCCCTGGCCGCGGCGCACGACAAGGGGATCGTGCACCGCGACATGAAGCCCGAGAACGTCTTCCTGGTGGAACGGGAGGGGGACCTCGACTTCGTCAAGGTGCTGGACTTCGGCATCTCCAAGATCCGCCAGGCCGGCTCGAAGCTGACCCAGACCGGGATGGTGATCGGCACGCCGCACTACATGTCGCCCGAGCAGGCGCGCGGCGACTCGAATCTCGATCACCGGTCGGACATCTACACGCTCGGCGCGATGCTCTACGAGGCGCTGACCGGTTCGTTGCCGGTGCAGGCCGACAATCCCACCGGCGTGCTGGTGAAGATCCTGACCGAGCAGCCGGCGCCGCCGTCGGCGGTGAACCCCGGGATTCCGCCGCCGGTCGAGCAGGTGATCCTGCAGGCGATGGCGAAGGATCCCGGCTCCCGGTTCGGTTCGTGCCGCGACTTGTCGAAGGCGCTGCAGCAGGCCAGCGGCATCATGGACGGCTCGACGGCCTATCTGGCCGCCGCGGCGTCCGCGGGGATGATGGCCGCGCGTCCGCCGACGGGGATGGCGCCGGGGATGCCGGTGCCGCCGAGCGGGATGCGCCCGCCGACGGGGATGGCGCCGGGGATGCCGATGCCGCCGAGCGGGATGCGTCCGCCGACGGGGATGCGTCCGCCGGGCGTGCCGCCGACCGCGATGACTCCGGGCGGCGGGATGCAGCAGCCGCCGTACCCCGGGGCGCCGGCCTCCTTCGGGTCCGCCGCGGGGCAGATGGCGGCGGGCATGCCGGGCATGCCGACTCCGGGCGGCGGCTATCCGGGCGCGGCGCCGATGGTGCCGGGCACGGGGCCGTCGCCGGCGTACGCCACGGGGCCGACGCCGATGGCCTGGCCGCAACAGGCCTCGACCGGCACCGCGGAGATGCCCGCGAAGAAGGGCTCGATGCTGCCCCTCTTCCTCGTCCTGTTCGTCCTGGTCGCCGGCGGCGTCGGAACGCTCGTGTACTTCCTGGTGCTGCGCGACGACGGTACGAAGGGCACCACGACGGCCGCTCCCGCGGCGGCCGATGCGGCTATCGTCCTGGCTTCCGCCGACGCCGGCGGCCCTCCGGGAGCGGACGGCGGCACGACCGTCGTCGCCGATGCTCCAGGCGGCGCGGATGCCGGGACCGCCGCGGCGGAGCCCGAGACGACCGTGGCGACGGGGCCCGACGCCGGGCCCGAGGTGACGGAGACGACGGTCGTGGCGACGGGGCCGGACGTCGGGCCGGACGTGGCCCCGGACACGGCGCCGGAACTGGTGCAGATCACGTTCATCACGACGCCCCAGAACGCCAAGGTGTTCCTGGTGAAGGGCGACGGCAGCGAGGAGGAGCTCTGCCAGACGGCGTGCCAGTACGAGTTCCCCAAGTCGGACGGCGAGGTGCAGGTCATCTTCCGCAAGAGCGGGTTCCGGGATCAGCCGGCGACGTTCCGGGCCAGCGAGGCCGGCATGGTCAACATGCCGCTCGACCGGGTCCGTAGCGGGCAGCGGGATGCGGGGGCGCGCGAGGCCGTGGCGATGGAAGTCACCATGACCCCGGACGCCGGCACGGTCGTCCGCCGAGACACCCCCGTGATCGTCGTGCCCTCGCGGGATGCCGGGGTCGGCATCCGCATCGAGGCCGGAAGCGGCGTTCGGCAGCTCGATACCGGTGGGCGCCTGCGCGACTCGCCGTTCGGACACTAGCCGTCGGAGGATGGATCCACGACGACGTTCACTTGCAGCCGGCGCTCGGACGAAACTCGGGCCGCACGCGCCGGGGCGGGAGGAAAGCAATGCGTAGGGTGAGCTTGGCGATCCTGGTTCTGGCCACCGCGCTGTGGGCGGGCGCGGCCTCGGCGCAGACCGACGAGGAGTTCGAGGTCGCGCGCCAGTCGTACATGACCGGTGAGCAGCTGTTCGCGGAGGGGCGGTTCCAGGAGTCCGTGGCCGCGTTCCAGCAGTCCTACGACATCGTGCCGTTCCCCGACACGATGTTCAACATCGCCGCCTGCTACGAGGAACTCGGACAGATCGAGGATGCGCGCGCCCGCTACCAGGCGATCGTCAATACCCCCGACGTCGCGCCCGACCTCGCCGCCCAGGCGCAGGAGTCGCTCAACCGCCTCGCCGCCCCCGCCGGCCAGCCACCGACGGGCCAGCCGCCGACGGGCCAGCCGCCGACGGGCCAGCCGCCGACGGGCCAGTACCCGACGGGCCAGTACCCGACCGGGCAGTACCCCGCCCAGGGCGGCGGCCTGACCCGGCGGCAGATGGCGACGATCTGGGACGCGGTCGACCGCGAGCTCCCGCACGAGGGCCCGGGGCTGTACTTCAGCATCGGCGGCGGCGGCCCCGTCGGGGCGAGCGCACAACCGGGGTCGATTGCCGAGGCCGGCGTCGACATCAGTGCCGGGTTGCTGTGGCGCATCATCCCGTGGCTCTCTCTGCTCGGCGAGGTCCAGCTGACGACGAGCGAATACGAGTACAGCGGTCAGACGCAGGACACGTTCTACCTGGACGTGGCGGCGGGGCTGCGCGGGCACTTCCTCGCCAGCGGTTTCTGGGACCCCTGGATCGACATCGCCGGCGGCTACGCCACGTGGACGGGGCACCCCGACCTGGATTCCTCGTTCCTGCTCTTCGGCGACGACGTCTCCTACAGCGGCGCCATGGTGCGGTTCGGCGCGGGGCTCGACCTGTTCGTCACCCAGTACATCGCGCTCGGGCTGCGCTTCGACTTTCACGTGCCGATCTATTCGAACTACGAGCTCTCGACCACGACCGAGCCGGCGGTCCTTCAATCCGAGGACGGCCTGCCGTACTGGTGGAACCTCGGCGCCAGCCTCACCTTCTACTTCCTGAGCATCTGAGCCCGCCCCGCCCGCGGAACCCCCCGGAGCGCGCCGCAACGGGCGGGCCCGGCGGGCTCGGCCTTCCGATCCGGTAGGGGACCCACGTAGCGACGGACGCC
>JAFGHH010000363.1 GCA_016930215.1 Deltaproteobacteria bacterium
CCCAGCGTCGCCAGCCGCACCAGCGTGAACTCGGCGTCGTACGAGGTGAACTGGTAGATCAGCGAGCGGAAGCCCTCGGTGTGCCGCGTGCTGTCGTCGTCCAGCACCACGAGCTGCCGGTTCCAGGCGTCGGCCGTCTGCGTCAGATCGATCGAGTAGCGCACGAACACGCCGGAGGCGTCGAGCTTGTCCAGCACGACGTGGAACGAGGCACGACGTCGCCGGGGATCCACGCGCCGCAACGCGACCGTCATCTCGCCCAGCGGCGCCGGCTCCACGTCGCGGATCGCGGCGTAGTAGTCGTGCTTGACGAGCTGCCGCGCGTGGATCGAGCCGGGATCCGCCGCCGCCTTGCGCTCGAGCGCCGTCCGCTCCCCGAGCTGCCGGAGCTGATCGGCGGCGATCCGCACGTCCGTCTGTCCCCGCGTCCATTCGCGGTACGTCGGCAGCCCGGAGCGCAGGTCGACCTCCAGGCCGGGGTACAGGCCGCGATGGACCGCCGGCGCCAGCACCCCGAGGTGTGCGGCCAGACGCCGGGCGTCGGGGTACTGCGGGCCCAGCCGCGCCGCCCGGAGCACGTCGCCGAGCAGCGCGACGTGCGCGGCCTCCTCGCCGCCCTGCAGCGTGCGGGCCGGGATCCCCGCCGGCGCGCCGGCCGCTCGCTCGGTCATCACCCTACCCCGCGGCGGTCCCGCCCGCCGAGCCCCGCCTCGCCATCGCCGGCACCTCCACGATCTCCTCCGGCTCCGGCGACAGTCCGGCGGCCGCGGCCTTGCGCGCGATCGCCTGGGACAGCGCCTGCTCCACCTCCGCCTCGCCGAACGCCTCGGACAGCGCGACCGTCTCGGTCAGCGCCCGCTCGGTCTCCGCGTCGTAGACGTCCAGGTCGGCGACCATCCGGTCGACGTTCTCGCGGAAGTAGGCCTGGGTCTCGGCGACGAAGCGCGTGGTCTGGTGCACCGACTCGGTCATCGACTCCAGCGAGTGCTTCAGCTCGAGCAGCACGAGCGAGGCGTCGGCGGCGGCGCCGATCGCCTGGATCTGGCCGCCGATCAGGTCGAGCTTCTCCGAGGCGGCGGTGACGTAGCGCTGGATGTCGGCCTGCAGGTTCGCGATCACCTCGGCCAGCTTCCAGGTGTTGCCCTTCAGGCCGGCCAGGCGGTCCTCGGCCGTCGAGTACAGCCGCAGCCGCGTGGCGTGCTCGGCCAGCCCGCGCCGCACCCGGTCCAGCTCCGCCTGGAACTTCCGCCCCTCCGCGGAGGTCGGCTCGAGCCGCGCCAGGCGCGCCTCCAGCTCGCCCTTCAACGTCTTGAGCCGCGTGACCAGCGCGGCCGCGCGCTCCTCGTTCTGCGCCGACTCCACGATCTTCCCGTTCAGCCGCTCGACCTCGTCGTACAGGTCCGTCTTCGCCGCCTCGAGGCGGTCGACGAACTCCGCCGCCTCCTTCAGCCGCAGCGCGCTCAGCTCGTACTGCTCGCGCAGCAACTGCTCCACCGAGCGGTGCTCGAGGGTCCGGCCCTTGCGGCCGCGGAAGAGGCCGAGCAGCCGCCGCCAGCGTCCCCGGTCGTCCCGGCGGTCCAGGCTCAGCCGGTCCGACAGCTCGCGCAGCCGGCCCATCTCCGCCGCCAGCGCCTGCTGGATCTCGGCGTTGCGCGCCCGCATCCGCGCCAGCTCGCCCAGCCGGTCGTTCTGCCGCGTGCGTTCGGTGCGGATCGTCTCCTCCAGCGCGCGGACCGAGATCCCCTCGCCGGAGTAGACGTCCTCCTGCTCCAACAGCCGGCGCTCCTCGTCGTCCATCGCCGCTCCCGCCCGCCCGGCCCGCGCCGGACGCTCCCTCAGTCGTCGCCCGCCGGCTCCAGCTCGAGCAGCGTGCGCGTGCGCGTCTCCCGCAGCTCCGTCCGACCGTCCACGGTCTGCCGGCGCCGCTGGATCGAGCTCAGCGCGCGCCGGCCCTGCAGCGGCAGCGGCCGGCCGAGGTCGAACAGCAGTTCGGTGGAGTCCCGCAGGTCCAGCTCGAGCAGCCGGACCTGGACATCGGCGGCGTCGGGCGGCGCCTGCAGCTCCTGCTCGCCGGCCCGTGTGCGCGTGCGGCCCCGCAGGCGACCCCGCGCGCCGTCCAGCGCCTCCAGCAGGAAGCGCTCGCGCGTCGTCGCGTCCAGCCCGGAGTCCGGACCGCTCCGGAACTCGCGTCCCCAGCGCCCGCCGGCGCCGACCGGCTCCGCCGGGAGCGCCGACGCGACCAGCTCCAGGGTGCCGGTGACCATCCGCGCGGCGTCCCGCACCTCCGCCGACCACCCGGCCGGCAACTCCCACTCGGCCTGCATCAGGTCGCCGAACGGTCCGAGCTGCACGCGCGCCGCGACGCCCGCCAGCTCGGCCACCGCCTTCCGCAGGACGGGGATCCGTTCCGCCTCCGACGGCTCGCGCTCCAGCGTCGTGCCGCCGATCCGCAGCGTTCCGCGCAGGCCGCCGTCCGTCGTGCGCTCCTCGACCGTCAGCTCGACCCGCAGCCGCACCGTGAAATCGACGCGCTCCGCCACGCCGTCTACCGCCTCATCGACCGCCTGTTCGACTCGCACGGCGAGAACCTGGCGCGTGCCGACCTCGGGTTCGAGCCGCAGCGCGCGGGCACCGACACCGCGCTCGAGCACCACCAGCGGCGGCTCGGTCGCGTGCCCCGGCAGCGGATCGAGCCCCTCGGGCAGCGTGTCGTCCTGCAGCCAGGCCCGCGCATCGACGACCGTCATCGGCGCGCCCGGCGACCCCGCGGCGTCGCGCTTCCCGGGCGGCGTGGTCTGGCGGCACGCCGCGAGGCACAACCCGGCCCCGGCCAGCGCCGCCGCCAGCACGAGCCGCCGGGCGCCCGGCCGGAGTCCCCGTCGCATCGCGCCGCTCCGCGCCATCCCGCGTCCTACTCCTCCGCCGGGCCTTCCGGCTCGTCCGGGGGCTCCGGGCTCGGGTACTCCATCGGCGGCGCCGGCGGCTGGTAGCGGACCTCGATCGGCTCGCCCGAGTCCGGCTCCTGCGGCTCGACGGAAGCGTCCTCGGGGTCGCCCGGGGTCGTCGTGCCGGTCGGCGTGCCGCCGCCGCAGCCCGCCGCGGCCACGGCCGTCCCGAGCGCCACCGCCGCGGCGGCCGCGCGCAGCCGCCCGCGCTCGACGCGCGGCTGGAACGGCTCGGGCGCCGCCAGGACCTGCGTCGGCCCGTGCAGGTGCACGCGGAACGTCCGGGCGCCGATGCGGATCTCGTCGCCGCCGAGCAGCACCACGGGCTTCTCCTCCGGCGCCTCCACCGAACGGCCCGCGCGGGACACGGTGGCCGGCGGGCCGCCGGCCGGCCGGAACAGGATCAGCCGCTCGTCCGTCGAGACCCACAGCTCGCAGTGGGCCCCGTCCTCGCGCCAGCGCACCGCGCCGTCGGCATCCAGGCGCAGGCCCGGGCCGCGGCCCGGCACCGCCACGCAACGCAGGAAGCGATCGTCTCCCCGATCCAACTGCTCGAGACACACGCTCATCGGCTTCGGCATCCCGGTTCCTCCTTCCTCGGTCGGCCGAAGCATAGACCGCGGCCGCCGCGGTCCACAAGCCGCGGGGAAGGCTCGCGCACCCGGACCGGGCGACGGCGACGGCGGGAGGCAGGAGGGCCGCGGCGCAGGACCTCCGGCACGGAGTCCCGGCCCACGGGACCCCGACGCCAGTGCCCGCTTCGGCCGTTCCGTCGGTCCATGCCGCCGCGATACGCGCTCCCGCCCCCGCCGATCAACGACGGCCCGGAACCACGCTCCGCGCTCCGCCTCTTTGCGGCGCCGGCCGCCGTGCGGTAGCCTGAACCCCGGGACCGGCGGGGACGCCGCCGGCCCGGGGAGTCCCGATGCCGCCGCCGTCGCGCAGCCCGTACGCCGACGCGACCGCCCTGCGCCTGGGCCTGCTCGGTCCGGCCCAGACGCGCGGCGTGCGCATGCGCCTGATGGAGATCCGCCGCCACGACAAGCGGCCGACGGACTTCTACCTGCACCTGACGATCACCTGCCGGGAGCCGCTGCGCGCATACCAGATCGTGGCCCGCGCCGACTTCGGCGCGCAGCCGCCGCTGCGCGCGTCACTGACGATCCTGCAGGCCCACCGGTCCGCCGCCGGACCGATCGCCCTCATCGAGCGCCACGCGCCGGTCGAGGCCGCGTTCACGCTCGAGCTCGACCCGACCAGCGAGTGGCTGACGTTCTGGGTCGGCACCAACGGCACGGCCGACGTGCCGACCGATCTGGCCGGCGAGCTCCGGCTGCGCCCCCCGGACGACGACCGCCCCCCCGAGGACCTCGAGACGGCGCGGCTGCCCTCGCTCCGCTCGGTCGCCCGCCAGAGCCTGATCGGCGCCTTCCGGCGCTGCGCCTCGCCGCCGCTGGTGCTGCTGGGAGGCCTGATGCGCTGCGAGGACCCGGAGGAGAAGCTCCAGCTGCTCCGGCAGCTCGTGGACCTCGCCGCGTCGGCGGCGCTGGTCGAGGCCGGCGTCCGCGACATCGCCTTCTGCGAGGAGATCGTGCGCGGCTTCCCGGCGCCCGATTTCTCCCAGCTCGCCCCGGACGACCCCGCGGAGGCCGCCCTGGCGGTGCTCCACCCGCGGGCGCCGACGGACCTGGTGCGCCGGTGCCTGGCCGTGGCCTTCGAGCGGCAGCTCGCGGCGGAGCCCGCCGGCGGCGACGCGCGCTGGAAGGAGCTGGCGCGGGCCGCGGCGGTGGTGCTGTTCCAGCGCGACCGCACGCTCCTGGAGCAGGGACCCGCCGCGCTGGGCCTGGCCGACGACCCGGCCCGCCGGGCGCTGTTCCAGTCCCTGGTCCGCGCGGCCGGCCGCAGCCTCCGGACCCCGCCGCGACCGCCGCCCGAGCCGCTCGACCGCTTCCTGGCCCGGATTGTCGACGGCGACGCCGCCGAGGCGGAGCGCGTGGCGGTGGATCTGATGACGCGCTACGACATGGTCGCCGTCACCGTCCCGCCGAGCGACCCCGGCCGCGGCGCGAGGACGCCCCCGTAGGCGAGCCGCACGTCCGCCGGGCACCCGGCAGGCTTGGTGTCCCATCGCCCGGCCTCGGGGAAACCCGGCGCGGCCGGGGCCGCCACGGCGCCGTGGAAGCACGATGCCGAGGCCGACCCGTGCGGGATCAACGACGGTCGCCCGCCGCCGGCGACGACGCCCGGGACGCCCGCGCCCGTTCCGGGTCAGAGGCACGCCTGGTCGACCCCGTCGAGGTCGACCGTGCCGGTGGCGGAAACCTCCTCCCCGCCGTTGAGGCAGGCCGCGCCACCGGTCAGCGAGACGTTGCCGTCGACCAGCGCCCCCTCGGCGTTGTTGCCGCGCAGGTCCAGGCCGACGCCCGTCGGGTTCCCCGCCTCGAGCCACAAGCCGCCCCCCGCGCACGCGGCCTCGGTCACCGTGAACAGCTCGGCACCGTCCGCCGGAAGGTCCCAGGTCCGGCACGTCGGGCCGAAGCCGTTGTCCTGCACGGCGCGGCCTCCGACGGACGCCGCGCCGGTCGCGAGGAACGAGCCGACGCGGACGTGCCCGCCCCAGCCGGCATTGCCGGAGCACGACAGCTCGCCGGTCAGCTCGACCCGGCCCACCTCGAGCTGCAGGCCGTCGCCGAGGTTGTTCTCGATCCGGTTGCCGGGGCCGGTCGCCGAGAAGGCGATGTCGTGTCCGCCGACCGTTCCGGCGTCGTCGATCACCGCCACGCCCTGACCGCCGTTGCCCGACACCGCCACGAAATCCCGGAGCTGCACCGGGGCGCGCGCCAGGATGCCGCGACCGGCGTTGTCGGCGATCGTCGTCTTGGTCACGACGCTGGACGAGCTCTCGTGGGCGGCGCGCAGGCAGCCGCCGAGCAGGACGCCGGGTCCGTGGTTGTCCGAGACGTCCACCTGCGTCAACACGTTCGTGCCGCGCGTCGTGCCGACCCCGCTGGCGAAGATCCCGCCGCCCGAACAGTCCCTCGTCTGCACCGCGGGCCGCCCGTCCTCGACGAACCACACCGGGCAGGCCGCGGACGTGCCGTTGCCGCGGATGCTCTGCGGCGCCGCACGCAGGTAGGCATGGTCGAGGCCGACGGTGCCGTTCTCGACGAACAGCCCCCAGCCGCCGTTGTTCTCGACGGTGACCGCTGCGGGCGTCGAGACCCGCAAGTGCCCGGCCATCGCATGGACGCCGTAGGCGGCGTTGTTGCTGAGCGTGTTCTCGCCGTACAGCAGGTCGATCGCCTGGTCGATGGCTGCCTCGGCGCTCGTCTCGAGGGCGATCCCGGCCCCCGCGTTGCCGGTGGCGGTCACCCAGCCGCCCGACAGGCCGCCCGTCACCAGCGCCCCAGGACCGTTGTTTCCGGTGAGCGCCACGTTCACCAGGCGGACGGACTGGCCCTCCCGGGACTTCGAAGCGAAGATCCCCCCGCCCAGGCAGCCGGTTCCGTGGCCGTTCTCGGCGAGCCGGGCCGGAGCCGACGAGCGGCCTTCCAGCCGTGCGTGCCCCTCCGCGAAGATGCCCCAGCCGCAATTCCGCTCGCTGTTGACTCGCCGCAGCGTCACCGTGTCGGCCCACGACAGGATGCCGTGTCCGCCGAAGCCCCGCACCGTCACGCCTTCGATCTCGACCCGCTCGCTGGACACCTCGAGGCCGTTCACCGACGGTCCCGCCGCCGTGCCGTCCACGATCACCCCGCCGTCGCGCCCGTCACCAGCAGCAGGGTCCAGCCGCTCGACCGCGCCGCTCCAACGCACGACGCCACGGCCTCCCGGATTCTCCGCATCGGCCCCACCTCCTCCCCGTCGCACATCCGCGGAACCCGACCCCGCGACGTGGGACGCGACGGATGCTCTGGAGCGACGGAAGCCAGTCTGGCGCCGATGGGTCACACGGTCAAGACCACCGTGGTTCGACTTGACGCGCCCGCCGCTGACGGGCAGGTTGCGGATTCGTGACTCGGAGGGAGGCGCACCGATGACGAAGAGCGCCGTGCGGTTGACTTCCGTCCTCGTGTGGCTCGGTGCGGCCGGCTGCGGCGAGCGTTCCGTCCGTCCCGCGGCTCCGGAGCCGGCCGGTGATGCGGACGGCCCGTCCCCGGCCGACGTCGCCGAGGCCCCGCCGCCGGGCGACGCCGAGCGGCACTGGGTGGTCTACGTGGACGAGCTGCGGCTGATGGAGATCTCCGACACGCCCGGGATCCTCGTGGACGGCAACGCGCCCCCGCCGCCGCCCGGCGTGGAGCCGGGGCGGCATCCGTTCCTGACGGCGGCGTGCGGCGGCGACCCCTTGCTGTGCTCCCGGGCGGGCACGCTGCTGCGCGAGTCGACCACGTTGCCGGAGTTCCTGGAAAAGCTGCGGGCCGAGGGGTGGCGGGTCGAGGAAACGACGGTTCCGGCGCCGGGCGGAGCGAGCAGTGCCTCCGGCGATGCGACGGCGATTCCCGCGCCCGAGGCCGCTGCCTGCGTCCAGGCGCACGCCGGGATCGACCTGCGCGTGTTTCCCGTGGGGACGTCGACGGAGACCACCGACCTGTACGTGCGAGGCGAGGTCGACAAGCTGCGCCGACTCGTGCCGGAGGGGGTGACGGCCGACTTCTTCGTGATGCCCGGCATCACTTCCATCACCGCCGTGTTCTGGGCGCCCACGCCGGAGACGGCCGCCGAAGCCTGTCGCGCGACCCTCGACGCCTGGCTGTCCACGACGCCGCTCCAGGCCGGCAGCCGGGAGCCGGGGGGACGCGCCGGCCCGTGCGAGCCGTGCACCGAGGAGTACGAGCAGCGCCGACCCGCTCCCGCACGGTGACCGATCAGGGCGCGGGGCCGGCGAGAACCGCCAGGTCGGTCACGTCCACCGGACGGTAGCCCTCGCCCGAGCAGTCCTCCGGCTCGCGGATGCCCCGCAGCACGCCGCGCACGATCCCCGCCGGCGCCTGGCAGGACCCTGCGCCGACGTCGGTCGCTCCTGCATCCGGGCGGGCCTCGATCCGGTCGGTGCAGGCGCTGCAGTCCGGGACGCAGACGTGGAGGTCCTGGACCTCGCCCCTCGGCAGGCCCCGCGGGACCGCGACGTCGGATTGGCAGCCGCAGTCGTGCACCATCCCGACCACGCGGCGGCCGTCCCGCGGCCGGCCGCGGGACGGTCGGGTGTCATCGATGGCCCGGCCCGGCCGAGTCGCCTCGTCCGGTCAGCCGACTCACGGCCGCAGCCCGGCCGGCGGCAGCACCGGCTCCCCGGGCGTCTCGGCCAGACACTCGGCCAGCGACCCGAGCCACGGCATGCGCTCGCCGACGTCGCGCAAGACGCGCACCAGGTCGGTCGTCCCCGCCTCGCCCAGCGCGATGTCGGCCGGGCTGATGATGTTGAGGTAGCACGGGCTGAGCGGCTGCTCCACCGCCTTGCCCTCGTCGCGCCACCAGTAGAACAGCGTGCGCGCGGCCCACAGGTAGGTGAACTCGTAGGCCGTGGGGTTCTCGCGCCAGGCGGCGACGCGGTCCGGCTCGACCCGGTAGCGCGCCTCGCGCCGCGCGGACAGCTCGAGCGCCGCGTCGAGCGCCGCGCGGGCGGCGTTCCAGCGCGCGTCCCGCTCGGTGCGGCGCCCGGCGAGGTCCGCGGCCACACCGTCGTACAGGCCGTGGACCTGCACCGCCCGCAGCGTCGTGATCCGCATCGCCTCGGCCAGCTCCGTCGCCAGCGGCTCGACGGATGCCGGGGCCCGCGCCGCGAGCGTCTCGAACCGCCCGGTCAGGTCGGCGAAGGTCGTCTCCAACTCCGCCAGCAACGGCCCGACCTCGCGCCCGTAGTCCGGCGGCGCGTGCAGCGGGTTGCGCATCTCGACCAGCCCCAGCCGGTCGGGCTGCGTCGGCGAGAGGCCCGGCAGGCCGAGGTCGGCGGCGAGGTCGCTGACGTCGTCCCAGGTTTCGACCCCCTGCAGGTAGGCCTGGCCGTTCCGCCGCACCACGCCCCCGGACGGCGCCCGGCCGCCGACCCGCCCTTCGATCAGCAGCGCCTGCTGGGCCGCAACGGTGTCGGCCAGCAGCTCGACCCACTCCGGCGCGTCGGCGCCGAACGGGCGCAGCACGTCGGCGAGCAGCTCGCGGAACGCCGCGGCGTCGTCGAGGGCCGCGGGCCCCGGATCCCAGGCCCCGCGGGCCGCCACCACGTCGTTCAGCCAGTAGCCCCACTCCCAGCCGCTGGAGAACACCACCTGGCCCTGCATCACGGCCCCGGCGTGCTCGCCGCGACCCATCCGTCCCGCCGCCTCGTCGGCCGCCAGCAGCCGCAGGTCGTGCAGCCGCCGCTCGGCGTACAGCGGCAGGAACAGCGGCACGTCGACGTCGAAGCTGACCCAGTAGGCGGACTCCGGATGCCAGACCACCGGCCGGACCCCGGCCTCCTCCTGCAGGAACTCGCGCATCGCCGAGAAATCGTCGTTGCCGTAGGTCGGCGCCGGGTCGTCCAGGCCGTAGTGCTGCACGGTGTGCGGCATCACCCCCAGCCGCGGGTCGGCGTAGTGCGGCAGGAAGTTGAAGTTCAGCGGCGCGCCGGTGTCGGGGTCGAGGTAGCTCTCGGCGAACTGCCCCGTCGAGCAATGGATCTTGATGAACCCCGGCTTGCCGTACCCGTCGGCCAGCTCCGCCGCGAACAGGTCCATCCACGCCAGCATCCGCTCGTCGCCGGGGTTGGTGAACTCGCTGGTGCCGCTCTCCGTCGCCAGGAAGTCGAGGCCCAGCTCCATCAGCCAGCCGATGCGGTCGCGAAGCTGCACCCGCTCGTAGGCCTCGTCCCCCTGTTCCGGGATTAGACGGAAGGCGTGCTGCTGCTGGAGCGCGATCGACGCGTCGATCCCGACGCGCAGGCCCCAGGCGTGCGCGCGCTCCACGAGCGTCGCCAGCCGCCCCTGCCGCTCGTCGCTCGTCGCGAACGTCAGCCACTCGCCTCCCTCCAGCAGCACCCAGTTGAGCCAGTCGAGCCGGTTGGCCACGGCCCACTCGAGCAGCCGCTCCCACTCGGGCAGCATCGCGCGCCAGCCGTCGGCGTCGGCCGGCCCGCCGGGCCCCCAACCGTTGACCAGGTCGGTCAGCTCCAGCGGGTGCATCGTGTGCAGGTGCAGGCCGCGCTCCGGCCAGCGCGGCGACTCGATCCGGGACACGAACGGCGCCGGGCGCAGCACGTCGTCCGGGATCGTCGGCTCCAGCGGATGGAGGAAGCCGAAGCCCAGCTCCTGCAGCGCCGCGTACGCGGCGTAGGTCAGGCCGAGGTTGGCGTGTCCCGCCGGCTCGCGCCCTTCGGCGGTGCCCCGCGCCGCCACCAGCACCGCCTCGCCCAGCCGGCCCGTGCGCACGACGAGCGAGCCGGGCGGCAGGGCCGCAAGCTCCCCGCCGGCGACGAGCAGCCGGGACAGGGTGGTGTCGCCGACCGAGAGCACCAGCGAGCCGGTTCCGAGCGGCGGCGTCGTCTCCTCGGGCCCGAGCACGAGCAACGGGTCGTCCGCCGCCGCCCGCAGCAGCTCCTCGAGCCGCGCCGCCACCGCCGGCGCCACGTCCTCGCCGAGCTGCAGGACGATCGCACGCTCCGCCGGCGCGTCCTCCGGCATCGCCGCGTCTTCCTCGACCGTGCGGTCCTCGGGAACCTCGACCGGCGCGTCGACCGCGTCCGGGGCGCCGTCGCCCGCGTCGCCCGCACTTCCACCACCGCAGCCCGCCGCCGGCGGCAACCCGGCCATCGCCGCCACGCACCACCATCCGCACCGTGCGATTCGTCCGCGCATCGTGCTCCAGCATAGCGAAGCCGGTCCCGCTCCGCCACGGTCCCGGCCCTCCTGCATCGCCGCGGCGGACGACCCGCGGATCGTCCCGGTCCGCGGCGCGGCGTCAGCGGACCGTGACGCGGTCGACGCGGATGTACGCGTAGTCGTACCAGTAGATCCGGAACTCCAGCTCGTGGCTGCCGCCCGGGGCGGTGAACGACACCGCGAAGTCCTGGTAGGTCATCGTGCCGGAGAACTCGTTGCGGCGCACGCCGCGCTGCGCCAGCACCGTGCTCGTGGTGAAGTCGTGGACGTCGAGGTTGACCACGCGCAGCGTGTCGGCCGAGTTGTTGTCGATCATCATCCGGAACGTCGCGGTCCGCGAGCCGGCCGGCACGTCCCGGGTGTACGGACCGTAGAGCAGGTGTCCCTCGCCGTCCGCGGCGGTGTTGGCCGACCAGCCGTCCGCCTCGGCCCGGCCGACGACATGGCCCATCGAGCCGCTCTCCGCCTCGAAGGTCAGCCCCTCGAAGACGCACACGCCCGAGGCGTTGCAGCCCCAGCCGGAGGAGCACGAACCGCAGCTGCCGCCGCAACCGTCCGGGCCGCACTCCCGGCCCGTGCAGGCCGGCGTGCAGACGCAGTCGCCGGCTGCGTCGCAGCTCCACCCGGAGGGGCACGTCCCGCAGCTGCCGCCGCAACCGTCCGGGCCGCACTCCCGACCCGCGCAGGCCGGCGTGCAGCAGGTGCCCCCGGTGCAGACCTGCCCGCCGTAGCAACACAGGCTGCCGCAGGGCGTGCCGGCGCACTCGCAACGCCCTGCCGCGCCGCAGATCCAGCCGCCGGAGCAGCCGGGCGGGCAGGTCCCGCCGCAACCATCCGGGCCGCACTCCCGGCCCGTGCAGGACGGCACGCACTCGCAGGTGCCGTCCGCGCGGCACCCGGCGCCGCCGGTACAGCCGGGCGGGCAGGTCCCGCCGCAGCCGTCCGGGCCGCACTCCCGGCCCGTGCAGGACGGCACGCAGACGCAGCCGCCGTCCACGCACTCCTCCGCGGCCCCGCACGTCCGCCCGCACGACCCGCAGTGCGCCTCGTCGGTCTGCAGGTCGACGCAAGCGCCGCCGCAATCGGTCAGCCCCGTCACGCAGCTGCCGGCGCAGTGCCCCTCGTTGCAGACCTCGCCCGCCGGGCACGCCGCGTCGCAGGCGCCGCAGTGATCGGGGCTCGAGTTCAGATCGACGCACGACGCGCCGCAGCGGGTGTAGCCCGGCGGGCACTCCGCGTCCGCGGTCTCGGCCGTTCCGTCCTCGGCGGGAGGCGCGTCCGCGGCATCGGGCAGCCCGGTCACGCCGCCGCCCTCGGCACAGGCACCGAGCCCCGCGGCAAGGAGCAGCATCGCGATGTGTCGACCCGGCATTCGACCCCCGTCCGGTCCTTCGACCAGGACGGGGGAAGGATACTACGGGCGGCGGGAACAGGCGAGCGGACGACCGGGGCGGGTCACCGTCCGGCGGCGCGGCGCAGCACCGCGCCGCCCTCGCAGGCCAGGAACACGGCGTCCGCGTCGGCCGCCAGCGCCTGCGGCACGCACTCGGCCGGCACCGCCGCGAGGTCGACCCACGTCTCACGGTCCAGGCGTCGGACGCGGTACTCCGGCGGCGCGCGACGGTCCCCGGCGGCGCGCGTCTCGGTCAGCGCCCACAACCGCCCGAGCGACCCGGCGTAGTCGTGGATCTTCCAGACGGGCAGCTCGTCACGGTCCCGGATCCCGTCGGCCGAAACCAGCGTGGTCGTGATGTGCTGGGTCTCGACCACCAGGCCGTCCGGGAGCTGGAACACCTCGCGCTCGTCCACGTCCACCACCTCGCCGCACGGCTCGAGCGTCGTGTCGCGGGCACACGCGATCGGCCGTCGCGGATCGAGCAGCCGCACGACGCCGTCCCGGCCGGCGAACACGCCGAAGGCGTGGCTCACCCCTTGGGGCGGGAGCTCGCCGAGGTGCCCCAGCTCGCGCCAGGCCCCCGGCGAGCCGCGCAGCACGCGACCGCCGTTGAGCAGC
Source organism: Deltaproteobacteria bacterium (assembly GCA_016930215.1). Taxonomy (GTDB): domain Bacteria; phylum Myxococcota_A; class Polyangia; order DRWM01; family JAAZOP01; genus JAAZOP01. The sequence continues at coordinate 12,813 of JAFGHH010000363.1, forward strand.
AGCACCGCCTCGCCCTCCCCCGCCTTCGCCGCGCCGAGCGGCTCGGCGTCGAGCGTCAAGCCGCGGCCGGCGGCTCCATCGATCCACAGCGCCCGCGCCTGGCCCACCATCGTCAGCACCGCCGTCGCGCCGCCGAGCGCCGCTGCCTGCGGCGTGTGAGGGCCCCACACATCGGGTCGCGCCGCCTCGACGAGCCACTGTCGCCCCTCGGCGTCCAGCTCGACCGGCGCCCCGTGTCCGTCCGCGAGGCGCACGAGCCGGTCGTCGAGCAGCACCAGGAGGGCGCCGTCGGCCAGCGGCAGCAGCTCGATCGCCCGCGGATGGGGCTCGTCGACCAGCACCTCGACGACGCAGGAGTTCGGCCGGCAGCGCAGCGCCGCGAGCTGGCCTTCCCGGCCGGCGACGAGCGGCGGGTCGGTGGGGAGCACGGCGAGCGGCTCGCGCGGCAGCCGGCCGCCGCGGGCCGGCACCCAGCCGGTCGACAACGGCTCCTCGAACCAGCCGCGAGTCCCGTTCTCGAACCACCGTTCCACCAGCTCGTGCCGCTCGATCGGGCAGACCGCGCCTGCTCCGCCGACTCCCAAGGCCGCGAGTCGCCCGTCGCCGCCGAGCCCCCGCACGACGGGGACGAACCCCTCGGGCGGCTCGGTGCAGCCGGCCGGCGGGGTCGCCGGGGGCGCGGCCGACGGCCACCCGCCCGGGAGCTCGGCGGGCGAGAAGGTCGTGCCGTCCGTCGAGCGCAGCGTCTGCCGGCGCGGGACGTCGACGATCGCGTCGCGGATCCGGACCCACAGCACGCCGTCGACGGCCGCGACATCCAGCGCCTCGGCCCCGTCGAGGTCCACCTCGATCCAGCGCCCCTCCGCGGCGCGGTACAGCGTCCCGCCGCCGAGCGCGACGACCCGCTCCGCATCCAGGGCCGCGACGGCCTCGAGGCGCGGGCCGCGTGGCGGCTCCCACCACGCGATCCAGCCGTCCCCGAAGTCCCGCCCGGCAAGGCCGTCGTCCGCCGGCACGCGACCCGACGGACCGGCGACCGGAGCCGACGCAGTGGCCGCCGACGCCTCGGTCGCGCTCGCGACGCTCGGGGCGGACTCTCCGGGGCCGCGCACGTCCTCCGTTCGGGGGCCAGGCCGGGTGCACGACAGGAGCGCGAGGGCCGCCACGAGCGACCCGTGGGCGACGATCGTCCGGTGTTCGATGGGCCGATGGTCGTGCATGGGTTCCTCCCGGGGTCTCCCTGCGGACTGCGCGCTCCTTCGAGCCCTCGACACGGGCGAGCCTTGGCGCCGAGACGCCGGTATTCGCACGGTTCGGCTGGTCGCCCGGTTCGCGAGGACGCCTGCAGAGGACGCCTCGACAAGAGGACGCCTCGACGGTTGACCGTTCCGCCGTTCGGCGTCAGGCTGCGGCTGGAGGAGCCGATGAGGGAGAAGTCGATCGTGATCGTCGGCGGCGGCATCGCGGGCCTCGCCGCCGGGTGCTACGCGAGGATGAACGGCTACCGGGCCACGATCCTCGAGATGCACAAGCTGCCGGGCGGCCTGTGCACCGCCTGGAAGCGCAAGGGGTACACCTTCGACATCAGCATGCACATCCTGGTCGGCTCGCGGAGCGGCGCGTTCCACGCGATGTGGCGCGAGCTGGGCGCGGTGCAGCGGCGCGAGTTCCACTACCACCGCGACCTGGTGCGCGTGGAGAGCGGCGACCGGGCGTTCGTCTACGGGCCGGACCGCGGCGAGCTGGAGCATGCGCTGCTCGCCATCTCGCCCGGCGACGCCGCCCTGATCCGCGAGTTCGTCGCGCTGCTGTACGGCCGCAGCCCGATGAACGCCGCGGCGCTCCGCGCCCCCGAGCTGGGCGGCGCGGTCGACAAGGCCCGGACGATGCTCGCGATCCTGCCGCTGCTGCCGACCTTCGTCCGCTGCGGCAACCGCACGGTGCAGCAGTTCGCCGAGCAGTTCCGCGACCCGTTCCTGCGGCAGGCCGTGCGGTTCGTGATCGACGGCCCGGGCTGGCCGATGCTGCGGTATCCGCTGGCCGCGCTCGCCGGCTTCTGCGGCTCCGTCGGTCCCGAGCACGGCGTCCCGCTCGGGGGCTCCCAGGCCGTGGCGTTCGACGTCGCCGAACGGTTCCGCGGGCTGGGGGGCGAGCTGCGCTGCGGCGCCCGCGTGGTCGAGCTGCTCGTGGAGAGCGACCGCGCCGCCGGCGTCCGCCTGGCCGACGGCTCCGAGGTCCGCGGCGACGTCGTGATCTGGGCCGCCGACGGCCACCAGCTGATCTTCGAGCTGCTCGGCGGCCGGTACCTCGACGACACCGTGCGGAACGTCTACGAACGCTGGACCCCGGTCCGGCCGCTGGTCCACGTGTGCCTCGGCGTGGCGCGGGACTTCTCGCGGGAGCCGGCGCGACTGATCTTCGAGCTGGAGCGGCCGTTCGCGGTGGCCGGCGAGACCCGCCGCTGGCTGTCCGTCCTGCACCACTCGTTCGACCCGTCCGCCGCACCCCCCGGGAAGGCGGCGGTCGAGGTCTGGTACCCGTCGTCGTACGAGTACTGGGAGCGGCTGGCCGGGCGTCGCGGGGAGTACGAGGCGGAGAAGCAGCGCATCGCCGACCTGACGATCGCGGCGCTCGACCGCCGCTGGCCGGGCCTCGCCGCGGCGGTGGAGGTGGTCGACGTGCCGACCCCCGCGACCTACGTGCGCTACACGGGGAACTGGAAGGCGTCGCCGGACGGCTGGTACGTCACGCCGGAGAACGTGCGGGCCGATCCGCTGCGCGCCCTCCCCGGGCTCTCCGACCTGTGGATGTGCGGACAGTGGACGGCGCCGTTCACCGGCACCGTCCTCGGTGCCCTCACCGGGCGCCAGGTGGTCGAGCTGCTCTGCCGCCGCGACGGCGTCCGGTTCGCCACCTCCGAGCCGTGACGGGGTCGCCCCGGCGCCGCTAGTACGTCGCCTCGACGCGGTAGATCACGCCCTCGATGCTCGTCCCGCCCACGTAGTAGACGACGAGGACGCGGCCGTCGTCGAGCTCGCGGATCGACGGGTAGCCGACCTCGGTCGCCTCCCAGGCGCGGATGCGCACCGGCTCGCCCCAGGTCGCCCCGAGGTCCAGCGAAGCGACGAACGAGACGTTGGCATGGTCGAGCCCCGCGTCGAGCTCGCGGAAGGCCGAGAGCAGCACGCCGCTCGAGAGGCGGACGAGGTACGGCGCGTGGCCGACGAACGGGAAGCCGGTGTACGGCTCCCAGGTCTCGCCGCCGTCGGCGGTGCGCGTCTGCCACAGCGGGCCGGCGTTGCCCGGGCTGCCGCCGGCGGCCGTGCGCAGGTGCATCAGCCAGTGCCGCTCGTCGAGGACCAGCAGCGACGGCTCCTGCAGCCAGATCTCCGGCGACAGCTCCGGGGCGACCGGCAGGGCGCTCCAGGTGACGCCCTCGTCGTCGCTGACGAACAGGGTCAGGCGCGAGCGCGGCGCGTCGGGATCGGCGCGGTTCCAGGAGTTGCCGCCGTAGGCCGGCAGCAGCAGCCGGCCGCCCGCGCGCACCGCGGGGCTCGAGCAGGCGGTCACGATCACCGGGTCGCCGTCGCCGTCGACCCACAGCCCGTCCGCAAGGTGCGCCCCCGGGTAGTCCATCGCCTCGTCCGGCGGCACCTGCGCCGGCGCGCCGAAGCTCGCGCCGCCGTCCGTCGAGCGGGCGACGAACACCTGGTGCACCGACAGGGTGCCGTCGACGGTCGCCTGGGACAGCGACGGGAAGTAGGACAGCAGGAGGTCGCCCGTGGCGAGACGCGCCAGGGACGGGTCGCGGTCGTCGATCCCGGGAAGGTCGACCAGCGTCACCGGGTCGCTCCAGGCGAGACCCTCGGCATCGCCGCAGCGGCCGACGATGCGGCCGGTCGGGTCGACCCCGTGCACGGCGGCCTGGCGGAAGACGACCAGGCTGCGGCCGTCCTGCAGACCGAGCACGTCGGGAAAGGCGACGTGCTCGCCCGCGCCCGCCGCGTGGATCACGAACGGCTCGCGGTCGACGACGAAGGCGACCGCGACGGGCCGGGGAGCGTCGGGAGCGACCTCCGTGGAGCCGTCCTCGAGCGGCACGCCGTCGGCGACGTCGCCGGTGGAAACCTCGTCCGCGAGAACGTCGGCGGGCGGGACGGTGTCGAGAATGTCGGCGGGGGAGCCGCCGCCCCGGGGACAGCCTGCCAGGAACGTCACCAGAGCCAAGGCAAGCGCTCGCATCTCACCTCCGGACGTGCGTTCGAACGCCTCCGTCGTCGTCGTGCCCCTTCGATCGGCGGGAGCTCCACGCGCGCGACGCAATCCTAGCCCCCGGCCACGGGGTCCGCAACGCGCCGCGTTCGCAGCATCCACCCTCGACCGCCCCCCTTCGACTTGACCTCGGAACCACATCCGGTCAGGCTGGTTGCTGGAATGGAGTCCGAGGTGCCGGTCGCACGAGCACGAACGGACCCCGGGCGGCCCGGGGCGGCGGCCGCGTTGAACACCTGCGCGTGCCTGCTCCTGTTCGCCACGGCCTGCGGCCACGACTGGTCGGCGGCCGACGCGGCGGGCGACGGCCCCGACGCCGACGTCGAGGGCTTCCTCGACGGGGACGCCGACGACGGTGAGGCTTCGTTGTGCGGCAACGGGGTGCGGGACCCGGGCGAGGAGTGCGACGACGGGGCGGCGAACAGCGACACCGCGCCCGACGCCTGCCGGACCGCCTGCATCCGCGCCCACTGCGGCGACGGGGTGGTCGATTCCCGCGAGACCTGCGACGACGGCAACGACATCGACGACGACGCGTGCCGCAACGACTGCGCGCTGGCGACCTGCGGCGACGGCGCGCGGGACCCCGGGGAAGCCTGCGACGACGGCAACACGTCGAACACCGACGACTGCCTCAACACCTGCGCCGCCGCCTCGTGCGGCGACGGCTTCGTCCGGGAGGGGGTCGAGGAGTGCGACTCGCCCGACCCGCTGCCGTGCACGACCTCCTGCGGCTCGACCGGCGCGCGGGCCTGTATCGCCTGCGAGCTCGCCGACGGATGCGAGCCGCCCGACGAGGTCTGCAACGGCCTGGACGACGACTGCGACGGGACGCCGGACAACGGCTTCCCCTGCATCGCCGGACGGGAGGCGGCCTGCACGACCCGCTGCGGCTCCACCGGCGTCGGGATCTGCACCGATGCGTGCCGGCCGGCCGACGCCGGGTCGTGTGCGCCTCCGGGAGAGAGCTGCAACGCCGCCGACGACGACTGCGACACGCTGATCGACGAGGACTTCCGCTGCGTGCGCGGCGAGCCGGTCCCGTGCGAAACCTCGTGCGGGACGACGGGCACGGGGGCCTGCAGCGACGCCTGCCTGCCGCCGGACGGCGACGGCTGCACGCCGCCGCCGGAGCTCTGCGACGGCGTGGACCAGGACTGCGACACGCTGATCGACGAGGATCTCGAGTGCCGCATCGGCACGACGGAAGCCTGCACGGTCGGCACTTGCGCCGGCACCCGGACCTGCCTGGACACCTGCACCTGGGGCCCGTGCGAGTTGCACGGCTCGCCGACGAACGACGCGTGCGGCACCTCCTGGCCCAGCTCGATCTCCGATTCGGTCGGCACCCGAACCTACAGCGGGAGCACCTGCGGGGCCGCCGACGACTTCTCCACGGCGACCTGCGGCGACGTCGGGGGGCCGGACGTCGTCTACCGGATGACGCTGCGCTACCGGCGGCTCGTGACGATCGACACGACCGGCACCTCGTTCGACGCCGTGCTGAGCGTCCGGGGCCCGGACACCACGTGTCCCGGGACCGAGCTGGCGTGCGACGACGACTCGGCCGGCGGCACGCCGGGCCAGGCGTCGCTCAGCCTGTCGCTCGCCGCCGGCACCTACTGGGTCGTGCTGGACGGCAGGACCGCGGACGCGGTGGGCGACTACGTGCTCAACACGAGCATCGCCGACCCGGGAGCCGCACCGCCCAACGACGCCTGTCCGGGCGCGATCGCGCTCTCCCCGTCCAGCACCCCTCGGTCGGTGTCCGGCACGACCGAGGCCGCCTCGAACTTCACCGGCGGCGGCTGTTCGCCCTCCCAGGGCCCCGACGTCTGGTACTCGCTCACCCTCACCGAGCCGGCGGTGGTCTACCTCGACACGCTGGACGGCCGGACCTGGAACTCGCTGCTCCAGGTCCGCTCGGGCACCTGCGCGACCTCCACCGCGGTCGGCTGCGCGCGCGGCGCGTGCGCCGGGCCGCGCTCGCAGTGGGTCGGCCGGCTGGATGCCGGCACCTACTACGTGCTGGTCGACGGCGGCGGCGTGCTGGACCGGGGGGCCTTCACGCTGCGCTACCAGATGGTCACGGGGACCTGCGCCGCCGATGCGGTGGCGCTGACGACGGACGGGACGTACGTCGGGACCACGGCCGGCGGGACGAACCACGCCGAGCCCGGCTGCAGCATGGCCCGGCTGCAGCCGGACGCCGTCTTCGCGCTCGGGGGCTGCCGCGACCGGCCCTTCTCCGCCTCGACCTGCTCCAGCGGAACCGCGTTCGACACCGTGCTGACGCTGTTCCGCGACTCGTGCACCGGCCCGTACGAGGCGTGCAACGACGACGACCCGACCTGCATGCTGGACGACCCGTCCACGATCGTCGAGTCCGACCTCGACGAGCGGCTCTACTTCCTGGTGGTCGACGGCGGGACCGGCCTGCCCGCGTCGGGCCCCTTCGTGCTGACGGTCGACCTGCCCTGAGCGCGCGGACTACGGCGTCCCGCGGCAGCGCACCGGCGCCTGCAGCTCGCACAGCGTGGACGACTCGAACGGCTCGTCGGTCATCCGCGCGTCGGCGAAGTCGATGATCTCCGGCAGCGCCCAGAACGTCCCGTCGACGTGCCCGGCGCCGGCGCACTCCAGGTACTCCATCCGCATCCCCTGGGCGCACAGCGTGCCGAACGCGGCGCGCTCGGTCGGCGTGTCGACCAGGCCGTCGTTCTCGGCGAGCACGAACAGCACGCCGTAGGACGGGGCGGCCGGCGGGAGCCGCGCGATCGAGGTGGTGGTCAGGCCGTTCTCCGCGAACAGGCAGCCCCAGGGGTCGGTCGCCCCGAGCGTTCCGGCCGCGGTCGCCTCGAGCAGCGGCGCCGGGAACACCTCGGTCAGCGCCGTGTAGTCCGGCAGGTCGTCCTCGGGGTCGCAGGACGCGCCGAGCGCCGCGGGGATCTCGGCGTCCAGCGGCGGCACGAACACCTCGTCCAGCCGCTCCGCGTGGCCGTACCAGGGCGCGGCGAGGCCGAGGAAGGCGATCGTGTTGCCGGTGGCGTCGATCACGGACGACAGCGCCATCTCGCCCTGTCCGAGCAGGTCCGAGGGCGGGACGGTGGCGACGACGCCGCGCAGCTCCAGCTCGCCGGCGTAGTACGGCGCGAGCCGGTCGACCCACAGCGCGGCGTGGCCCCCCTGCGAACCGCCGAAGGCGACGAACCGCGGCGCGACACACAGGTTGCCGCGCTGCGCGGGCGCCAGCTTGCCGAGCGCGCGCACGGCGTCGAGCGAGGCGAGCGCGGTGGCCTGTCCCACCAGGTACGGGTGCGGGAAGCCGGTCGGCTCGCCCAGCGATTTCAGGCCGAGGTAGTCGGGCGCGACCACGATGTAGCCCAGCGAGGCGAACAGCGCGCCGAGGATGTGGTACTCGTCGTCCCCCGCGATCCCGCAGCCGTCGGTGAAGCCCGAGGTTCCGTGCAGCACGAGCAGCACGTCGAAGCTCGTCCGCCCGTCGGACGGCTCGAACGGATAGGCCACCAGCGCCGTGGCCTCCACCAGCTCCCCGCGGTCCTGCGTGACGTAGGCCACGGTCCGCACCGCCGCGTCGTACAGGATCTCCCTCGGCGTCTCGAAGCCCTCGCGCTGCGCGGCGTCGGCCAGCGAAGCCGCCCGGAAGCCGATCGCGGGCTCGACGGCGACGATATCGCCGAGCGTCTCGTCGTCGAGCCAGGCGAACGCCGGCTGGCTGCAGCGGGCCGGCGCGGCGGCCAACGCCGCAGCCTCGGGGCTCGTCCCGAGCCGCGGCGCGGGGAACGAGCAGTCGGGCGGCGGTGCGTCTCCGCCGTCGGCGGGCGTCTCGGCCGGGGCGTCCGTGCCGTCGGCGGCGGAATCGTCGCCGCCGCAGCCGCCCGCGACCAGCGCAAGCGGAAGCACCAGGAAGGCGGGCCGGGTCGCTGCGCGCATCGAGCACCTCCGATGGCTCGGCTCCTAGCACGGTCCGGCGGCGACGGACAAATCGCCGCCGCGAGCCGGACCGGCTACAGGAAGTTCTGCGTGTTCCAGGTGCCGGACTCGGGCGTCCAGTAGGCGGTGCCGAGGCGGGTGAACGAGCAGCGCATGATGTTGCAGTGGTGCGACAACGGCGGGCAGTGGTCCTCGCCCGCACCGTTCATGTACATGTCCATCTCGCACTCCGGCCCGCAGCCGTAGGCACAGTTCTGGCCGCTCGGGTAGTCCGCGTGGAACAGCGCGCCCCGGTCCGCCATCTGCTTGCAGTGGTTGCGCGCGTGCGCCGACCACTCCACGTCGTAGGCCAGCGGGTGGTGGCACTCCGGCGTCCCCTCGTTGTCGTGCGAGGCCCGCGTGCGGTTGACCGCCTCGTACATCTCGCACTCCAGCGCGGTCGGCTCGAACCGGGTCTCGTTCGTCCCGTCGCCGTCGACGTCGAAATCGATCGCGCCGCCCCGGCACAGCGTGGTGGTCGGCACGCAGGTCGTCGGGTCTTCCGGGTCCGCGGTGTAGCCGGCGACGCACTCGCAGACGCTGAGGTCGCTCCAGGTCCGGAGCGTGCCGCGTCCCGAGCAGGCGCCGGCCGCGTCGGCGCCGTCGCAGGCGGAGGCGAGCGTCAGGAGGACCAGGGGAACGAGGAGGCTGCGCATCGTCGGCTCCTTCGTCGCGAGTCTACACCACGGCGCGCGGCTCGGGGCGCGGATCGTGCTATCCTCCGCTCATGTTCGAATCCGCCGAGCTGGGTCACAAGGTTTCCAAGGAGCAGTACAAGAAGGACTCCCCGCGGCTGCGCCAGGAGCTGCTGACGAAGCAGTTCGAGCTGATCAACGGCAAGTCGTTCTCGGTGCTGATCCTGATCGCCGGCATCGAGGGTGCCGGCAAGGGCGAGACGGTCAACCTGCTCAACGAGTGGCTCGACCCGCGCCACATCCAGACCCACGGGTTCCTGATGCCGCGGCCGGACGAGCTGGAGCGGCCCGGGATGTCGCGGTACTGGGAGGCGCTGCCGGCCAAGGGCAAGATCGGCGTCTTCCTCGGCAACTGGTACACCGAGCCGATCACCCGGCGCGTGCTCGGGGAGATCTCGAAGGTCGAGCTGGACCGGGCGGTCACCGACATCGTGCGGCTGGAGCGGATGCTGGCGGCCGAGGACGTGCTGCTGGTGAAGTTCTGGTTCCACCTCTCCAAGGCGCAGCAGAAGCGCCGGCTGCAGGCGCTGGAGCGGGACCCGGACCGGCGGGGCTGGGTCAAGAAACAGGACTGGGAGGCGTTCCGGCTGTACGACCGCTTCCGCGCCGTGGCGCAGCACGCGTTGCGCCTCACCGACCGCGGCGAGGCGCCGTGGACCGTGGTCGAGGGCGCGGACGCGGAGTACCGCAACCTGACGGTGGCCAACACGCTGCTGGCCGCGCTCGCCGACCGGCTGGCGCGCAAGGAGCGCGCCGAGACCTGCGTCCCCGACACGACGCCGCCGCTCCCGCGCCCGGTCGACGACCGCAACGTGCTCACCTCGCTGGACTACGGCCGCAAGCTGCCCCGCAGCCGCTACGACCGCGAGAAGGACCGCTGGCAGGCCCGCCTGCGCGCCCTGACGCTCAAGCCGAAGTTCGCCCGCCGCTCCGTGGTGCTGGTCTTCGAGGGCTTCGACGCGGCCGGCAAGGGCGGCGGCATCCGCCGCGTCACCCAGGCGGTCGATGCGCGGATCTACAAGGTGGTGCCGATCCAGGCCCCGACCGACGAGGAGGCCGCCCGACCGTACCTGTGGCGCTTCTGGCGCCACCTCCCGCGCCGCGGCCGGATCACGATCTTCGACCGCTCATGGTACGGCCGCGTGATGGTCGAGCGGATCGAGGGGTTCTGCTCGGAGCGCGACTGGATGCGCGCCTACTCCGAGATCAACGACTTCGAGCACCAGCTCGTGGAGCACGGCGTGGTGGTGGTCAAGTTCTTCCTGGCGATCACCAAGGACGAGCAGCTGCGGCGGTTCCGCGAGCGGGAGCAGACCCCGTTCAAGCGGTTCAAGATCACCGCCGAGGACTGGCGCAACCGCAAGAAGTGGACCCGGTACGGGCACGCGGTGTGCGACATGGTCGATCGGACGAGCACCGACGCCGCGCCGTGGACCCTGGTCGAGGCGAACGACAAGCTGTTCGCGCGGGTCAAGGTGCTGCGGACGGTGTGCGAGGCGATCGAGCGGGCGCTGTGACGGCCGCGCCGCGCGCCCGTCAGATCAGCGGCGGCTCCTCGCAGGTGAAGTGGATCACCACCCAGCCGTTCTGCTCGGACATCCCCGCCGGGTAGCCGGCGAGGAGGTAGTCGGGGTCGGAGCTGTTGGGCACGACGGCGGTTCCCGGCGTGGCGGCGAGTTTCCGGCTACGGACGAGCCGCATTCCCGGCCGATCGTTGCCGCCGCACCACGTACCGCCCATCCCCGCCTCGTCACGGCCGCCGCCCGAGCCGCCGTTGTAGCCGCCGCCGCCGCCGTTGACGCCGAGCTCGTCGCCGGAGGTGCTGCGGCCGCCGAGCATCGTGTCCCGGCCGCCGGCGTCGTCGTGGTTGCCGCAGCCGCCGGCGATGCAGCCCGGCCACACGCCCCCGCCGCCGCCGGCGATCACCAGCGCCTTGGCGTGATCGGTGGGGGTGATCTCCTCGGGGCCGACGAAGACGCCCGACAACCCGCCGCCGCCGTCCTGGCCCCAGCCGAAGAACATCGTGCCGGCGGCCCCGGCGTGACCCTTGCCGCCGACGATCACGATGAACGGCGGCGGCGCCGTCAGCAGCTCGTAGACGGCCTCGGTGTACCCGCCCATGCCGCCGTTGTCCACCAACCCGCAACCGGACGACATCTCCTCGCCGTTGCCGCCCGCACCCCAGGCCTTGATGTACATGTAGCGCGCCCCGGGCGGCGCCGTGTAGACCTCCTGCGTGCTCCCATAGGGGAAGCTGCCGGCCGCGCACACCGCGTCGGCCTCCTCCGCGCCGGCGTCGTCGGACGTCACGTCGCCCG
>JAFGHH010000364.1 GCA_016930215.1 Deltaproteobacteria bacterium
CCAGAAACCGGAGTACGGCGTGCGCCGGCGCCGAACATCGCCTATCCTGGCGGGGGAATAGCCGGACCGCCCGCGGGGTTGGCCGGACGCCGCGCGGACGATCCACCGGCGATGGGACGGCGGGATGCAGGACGGAGGGACCGGGAAACTGCTCGCCTGCCTCGGCGCCGCCTGCGGTGTGCATCTGGCCCTCCTGCCGCTGCTCGGCTTCCTGCTCGGGCACGGGGAACGCGGCGGGGACCGCTGGAACCCGGGCATCACGGCGTGGCTCGAGGTCGCTCCCTCTCCGGCGGACGGCGCGAAGGCGCCGGCTCCCGAGCCGCCCCGGCCCCGACGCGCGGTCGAGCACGACGGCGCGAAGTCGGCGACGACGCCCGTCGCCCGCGCCGAGGCCGCCCGACGCTCCCGTCCCTCCGTGCCGCCCGGAGCCGTCGCGCCCCGCGACGGCCGGCGGCGCGGGGTCGACCGGCGCTCCATCGAGGCACCCGCGCCGTCCTTCTCCGCGGCTCCCGCGACGGGGCCCGACCCGGGGCCGCCGACCTTCGCGCCGTCCGCGGCGGGCACGGTCGGCAGTCCGGCCGGCGCCGGAGAGCCCCACGAATCGTCGGCCCCGGCCCTGCTGGAAACCCCGACTCCGGAACTGCCCGCCTCGCAGGCCGGATGTGTCGAGACCGCGGAGGGCCTGCTCTGCGGCCATCGCGAGGACGGCGTGCTCAATCGGCCGCGGGAGCTCCTGGGCGGGCAGCTCGGGTACGGCTACCAGGAACAGGTCTACGACTTCCACCGCGAGGGCCGGGACTGGGTCTACCGGCCGGACTCCCACAACGCGATCATCGTGCGCGAGGACGGCTCGATCGCCGAGGAGAGCGGGCCCAAGCCGTCCGATGCGCTGTGCATCCTCGGCGGCGCCCCGCTGCCCTGGGACATCCCGACGATCCCGCATTACCAGTACCGCGAGGCGGAAGAGGCGACCGCGGGGCTCCGGCACCGGCTGGCGGACGAGCGCGACGCGGAGAACACCCGCGCGGCGCTGGGCGGCCTCCGCGAGGAGCTGGCGACGGCGGTGGGGCGGGGCGGTCGAACGCCCGCCGAGCAGCGGCGGTTCCTGTTCCTGCGGTGGGACGAGTGCCTCGAGAGCGGCGCGGGGCTCGACGCCCGCGCGACGATCGAACGGTTCATCCGCGACCGCTACCCGGAGGGCTCGCCCGCGGCCTACACCCCGGCCGAGCTGGAGGCGCTCAATGCCGGCCGCCGCAGCACCGCGCCCTTCCAGCCCTACGGGGGTCGGTAGCCGCCGGGAGCGGGATCGCGGGCGTCGGCAGTCCGCCGCGCGGCTCTCGTCGCTTCCCGGTTGCGCCCGCCCGCCGCTCGTGCTGCACTTGCCGCATGCGGAAGCGAATCGCACTCGGGTCGATCCTGCCGTCGGTCCTGCTCGCGCTCGGAGGCTGCGCCTCCGACGACGACTTTCCCGACTCCCACGACGCCCTCCCCGAGCCCGGCGCGGACGTCGTCGAGGACGTACCCGTCGAGTCCCCCGAGACCGAAGCTGCCGACGTCCCCTTCGACGCCGACGGGGCCGACGACGCCGTCGACGAGGGTTCGACCGGCTGCCCGCCGCTCACGATCGAGGAAATCGATCTCATCCTCGCCGAAGCCGCGGATCGGCCGATGGCGATCGTCACCAACGACAACCTCGAGGGCGACGTCTTCCTCCACGGGTACTCCCTGTGCGTGGACCTCCTCGACCCCACGATCTGGCACCTGGTGTCCCGGATGCGGCGGACGCTCGCGCGCAGCTTCGGCGGCGTCGGTCTCGCAGCGCCGCAGGTCGGCGTGCACCGCCGGATCCTCCTGGCACAGCGTACCGACCAGGTCGGACGGCCGATCCAGGCGTTCCTCAACCCGTGGATTGTGGACTACTCCGCCGAGACGACCACGATGACCGAGGGGTGCCTGTCGGTCCCGGGAGAGTCGCCCAGCGTCGAGCGGTCCCTCGAGGTCTCGATCGATTACGACATGGAGGACGGAACCCCCGTCACGGGCGAACGGGTCGGCGGGGCCGCCGGCTCGCAAGCGGCCTACGCCGCGCGCATCGTGCAGCATGAGCACGACCACCTCGAAGGGATCCTGATCGTCGACCCGCGGTAGGCCCCGCGCGCGTTGCCGCCGGTCGATCCTAGACGCAGCCCGTCAGGCAGCGCCCGTTCGGCTCGTTGCACAGGTGGCCCGGCGTGCAGCCGTGCTGGTCGCAGTCGCAGAAGCAGGGGCCGCCGTCGTAGTTGCACGGTCCGAGGAATCCTCCCGGAGCGAGGTAGACACCCGCCCGGCACGGCGACGTGCCGCTCGTGTCCCGACAGCCCGCGCTGTAGCAGCTTCCGTTGCTGACCGCCGTGCCGGCCCCCGTGCACGACTGCGTCACGCTCGCGCAGGCCCCCGCGCCGTTGCACGTGCCGTTGTTCGACGAGGAACTCGCGTAGCGGACGCAGTTGGTCACCGACCAGCCGTAGAGGTAGTCGGTGCAGACGATCGCCGGGCAGTCGAGGCCCGGGTCGGTGCCAAGCGCGGCCGGCTCGTCGCAGGAGCCTCCCGAGCAGACCGTGCAGAACGCGCATCGCGTGCCGTCGGCCGCCCGCACGTCGGCGGGGCACGTCGCCGAAGATCCCGTGCAGGTCTCCGCGACGTCGCAGGTACCCGCCGAGGCGCGGCACACCGTCGAGCTCGCAGCGAAGCGGTCCGTCGGACAGGCGTCCGAGGCTCCGGTGCAGTTCTCGGCGACGTCGCAGTCGCCGGCGCTCACCCGGCAGACGTACGAGCTGGACCGCAAGGTGTCGGTCGGGCAGACGGCCGAGGTCCCGGTACACGTCTCCTGCAGGTCGCAGATCCCCCCGGACGCCCGGCAGACGGTCGAGCTGGCCCGCAAGGCGTCGGCCGGGCAGGCGGCGGAGCTGCCGGTGCAGCTCTCGGCGACGTCGCAGTCGCCGGCGCTCGCCCGGCAGACGTACGAGCTGGCCCGGAAGGCGTCGGCCGGGCAGGACAGGCTGCTGCCCGTGCAGTACTCCGCCGCGTCGCAGGCCCCCGTCGAGGGCCGGCATCCGGTCGAGGACGGGGCGGGCGAGCAGGCGTCGGTCGATTCGTTGCACCCGGCGACGCACCCGGCGATCGGGCACGGCGTACTGCCCGGCACGCAGCTCCCGTCGCGGCACGTCTCGCGGCCGTTGCACCAGGCCCCGTCCTCGCAGCTCGCCCCGTCCGGCTCGCTGGCCGGCGCGCAGGCGCCGGTGTCCGGGTTGCAGACGTTGTGGCGACACGGGGTGTCGCCCGTCGTGTCGCACGTCACGACGGTCGCCGGGTCGACCACGCACGTGCCGGCCTCGCAGACCAGCGTGCCGTTGCAGAGGTTCCCATCCTCGTGCTCGGCGCACTCGGCGTCCGTGCGGCAGGCGCAGATGCTCGTGCCGCCGCCGCAGACGCCCCCGGCGTCGCAGGTCTCCCCCGTCGTGCACGGGTCGCCGTCGTCGCACCCGGCGCCCGCGGCGACCGTGTTGGAGCAGAGGCGGCCCGTGCCGGCCACCGTGCAGGCGTCGGTGGTGCACTGGTTCTCGTCGGCGCAATCCTCGGCCGCGTGGCAGCTGAAGCGGCAGTCGAGCTCGCAGCCGTCGCCCGGAACCGGGTTGGCGTCGTCGCACTCCTCGCCGTCGTCCAGCACGCCGTTGCCGCAGTTGACGGGGATCTCGAGCGGCCCGTCGTCCGCGGCGTCGGTCTCGCCGGGGACGTCGGCGTCGGCGTCGGCGTCACCGCCGCCGGCCTCCACGCAGCGCGTCGGGTTCGCCGGATCCCGGACCCAGCCCGGCCCGCAGTCGCAGACCGGCACGCCCGCCTCGTTCCGGCAGGTCCCGTGCCCCGAGCAATCCACCCCGTTGCACGGGTCGGTCGGGTCGTTGGGCACGCAGGTGAGGCCCACGGCATGGTAGCCGGTGATGCAGGCGCAGACCGGGTCGCCGCCCTCCACGTAGCAGAAGCCCCGCGAGGAGCAGTCGATGTGCTCGCACGGGTCGGACCCGGTCGTCGAGTCGCAGGTGGCGGCGAGCAGGGCGAGCACGAAGACGATCGCGGCCGGAAGCTGATACCTCATCGCCCACCTCATCCCAACCCGGAGCGTAGCATCCGGTTCGACGGCCGCCAATGCACACGATGCTCGCGATGCACCTTGGCCCCGCGGGGCCGCCGCGGCTACATCCCGGAGACGTTCAGCGCGAAGGCGCCGCCCGCGCTGTAGAAGCCGTCCACGTAGACGTAGCTCAACCCCTGCGGCAGGGCCGCCGTGGCGATCGCGTACAGCGGGTTGGTCGCACAGGAGGAGGTGTTGTCGTTGCAGGCGACCTCCGCCGCCGCGTCGCAGCCGCCGGCCCGGGCGTAGACCACCGTGTCGAACGTGGTGCCGCGGTCGCAGGTGGAGAAGGTCACGGTGCGGGCCGCGCACAGGCCGACGTAGTAGGCCGCGTCTTCGGCGGTCGAGCCGCCGCAGCCCCCGGCCGAGTCGTTGCCCGCGCCGGTCGTCGTGCCCGTGTAGCGCCCGTTGCCGGTGATGCCCGTCGCGTCCACGCACGGGGAGTGCTGGAAGCGCAGGGCGAAGTTGCCGGCCGCGCCGCTGTTCCAGCCGTCGACGACGACGAGGTACGTGCCCGGGTCCAGCACCTGCACGATCTGGGAGCGGTGGCCGCCCGAGTAGCTGCGGCACTGGTCGTCGGCGCAGGCGACCGCCGTGGAGGACGCGCACGAGCCGCTGCGGAGCTGGAGCACCGAGTCCCAGGTGTTGCCGTCGACCGTGTCGAGGTAGATGACCTCGCGCTGCAGCAGCGAGAACGTGTACCAGACGTCGCGGCCGCCGGTCGAGCTCGGGCGGCAGGAGTAGCTGTGGTCGTCGGCCGCCTGGGCGGTGGAACCGGAAAATACGCCGCCGGCCGAGATGTCGATCGCGCCCGTGCACGCGTCGTTGGGCGGCGGCGGCGTGGTCGAAACCAGCACGTTGAGGTTGTAGTTGCCCCGGCTGGACGTTCCCGAGCCGTCGACCACGACGAAGTAGGTGCCGGCGGCGAGGTTGCGGAAGATGCGCGCCTGACCGGGCGTGCCGCCGGCCGAGTTGTCGTCGCACGCGAGCTGCGTCCCGGGGCAGCCCGGCCCGGACCGCAGCTGCAACACCGCGTCGTAGTCGCTGCCGACCGTGTCGAGCGTCACGTCGGCGCCGACCGCCAGCTCCAGCCGGTAGACCACGTCCGGCGACCCGGCGCCCCCGCCGCAGGTGGCGGTGAAGGCGTTGGTCGCCGCGCAGGTCGAGCCGAGGAAGGTGCCGCCCGTGGAGATGTCGATCGGAGTGCCGGAGCAGGTGTCGTTCCCGGGCGCCTCGCCGAAGTCGCACGCGCCCCAGTCGCAGGTCGTCGTCGAACAGGCCTCCGTGCCGGTGCAGACGCCCGAGACGCACGCGCGCGTCTCCCCGGCCGTGCAGGCGAAGCCGTCGTCGACGACGGTGTCGCAGTCGTCGTCCGCGCCGTTGCAGACCTCGGCCGGCGGGACACACGCCGCGCCCGTCGGCAGCGCGCAGGCGTCGGTGCATGCGCCGCTCCCGGTCGAGCCGCACGTCGTCGTGCAGCTCACCGGCGCGCCCGGCGAGCAGGCGAAGCCGTCGTCGACGACGGTGTCGCAGTCGTCGTCCGCCCCGTTGCAGACCTCGGCCGGCGGCGTGCACGCGCCCGGCCCCGGCAGCGTGCAGTCGTCGCCGCAGCGGGCCGTGCCGGCGCTGCCGCAGGACGTGGTGCAGGTCACCGTCGAGCCCGCAGCACACGCGAAGCCGTTGTCGGCGGCGCCGTCGCAGTCGTCGTCCGCCCCGTTGCAGACCTCGGCCGGCGGCGTGCAGTCCGCCCCGGCCGGAACGTCGCAGTCCAGCGTGCAGGTGCCCGAGCCCGTCGAGCCGCAGCTCGTCGTGCACGACACCGGCGTGCCCCGCACGCAGGCGAAGCCGTTGTCGGCGAGCGTGTCGCAGTCGTCGTCCGCCCCGTTGCAGACCTCGCCCGGCGGGACGCAGGCGTCGCCCGTCGGGACGGCGCACGCGTCCGTGCAGACCCCGGTCCCCGGGGTGAGGCACGCGCTGCGGCAGGTGACCGTCCGGCCGGCGGGGCAGGGGAAGCCGTCGTCGGCGAGCGTGTCGCAGTCGTCGTCGCGCCCGTTGCACGTCTCCGCCGGCACCGCGCACTCCGCCGCCGCCGGCAACGTGCACGTCTCGGTGCAGACGCCCGTCCCCGGGGACCCGCAGGTCGTCACGCACGAGGTGGCCGAGCCCTGGACGCAGGCGAACCCGTTGTCGGGCATCGTGTCGCAGTCGTCGTCCGCACCGTTGCACGCCTCCGGCGGCGGGGTGCAGACGAACACGCATTCCGGCAGGCAGGTCTGCATCCCCGTACTGCCGCAGGCCGTCGTGCACAGGGCGTCGTACGCGATCCCCGGGTCGCACTCCTCCACCCCGGTCCGCTCGAAACCGTCCCCGCAGGTCGCGTTCCGGCAGTTGTTCAGGCAGTCGTCGAGGTTGGAGACGTTGCCGTCGTCGCACTCCTCGTCGGCGTCCACCACGCCGTCGCCGCAGTTCGGCGGCACCTCCATCCGGCAGACCGGGTCGCAGGAGTCGCCGCCGACGGTGTTCCCGTCGTCGCACTCCTCGCCGCTGTCCCGGACGCCGTCGCCGCAGTACGCCCGCCGGCAGTCGGTGCGGCAGGCGTCGGCCAGCGTGTCGCTGTTCCCCTCCCCGTCGTCGCACTCCTCCCCCGGCTCCACCAGCCCGTTCCCGCACCCCTCCTCGATCCGGCAGGTCGCGGAGCAGCCGTCCCCCGCCGCCGTGTTGCCGTCGTCGCACATCTCGTCCCCGTCCCGCACCCCGTCGCCGCACCACGCGCGCACGCACGTCGTCCGGCAGGCGTCCGGGGCGGTGTCGCTGTTGAGCGGCCCGTCGTCGCACTGCTCGCCCGGGTCGACCACCCCGTCCCCGCAGGACGCCGGCGAACAGTCGTTCCGGCAGGCATCCGTGTCGTCGTCGTTGCCGTCGTCGCACGACTCGCCCGAGTCCACCACCCCGTCCCCGCAGGACGGCAGGCGGCAGTCGGTGCGGCAGGCGTTGCGGCGCGTGTCGCTGTTGTCCGCGCCGTCGTCGCACTGCTCGCCCGGCTCGATCGTCCCGTTGCCGCAGTTGATCGGCGGCGTGTCGGACGAGTCTCCCGTGTCGGTGCCGCTCGAGCCGTCACCGCACGCCGCGGCCGTCGCGCAGAGCACGAGCGCAATCGTCAAGAACCCCCAGGGACGACTGATCTTCATGGCGGGCCTCCCGTCTTTCTCGGACGTAACTATGACGGGACAGCCGGCGCGGCGCAAATTCTCCCGCGATTGCAGCGCCCGCCTCGCCAGGACTCCCGGCAGTCGGTCGGACTGTTCGCCTCGCCGAAGGCGTAGGGCCGCGCCTGCTTGACCATCGGGCCCCGCCCGGGGCCGACCCGCTTGAACCCGACCTCCATCGCGAACCGGCGGTTCCCTACGGCCCGCCGGCCGCCGCCTCGAGCCGCTCGAACGGGACCAGTACCTCGGGCGAGAATCGGATCGCGGTACCCTCGAAGCGCGGTCGCACGACCCCGGCGAGCCCCGCCGTCTCCGACAGGTCCTCCAGGGCCAGTCGAGACTGCACGACGCCGCCGTCACGCCACCACAGGACGCTCACGATCGACCACTCCGGGTGCGCCGTGGCGGGGGCGAGGATCGACACCAGGAACCCGCGGTCGGTGACCGCCATCCGATCGGTCACGTTGCAGCCGAGGGTCTCGCCCCACAAGCGATGCTCGGCGTCGCACCCCGGCCCCTCGAAGACCGCGACCGACATCAGGCACAGACACCCTGCGGCCGGGCTGAGCCGGATGTCGAGGGAGCAGGAGCCTCCGGCCGAGTCGCGGCACTCGGCCGCCGCGGCGGCGGCCCACAACGACGAGGATACCAGGACGGCGATGGCGATGCGCATGCCCGTTGGGGGCCGCGAGGCGGAGAAGTGTGACATCCCGGGGGCGGGGCCGGGCGGGGCGGCGGGCTCCGCAGCGGGCGTCCGGCGGGCCGCGGTCACCCGATGCCGTCCCAGCAGAAGGTGCAGAGCTTGTCCTTCGGCAGGCCGATCGCCTCGACGAGGTCCCCGAGCCGCTGGTAGCGCAGGGTGGTCAGCCGCAGGCCGACGCGGATCCGCTCGATCATCGCCTGGCAGGCCGGCGCGTCCGGGTCCGCGTAGCGTGTGAGGTCGACGTCGCCGCGCCCCTCGAGCTCGCGGATCGCGCGGCGGGCCGCGAGGTCCATCTCGGAACGCGAGCGGGAGAAGTTCAGGAACGGGCAGGAATAGATCAGCGGCGGGCAGGCCGGCCGCATGTGGACCTCCCGCGCCCCGAGCTCGAACAGGTAGCGGATCGTGTCCTGCAGCTGCGTGCCGCGGACGATCGAGTCGTCGCAGAACAGCAGCCGCCGGCCCTGGATCAGCTCATCGATCGGGATCAGCTTCATCCGCGCCACCAGGTCGCGCAGCGACTGGTTCGGCGGCATGAAGCTGCGCGGCCAGGTCGGCGTGTACTTCACGAACGGCCGGCGGTACGGGATGCCGCGCGCCGCGGCATAGCCGATCGCGTGGCCGACGCCCGAGTCGGGGATCCCGGCCACGGTGTCCACCGCCACGTCGTCGCGCGCCGCCAGCCGCTCGCCGCACCGGTACCGCGCCGTCTCGACGTTGATCCCCTCGTAGGACGACGCCGGAAAGCCGTAGTAGACCCACAGGAATGAGCAGATCCGCAGCCGGTCGCCCGGCGGCACCCGCGTCTCGTCGCCGTCGGCCGTCAGGAACGCCACCTCGCCCGGCCCGAGGTGCCGCTCCACGCGGTAGCCGAGGTTCGGCAGCGCCGAGGTCTCCAGCGTCGCGGCGCGCGCGCCGTCCTTCGCCCCGATCGTCACCGGCGTCCGCCCGAACCGGTCCCGCGCCGCGTACAGCCCCTTCGGCGTCGCCACCAGCAGCGAGCACGAGCCCTCGACCTCCTGGAGCACCCGCCGGATGCCGTCCTCGAACGTCGCCTCCTGGTTCAGGATCGCCGCCACCAGCTCGGTCGGGTTGATCGCCCCGCCCCGCATCTCGGAAAAATGCCCCGTGCGCTGGGCGAAGATCCGCGCCGCCAGCGCGTCCGCGTTGCGGATCACACCGACCGTCGAGATCGCGAACAGCCCGAGGTGCGAGCGGAACAGGATCGGCTGGTCGTCCGTGTCGCTGATCACGCCGATCCCCACCCGGCCCCGCAGCCGCGGCAGGTCGGCCTGCATCTTCGACCGGAACTGCGCGTTCGAGATGTCCTTGATGAACCGCGTCACCCCGCCGTCGTGCAGCACCGCCAGCCCGCCCCGCCGCGTGCCGAGGTGGAAATGATAGTCGGTGCCGAAGAACAGGTCGGTGACGCAGTCGTCTCGGGATGCCACGCCGAAGAATCCGCCCATGGCCGCACCCTATAGGCGATCCACGACCGCAGGGGAAGGGCGGGAATCGTCGAACGCCAACAGTCGATCGCAGGGGCGGATCGGCTTCCGTCAGCCGAGGCCGGCGCAGATCGGATGGATCGTCGCCGCGTTGTCGGTCTCGATGCACTCGTTGACCACCCCGTGCCCCGTGCCGTCGTCGTCGACCACGATCTCCACCTCGAGCGTCGCGTCGATCAACTCCGCCGGGAACGGCGACCACTCCAGACGGACCGGCTCGGAGCCGCCGGGCAGCAGCACGCGGCGGGTGTGGCCGACGCCGAGCAGCGTGCGGGTGCCGCCGGTCTCGAGGTGGTAGAAGGCGACGGGGATGCCGAGCGGCGCGCCGAGGGCGCCGAGGTTGGTGACGTCGACGCGCAGGACGATCGCGCCCGGACAGAGCGAAAGGTCGGCGCGGGCGTTGCGCGGCACCAGGTTGGGCGCCGAGAACGCCCCGTCGAGCTGCGCGTTGACGCGGAAGCTGTTGAGCGGCGTGCCGGCCGGAAATGCCCAGCTCGGATGCTCGGCCCGCGGGACCATGCCGTAGCGGTTCTCCCCCGCCGGACAGACCTCGTCGCGGCCGTCGCACACGTTCGTGACGTGGTAGGTGTGCTGGTTCCAGATCGCGCGGGTGGCGACCCAGTTGTCGTTGCGGTCGCGGTAGACCCGCACCCCGCTCTGCGGCTCGTAGCCGGGGTAGGCCGTGCGGCACTGCGTGACGTACGGCGAGCAGGCGGTCCCCATCTCCTCGGCGTTGTTGCCGACGACCACGAACTCCGCCTTCCCGTCCCCGGTCAGGTCGGCGACCACCGGGTACTCGGTCCCCGTGCACGAGGTGTTCGGCACCTCGAACCGCACCGTCGTGCCGCCCGCGCCGTCCCCCGGGCCGTCGTAGACCCGCGCAAAACACTCGTCGCCGTAGATCACCTCCGCGCGCCCGTCGCCGTCGAAGTCGAAGACGCTCGAGCCGGTGAAGTTCGACGAGAAGTCGCGCGCCGGGGCTTGCCACAGCACGGTCAGCGGGTGGTCGGGGGCGGGACCGACGCGGAACGCGGTCAGCGAGTTCTGGCCCGCGACGGCAAGGTCGGGCGTGCCGTCGCCGTCGAGGTCGGCGATCGTCGGCGGGCCGCCGAGGCCCGCCACGGCCGCCCCGGCGGCGCTGAACAGGTTGCCCGCCGCGTCGAACACGCGCACCGCGCCGGAAGAGACGACGACCACCTCCGGCGAACCGTCGAGGTCGAAGTCGGCGACGGCCGGCCAGCCGTCGCCCAGGCCGCGCGCGGCGACGCCGGCGGCCCAGGCCTCCGTGCCGTCGGCGTGGAACGCCATGTTGCCGCCCACCAGCTCCTGCGAGCCGTCGCCGTCCAGGTCCGCGGCGACGGTCAGCGGGCCGTAGGCGTAGCTCGCCGGATGCGTCCAGACCAGTCGGCCGTCGCTGTCGAACACCGTGAACCCGACGTAGACCTCGGCTCGGCCGTCGCCGTCCAGGTCCGCGATCCCCGGGCCGCCGCACCAGACCGTCACATCGACCGGGGTCCCGCTCGAGTCGGTGCCGAAGCCGGCGATCCGGTTGCCGGCGGCGTCGTAGGCCGTGATGCCGCAGGCCAGCTCGGTGGGCCGCGCGCAGCCCGCGCCGCCGCGGCCGTCGCCGACGACGATCGTCAGCCCGCCCGTCCCCGTCAGGTCCGCCACCGCCGGCTGGCCGACCCAGTTGACCCGCGGCCCCGCGGGGTCGGTGCACCACAGCTCGCGCGGCCCGCCGACGCAGTCGCCGAGGCCCGACAGCGCGCAGAGGATCCCGCCCACCGTCGGCGTGCCCGGGATGCTCTCGGTCACCGGGACGATCACGTCGGCCGCGCCGTCGCCGTCGATGTCGGCCACCGCCGGCGTCACGATCGCGTGCCGGAACGTCGGGTGGTCCGTCGCGCCGTCCCAGGCCCACAGCAGCGTCGGATCGAAGGTCCCCTCGGGCCGGAATTCGCAGGATACGTCGGTCGGTACCGGCATGCAGCGGCCGATCGACGGGTCGCACTGCTCGCCCTCGGGACACCGGCCCCCCACGCCGCACTCGCCCGGCTCCGGCTCCGAGCACTCCGCGCCCGGCGTCGTGCAGTCGCCGAGGTAGCAGACCTGGCCGGCCGGGCAGCAGACGTCGTCGCCGCAGCGCATCGCGGTGCCGCAATCGATGGCGCACAGGCCCTCCTCGCAGACCCAGCCGGCGGGGCAGGGGTGCGCGTCGTCGCAGCGCGTCCCGGTGTACGTCTCACCGTCGGCGTCGGCGTCGCCGTCCGCATCCGCATCCGCATCCGCGCCGTCGACCTCCGGCTCGGCGTCGGCGTCCCCGCCGCCGTCGGACGACCGGCACCGGCCGTCGATGCAGAACGAACCCGCCGGACAATCCTCGTTGCGCACGCACTCGGCCGCGCCGTTGTCGTCGCCGCAACCGGCGAGCGCGCCGATCGCGAGGACGACGAGCAGGACACCCCGCCTCGAACTCCCCGGGTCGCGGGAGCACTCGCGCCCCGCCCTCGACCGGCTCGGAAGGGCGCTGCGTGGCTCCCGACCGCTCGACTCCCTCGACTCCCTCGACTCCCGGTCGCTCATCGTGCTCCCTCCCTCCCCGCGCGGCAAAGCAGCTCCACGGTGGGGCCGTCGGCGGCGGGAAACTCGTAGTCCGGCAGCTCGTCCGGCGCGGCCCACGCCAGCGCGTCGTGCTCGCGGGCCTGCGGGGTGCCGGCCACCAGCCGCGCGCGGTAGCTCGACAGCTCGATCGTGACGTCCTCGTAGGCCTGCACGTGGCGCACGAGCAGCTCCCCGACCTCGACCTCGATCCCCAACTCCTCCCGCAGCTCGCGCCGCAGGCAGTCCCGCGGGTCCTCCCCGGGCTCGAGCGTTCCGCCGGGAAACTCCCACAGACCACCGCGCCGCTCGCCGGCCGGACGCCGGGCGATCAGGACCCGCCCGTCGACCTCGAGCACCGCCGCCGTCACGCGCACCATCGTCCCGCACCCCGTCGCGGCGGCGTCTTCCCCGGGCTCGGCGTCGCGCGACGCTCCGGTTGTACACGGCGGGGCGGTCGCGGGCAATCGCACGTTCCGTCGGCGCGCCGGACGGCCCGCCGGTCGCCGAACTGGAGGCCCCGCGCCGGGCTCGGGTAGAATCGGCGCAGCATGTCCGCCCCCCGACCGTTCGAGGGCTCCCGGGCGCTGGTGGTCGATGACGACCCGGCGATCGTCCACCTGCTGCGGCTGTTCCTCGAGCAGCTCGGGTTCTCCGTCGCCTCGGCCGCCTCCGGCCCCGAGGCGCTGGCGTCGCTCGCGCAGCAGCCGGTCGAGCTGGCGATCACCGACCTGGCGATGCCGGGCATGACGGGGATCGACCTGATCCGCGAGGCGCGCTCCCGGGGGCTCGACAACGAGTTCGTCGTGCTGACCGCGGTGGGGTCCGTGCCGACCGCGGTCCAGGCGGTGAAGTCCGGGGCGTTCGAGTTCCTGGAGAAGCCGGTGCGGTTCGACCAGCTGCGGACGACGGTC